>NZ_JBDPLU010000077.1:0-554 GCF_039871525.1 Streptomyces sp. B6B3 | reverse complement strand
ATCATCTCGGCAAGGGCCTGCGGGTCGGTGCGTTGTTCGGTGGTGGCGATGGCGAGGGTGGCGCCGGTGGCCAGGGTGGTGGTGATGTCGAGGATGGCGGCGTCGAAGGTGAAGGAGGCGAACTGCAACGCCGTCACACCCACGTCCACGCCGAGGGCGGGTCGCATGGCGTGGGCGAGGTTGGTCAGGCCCTGGTGGGTGACGGCGACGCCCTTGGGCCGGCCGGTGGAGCCCGAGGTGTAGATGACGTACGCCAACTGAGCCGGACGGGGGAGGCGCTGCGGGGGCGTGTTCGGTTCCTGCGCGAGGGCCTCGAGGGTGTGGGTGTCGTCCAACGCCACGGATCGGCCCGGGTGGTCCGGCAGCCGGGCCAGCGTCTCGCCGGTGCCCAGCACGAGGGTCGCCTCGCTGTCGGTGAGGATGTGGGCGAGGCGGTCGGCGGGGTGGTCGGGGTCCAGCGGCACGAACGCGCCGCCCGCCTTCCACACCGCCAGCATCCCGACGACGACGTCCACCCCGCGCGGCAGGCACAGGCCCACCCGGGACTCCGGCCC
>NZ_JBDPLU010000076.1:0-572 GCF_039871525.1 Streptomyces sp. B6B3 | reverse complement strand
GCGGTCATCGCGGGCCAGGACTCCTGGACCTACGCCGACCTCGACGCCCGCACCAACAGGCTCGCCCACCACCTGCTCGGCCTCGGCCTGGCCCCAGGCGACCGAGCCGCCGTCGCACTCCCCCGCAGCCCCAACCTGATCGAGGCGTTCCTCGCCGTCGCCAAGACCGGCGCCGCCTTCGTGCCCATCGACACCGGCCACCCCACCAGCCGCATCAAACACCTACTGACCGACAGCAACCCCACCCTCCTCATCACCACCAGCGACTTCGCCCCACCGACCCACCCAGCGGTCCGCATCGACATCGACGACGCCGACACAACCACTGCCCTGGCCGCCCACAGCGACGGGTCACTCCCTTGTGCTGCCACCCCCACCAGCGGCTTCTACCTGATGTACACCTCCGGCTCCACCGGCACCCCCAAGGGCGTCCTCACCCCCCACGGTGCCGTGACAGCGCTCGCCGCCGACACGACCTGGACACCGTTCGCGGCCGGCCGCACCCTCTTCCACGCCCCCCACACCTTCGACGCCTCCACCCTCGAAATCTGGATCCCACTCCTCAACGGCGG
>NZ_JBDPLU010000075.1:0-597 GCF_039871525.1 Streptomyces sp. B6B3 | reverse complement strand
ACACCGACGGCACCCCCGCCTCCGAACAAGCCCTACCCCGCGCCACCACCACCAGAGAGCCACAACTCGCCCTCCGCGCAGGTGAGTTGCTGGTCCCCCGCCTGGTCCGTGCCGAACCACCCCCACTCGCGCCGCCCCAGGACGCGACCGGCGCCTGGCGGCTGGACGTGACGGAACCGGGCTCCCTGGACCGGCTCGCGCTGGTACCCGCACCCGACGCGACCAGACCACTGGAACCGGGAGAGGTACGGCTGTCGGTCCGCGCCGCCGGACTGAACTTCCGCGACGCGCTGGGCGCGTTGGGCATGTACCCGGGAGACGTGACGATCGGCACGGAGGCGGCCGGCGTCGTGGTCGAGACCGCGCCCGACGTGACGGACCTGGTGCCGGGCGACCGGGTGTTCGGACTGGTGACCGGCGGCATCGGCCCGCTGGCGACGGCGAACCGGCCGCTGCTGGCGCGGATGCCGGAGGGTTGGACGTTCGCGCAGGCCGCGACCATGCCCGTGGTCTACCTCACCGCCTACTACGGCCTGATCGACCTCGCCGCCCTCCGCCCCGGCCAGTCCATCCTCATCCACGCCGCGGCCGGCGGCG
>NZ_JBDPLU010000074.1:0-656 GCF_039871525.1 Streptomyces sp. B6B3 | reverse complement strand
CATCTCGCCGCGCGAGGCACTGGCCATGGACCCGCAGCAACGGCTGCTGCTGGAGACCTCCTGGGAGGCCTTCGAAAGCGCCGGCATCGACCCCACCTCGCTACGCGGCAGCCGCACCGGCGTCTTCGTCGGCGGGGTGGGCCAGGACTACGGCCCCGCGCTCCACGAGCCGGCCCCCGGTGTGGTGGACGTGGCCGGGCACCGCCTGACCGGCGTCGCGGCCAGCGTGCAGTCGGGCCGGGTCTCCTATGTCTTCGGGCTTGAGGGTCCCGCCGTGACCGTCGACACCGCCTGCTCGTCCTCGCTGGTAGCGCTCCACCTCGCCGCCCAGTCCCTCCGCACCGGAGAATGCGACATGGCCCTCGCCGGCGGGGTGTCAGTGATGCCCAGCCCGGGCGTCTTCATCGAGTTCAGCCGCCAACGCGGCCTCGCACCCGACGGACGCTGCAAACCGTTCGCCGCCGCCGCGGACGGCACCGGCTGGGCCGAGGGCGCCGGCACCATCCTCCTCGAACGCCTCTCCGACGCCCGCCGCAACGGCCACCCCGTCCTCGCCCTCCTGCGCGGCTCCGCCGTCAACCAGGACGGCGCCAGCAACGGCCTCACCGCCCCCAACGGCCCCTCCCAACAACGCGTCATCACCCAGGCCCTCACCA
>NZ_JBDPLU010000073.1:0-768 GCF_039871525.1 Streptomyces sp. B6B3 | reverse complement strand
GCCTGGCCCCAGGCGACCGAGCCGCCGTCGCACTCCCCCGCAGCCCCAACCTGATCGAGGCGTTCCTCGCCGTCGCCAAGACCGGCGCCGCCTTCGTGCCCATCGACACCGGCCACCCCACCAGCCGAATCAAACACCTACTGACCGACAGCAACCCCACCCTCCTCATCACCACCAGCGACTTCGCCCCACCGACCCACCCAGCGGTCCGCATCGACCTCGACGACGCCGACACAACCACTGCCCTGGCCGCCCACAGCGACGGACCGCTCCCTTGTGCTGCCACCCCCACCAGCGGCTTCTACCTGATGTACACCTCCGGCTCCACCGGCACCCCCAAGGGCGTGCTGACCCCGCACGGTGCCGTGACAGCGCTCGCCGCCGACACGACCTGGGCGCCCTTCGCGGCCGGCCGCACCCTCTTCCACGCCCCCCACACCTTCGACGCCTCCACGCTGGAGATCTGGATCCCCCTGCTCAACGGCGGCACCACCGTCATCGCCCCACCCCAACCCATCGACACCACCACCCTCCCCCAGCTGATCCGCGCACACGTTCTCGACGCGGTCCACCTCACCGCCGGCCTCTTCCGCGTCATCGCCGAGGAGGAACCGACGGCCCTCGCCGGCCTCCCACACCTACTGACCGGCGGCGACACCGTCCCCACCCACGCCATCACGGCCACCCGGAACGCCTGCCCTCAGCTGACCATCCACCACCTCTACGGCCCCACCGAGACCACCCTCTGCGCCACCACCCACACCCTCA
>NZ_JBDPLU010000072.1:0-813 GCF_039871525.1 Streptomyces sp. B6B3 | reverse complement strand
CCCTCAACACCTCAAAATTCGACCTCGCCTTCCTCCTCACCGAAAACACCAACCCGGACGGAAACCCCGCAGGACTGGACGGCCACATCGAATACGCCCACGACCTCTTCGACGAATCCACCGCCGAACAGATCGCCAAGAGATTGGTGAGTTTGTTGCGGCAGGTGGCGGCGGATGACGGGCGGCGGGTCGAGGACTTCGACCTGCTGCTGGAGGGCGAACGGGAGTGGCTACTCGACGAGAAAGCGATCGGGGACGCGCCCATCGAGACCGCTGGGACGGTGGTGGAGGCGTTCGCCGCCCAGGTCGCCGCCCGTGCGGATGTCCCGGCGGTCATCGCGGGAGAAGACTCCTGGACCTACGCCGAACTCGACGCCCGCACCAACAGGCTCGCCCGCCACCTCATCCACCAAGGCCTGGCTACGGGTGATCGAGCCGCCGTCGCACTGCCCCGTAGCCCCGACCTGATCGAGGCATTCCTGGCCGTCGCCAAGACCGGCGCCACCTTCGTCCCCATCGACACCGGTCACCCCACCAGCCGCATCAAACACCTACTGACCGACAGCAACCCCGCGCTCCTCATCACCACCAGCGACTTCGCCCCACCGACCCACTCGGCGGTCCGCATCGACATCGACGATCCCGGGACGGTGAAGGAGACCGCCGAGCTGGCGAAGGACTCTCTCACCGACGTCGAACGCGGCGGATCACTGACGCCGGCCAGTGGCTTCTACCTGATGTACACCTCGGGCTCCACCGGCACCCCGAAGGGCGTGCTGACACCGCACAGTGCCGTGACAGCGCTCGCCGCCG
>NZ_JBDPLU010000071.1:0-918 GCF_039871525.1 Streptomyces sp. B6B3 | reverse complement strand
CGGAGTCCGGAGCCGGAGGACCCGGGCGGCGGGCGCGGGCCCGCCCTCGAGGCGGAGCGTGCCGGTGTCGACGTCCCAGTCGGCCGGCCAGGCGGTCAGCCGCCGCGGATACAGCATGTCGATCTCCGCGTCGACGCCGCGCAGATGCGGCATCGGCAGGTCGACGACGGCATCCGCGCCGGGCCGCCGCCACACGGCCAGGATGCTTTCGACGCCCGTGCGCAGGCCGAGGGCGATCCAGCCGTCATCCCATTCGGGCAGGCCGAGCGGCCAGAACGGCACCGCTCGGGCCAGCTCTCCGCGGATCGCCCGATGCGCGTCAACACCGTCGCGGACCAGTGCGAGCTGATCCGCGGACATCCGGTTGAGGTGCCCGGAGAGGTAGAGCCGGCCGAGCAACCCGGTGACCATCGTGAACGCGATCTCCTCGTCGGACATGTCCGACTGCGGGTAGGCCCAGCTCGCGGACTGCTCGGGCAGCAGGGCCATCGGCGCCGCCGCGGCGATCGGCGGATAGCGCAACGGGTTCTCCTGATCGCTGGTCGACTGCAGTTGCAGCCGGGCCAGCATCGCGTAGTCCATGCGCATGCCGCCGGAGCCGCAGTTCTCCAGCACCAGGTCCGGGTGCCGGTCCAGCACGCCCTCGAGCCAGCGCAGATGAGCGCGGTTGTGCTCCAGCAGCCCGGCACCGGGCGCCTCGGCCGCCACGTCGGTGCCGGGACCGGGGTTGACGTTGTAGTCGAGCTTGAAGTAGTCGATGCCGAGCTCGCCGACCAGCCGGTCGATCGTGGCGTCCAGGTGCGCGACCGCCGCGGGGTGGCGCAGGTCCAGGTGGTATCGGCCGTTCTCGACCTGCCGCCGGCCTTCCCGTTGGAAGAACGCGTCGGGCGGGAGGCTGTCCGCCAGCGGGCTGCGCAC
>NZ_JBDPLU010000070.1:0-1036 GCF_039871525.1 Streptomyces sp. B6B3 | reverse complement strand
TGATCTTCCAGGCGAGGGACCAGCCGGTGCCGGCGTCGCCGCGTCGTTCCAGGGTGACCCGGGCGGCCTGGGCCAGCTCGGGGGTGCCGGTGGGGGTGATCTGGTTGCTGGGGTGCAGGCCGTAGAGATGGGAGACATGGCGGTGGCCCTGTTCGGGGGCGCCCGCGTCCCAGTCGGCCTGCCATTCCTGGACCTGGCCCTGACCGCCGATCTTCGTCGGCGCCAGACGACCGGCCAGACCCGTCACCGTGTCGCGGAAGTCCGCGTCGGTCTCCAGGAGGGTCGAGGCCTGGGCGACCGCCGCGAACAGGTCGCGGATGATCTGCATGTCCATGGTGGGGCCGGCACAGACCGAGACGCCGGAATGGTGCGGGTTCTCCGGAGAGTTGGACGGGCAGGTCACCATGTGGCCCGTGCCCGGATCCTCAACGAGCGAGTCGACGAAGAACTGCGCGGCGCCCTTCAACGCGGGGTAGCGGGCGCGGAGGGCGTCGAGGTCCCCGGTGAACCGGTAGTGCTCCCAGACGAACAACGCAAGCCAGGCCCCGCCGGTCTGCCACATGCCCCACACCGCGCCGTCCACCGGCGCGGTGCCGCGCCACCCGTCGGTGTTGTGGTGACACACCCACCCGCCGGCGCCGTACTGGACACGGGCGGTCTCCTGGCCGGCCACGGCGAGGTCGTCGACCAGGTCCAGGACCGGGTCCAGCATCTCGATCAGGTTGGCCGGTCCGGCGGGCCAGTAGTTCATCTCCGTGTTGATGTTCACCGTGAACTTCGAGTCCCACGCCGGGCTGAGCGAATCGTTCCAGATCCCCTGGAGGTTGGCCGGCTGGGTGCCCGGGCGGGAGGAGGAGATCAGCAGGTACCGACCGAACTGGAAGAACAGCGCCACCAGCTGCGGATCGTCACCCCCCGCGAAACCCGCCACCCGCTGGTCCGTGGGCAGTTCGGCGGCGTCGGTGCTGCCCACATCCAGGGCGGTCCGGCCGAAGTACTGCTGGTAGTCGGCGACGTGGCGAGACCGCAGCTCGTC
>NZ_JBDPLU010000007.1:0-384582 GCF_039871525.1 Streptomyces sp. B6B3 | reverse complement strand
ACCGGCTGCTCGGCCAGCTCTACCACTGCCTGCAAACCCGGCAGCACTTCGACGAGCATCGCGCATTCACCTCCTTCTCAGCAGTTCCAGCCGTCGCGGCTTGACTTCTTAGGCACGTGAGATGTCTCTCAGGCGAACGGCTGGGGGTGGGGATTCAGCTGGCTCTCGGGAAGGGCCCGTTGGCCCAGCAGGCCGGGGAGCGTGTGGAGCCGGGGATGGCCGAGGTACTGCGCGTGCGGATGGAAGTTGAGCGGCTGGAGGCTCGGGATGACCGCCTTCGCCACGCGCAGGCCGACGCTGCGGAGGTCGGGTGTGGTCAGGTCCACCGCGTACACCGGATGGCCGGCGTCGCGGCAGCGGCCGACCAGCCAGCGCAGGAGCGTCCGCTCGTCCGTTCCCGGCGGCGGCGTCACGGCTCGGGAGGGCTCGGGCGCGGGTCCCCGGTCCCCGCCGGGGCCCCCGTCGTCGAGGAGGAAGTCCAGCGCGCCCTCGCCCTCGGGGCCGCCGATCCACACGGCGCCCCGGACGAGGAGGTCGGCCTCCTCGGGGTTCTCCGCCGAGCGGTGGACGAGCGGGCGCAGATAGAGCGCCTCCGTGAGCGCCGCCCTGGCCGCGCTGTCGAAGTCGAGCTTGGTGCAGGCCGCGACGACGCGTTCGGCGACGGGGTCGTGGGGTGCCTCCAGGACGCAGTAGACGGTCGGCAGGCCGATCTCCGTGGTCGCGTCGAAGAGGTGCACCCGGGTGTACTTCCGCTCGCACCAGCCCACGAGCCGCCGGGTGAGCGGCGACAGCAGGGAGGCCGGCAGCCGGGGCAGGGACAGCCGCTGGAGCCAGAGGGTGCTGACGATGTCCCGTTCCAGCACCTCGAGGACGCCCGACAGCAGGGCCGACTCCCAGGTGAACCCCGCTGCCGCCCCGTTGCTGATCGGAAGCCAGAAGTTCTCCGCGTCGTCCCGCGGCGGGGCCGTGTACACGATGACCGCCGGGAGGTGGACGGGCGTGCCGTGCGGGAGTTCCACGCCCTCGACCCAGCGGATGGGGGCGGCGGGGTCGGGGGAGTTCAACGGGCACCGGGGGTCGGCGAGTTCGCGCTCCGAGCACACGGGAAGATCAGTCAGCGGGACGGCCGAGGGGACCGCGTGCGCGGGCGCCGTCAACAGATCGGCCGGGGGACTCCGGAGCGCGGCGCGTTCCATCGCCTCGATGACCGACACCGCGCGAGCGGTCCCGATCCGGTCCGATCGGCCGCCGCCGGTCGTCTCGCGCGGATGGCGGTGCCGGCCGCCGCCCTCCTGGTTGAGGATCGACGCCGCGTAACTGTAGTACCACGGTGGGCAGTACGCGGCCTGCTGCCGGTTCGGGGCCACGGTGACGGCGGCGTAGGGGCCGACGAGATCGAGCATCTCCTCGAGCGATGTCATGACGGGTCTCCCGCCTGCCCGGAGTCGGTGGTGTCGACGGGCTCCCGTGGGTGCCCGAGTGCCAGCGTCAGGAAGGGCCTCGCGTCCACCCCGCCCAGCGCGACGGTCGCGGAGAGCAGCGCCGGGTGCAGGTCCCGCAGCAGACAGCCGGACAGGCCGAGGTCGAGGGCCGTGAGCCAGGAGACGTAGAGGCTGGACCCGGTGGCCAGCAGCAGGTTGAAGTAGCCGTCCGTCCCGCGTTCCCGCAACGCGCTCTCCAGCTCCCATACCGGAAGCAGAAGGCACGGCGCGTCGACGAACTCCGGTTGGACGGCGCGGGCCCAGCTCCGGTCGTCGGGCGGGTCGGCGACGAGGGAGAAGTCGCCCGACGCGTCGTACGAGTGGACCCCCGGCTGCAGTCCGTCGACCCGGCGGGCGAACACCAGCCAGTGTGCGGAGGCGGTGAGCCGTCCGGGAGCGGTGGCCAGGACCGTCGACGCCTGCGAACCGCTGGCGCAGATCTCGGCGAGATGGTCACGCCGCACGGGCCGGTCCGCGTAGTCCCGGACGGAGCGGCGACGCCGCAGCAGGTCCGCGACGGGTTCGGCGCCGAGCCGCGTCAGGCGTTCGGGCAGTTCGGGCGCGAAGGCCGCGGAACCGTCGTCGGCGAGCCGCCGGACCTCTCCACGGTCCAGCAGTTCGGCCGCCTGCGCACCGAACACCTCGCGGCGGTGGTCGCGTTGGGAGAGCAAGGTTGACCCCTTCAGAAAAGCGTGATTCCGGTGACGATCTCCGTGTCCGGGGACAGGTCGAGGAGCTCTGTGAGCGGAGCCGAGCGCCACGACGTCGGCATGCGCGGTCGGCTCCCCAGCGTGGCCGCCACGAGGAGGGCGTGGGTCATGGCGACCCCCGCGTCGAGGTGGGCCAGCCGGACGGCGAGGTCACCGTACTTGCGGGAGAGATGCCCCACCCGGGCCACCCACACCACGGCGTGCTGCCACTCGGAGTCGGGCAGCGCCTCGGACATCAGGCGTGCGACGAGATCGTCGGTCGTGGGCGCGGTGGCGACGAACCTGTCGCCGTGCCCGTCGTACCACGCCGTGTGGCTGTCCAGCAGCGGCAGCGGAGCGCGGGCGACGACGTAGGCCTCCTGCGAGGTCAGACCCCCGGCCGACGGAGCCGGTCGCCGGGCCGGCTCCGCCTCCCGGCCGGCGGACGGGCCCAGGGTCAGTGCGAGGACCAGGGAAGGCGTCCGCAGCGACGTCCCGGCGGCGGCCATCGCCGAACGCGTGGCGGCCGGGCAGGTGAGCAACGTCTGGTATCCGGTGCGCGGATGGGGCGGGCTGGCGGCGGGCCGGGGCTCGGCCGCCGTGGCGAACAGCGGGCCGGGCAGCGCCACGTGCTGCTCGTACGTCCAGGGCGCCAGCGACTCGGGGGTGAGCGTGTCGCCCGAACAACCGGTGGTACAGAACACCTGCTCGGTGCCGAAGGAGTACGGTCCCCGCATCCCGCGCCCTTCCTCCCTGACCACCGTTCGCGCCCGGTTGACCGTGGTCATCTCGGCCGCCCCGGTGAGGGCGTGCAGCACCTCGGCGACCGCCAGCCCGGCGAGGATCCGATCCGAGGCGCCGAGGGCGTCCCCGGCCGGCGCGACGCCGGCGCGGCGCGCCCGCGCGGCGAGCCAGCTCCAGGCGCAGGGAAAGCAGGAGTAGTCGGGATGGACCGTGGGCCCGACGAACCCGCCCGACGGGTCCACGCCCACGCCGAGCCAGGGGGTGCCGTTCTTCCGGCATTCGCGGAACAGCTCCGAGCCGACCTCCCCGGCGTCGTCGAGAACCTGCACCACCATGGCGACGGCCCGGGGTGAGGAGGCGTCCGCGACGGTGACCCCACCGGCGGCCGTCAGCTCCGCGCGGATGGCGGCGGCGAGTGGCTGCCGGCCGGCCACGAGGACGGGCGCCCGCCGGAGGCTGGCGGCGAGCTCCGCGCCGGAGCCCCGGCGTTCGGCGGTGCCGGCGCTCCTGGCCAGGAACGCCCGCGTCGCCGGCGGAACTCCCGGCGCTTGCGGTCGGGCGCGCGGCGCGATCTCCGCCAGACCCCGCTCCAGCAGCAGGTCGACGCCGTCCTCGACGTCCCGCGTGGGGAGTTCCAGGATCTGACCGACCTGCGCCGGCGTGCGCGTGCCGTCCAGCAACGCGCACAGCTTCGGCAGGAGGTCCGTCGCCCCGGGGCCGCTGAACACCGCGGTGGTGGCGGCGCCCTCGACCACGTAGGACTCGTCGACCGTGTAGTGGACCAGCCCGGGGACGATCCGCGGGAGGTGGCCGTTTCCTTCGGAGGTTCGCATCCTAGGCCGCCTCCACGGACCAGCGGTGACAGCGGGGCAGGGGCGAGAACACGTGCTCCATGACAGCGCCGGACAGCACGTCGTAGGTGTACAGGGCCCGGTGCTCCCGGTGTCCCTCCTCGACGAGGGAGAGCGAGAGCCCGGCCGCGAGGGCCGCGTGGCTCGGGAGATGCCCGCGCACCCCGGCCCCGTCGTCGGAGTCGTGGAGATCCCAGAGCGCCTCCGTGATCCGGGGATCCTTCCGCAGCGCCAGTTCGCGACCGGTCAGACAGTCGTAGCAGCCGGGCAGTTCCCGGCCGAGGACGGGACCCACCCGGATATGCGGATGGGCGTAGACGACCGGGAGCCACCAGGGGATGGCGGACGTCGCGTCCACGATTCGCGCCAGTCGGCGTGACTCCCGCCAGGCGGGCATGATCAGCGGAGCCCCATCCGAATCCGCGGGGTCGGAAATCGTGAACGCGTTCGTGAGGGAACGTTGCAGGCGGTTCGCCACTGCCTGGCCGAAATCGCCGACGGGAAGCAGTGCGACGCGCCCTCCGGGGCCGGTGGACGGCATTGCGTAGGGCAATTGATGACACATTTCTCGGAAAGAGGAGGGGTTATGTGGTGAGGCGCGTATCGCGCCTCACCACGGCGTTCATGACGTCATGAACAGGGGGTCAGCAGTGGCTGCAGTACACCGGCCCGCACGGGCTGGAGTCACAGCTGTCACAGGCCAGGCAGCCGCCACCCGTACAGCCCTTGATCGCCTGCGAAACGGCGACCATGTCGTTGTCCTGAACCGTGAGTCGAAGGCGGGTCCCGTTCTCGGCCGGGATCGCCTCGGTGGTGTCAAGCGCGACGCTACTCATCGAACTCCTTTCTGCGTCATATTCCTTCCGGTCATTTGATGTCGCGCGGCGGTAACGGGTCAAGCGTTCAAGTCAGCGACTGCCGAAACAGATAAACGTCGGCCGTACCCCGCGCTTTGGTCATGGCATGCGAAAGGCCCCGCGGGCGGATGCGGGGGATTTCGCGGGCTGCGGGAGCAGAGGGCTCAGCGACGGTCGGCGCCGTCCTCCAACGGGAGTTCGAGAAGGTCGGCCAGGTCTTTCCACTGGCGGGCGAACTCCCGGGCCAGGCGCGCCACGGTCGTCGCCTGGGACGTGGGGACGGCGCGCGCCATCGACTCCCACTCCCGGTCGTCGCAGGGGTGGGCGTGGATGAGCCGCAACAGGAGCCTGCCCTGGTCCGTGTAACGGAGCGCGGGGTCCCTGAGGAGCCGGGACGGCTCGGACGGATCCGGCCGCGTCGCCGCCGCCGGCGCCCCGGTGGCCGCGACCGACGCGTTCCCGGGACGGCCCGACCCGTCTGGGAGAGGGCTCTGGCCACGTCGCAGTCGGTCGCGGACGTCCTTCGCCGTTCCCAGGGCGATGCCGGCGCGTGCGGCCACGTCACGCAGCGAGGCCGCCGGCTCGCGGGCCATGATGTCCGCGGCGCGGCGGCGGCCTTCGGCGGCGCTGAGCGGGCGGACCCGGCCGTCCTGCCCGATCCGCCTGTTCGACTGTTCGGCGATGTCGGTCGAACGCCTGCGGAGACCCGCGACCGTGCTCGCCGCGAGGCCGGTGGCCGAGGCGATGAGACGGTCCGACCAGTCCGGATGCGAGGCCATGATGCGCCGCGCGGCCGCGAGCCGGTCCTCGCGCGACAACGGGAGCCCGTGCTGGATGTTGAGCCGCACCCCGAGGACGTAGGCGTCGGCCTCGTCGCCCTCGAAGAACGTGGCACGGATGGTTTCGCTGCCGCGGCTCTGGGCGGCGCGCAACCGGTGCATGCCGTCGATGACCCGCATGGTGGCGCGGTGCACGGTGATCGGCGGCAGCGGCCCCTGGGCAGCGGCGAGCAGCCTGATGTGCTCGGGATCCTCGCCGCCCCGACGCGGCGAGTCCGCCGTCCGCAGCACGGCGACGGGCAGGGAGACCGGTCTCATGGTCGGTCACGCGGTCACGGACGTCGCGGGCTCGACGACGTCCTCGTCGGCCGTGGCCACCCGGGCGGCCAGATGGCGCAGATCCGCCGGGCGGAGGAAGTCGTTCATCGTGAGCCCTCCGAGCCCGGCCTCGCGAAGCCGCGCCAGCAGCGCCGGCACGACGTCCAGCCTCCCGCCGCACTCCACGTAGGAGAGGTCGGCCCGCGGCGCCTCGACGAATCCCTCGTCGCGCAGCAGGTCCAGCAGCCGTGACTCGGCCGGCGGGACGCCCTCCGCCGCACGCGGACGGGTGGGGTGCGCGGCCTCGACGGTGATCGTGTCGGGACAGACGAGGCGGCGCGCGGGCGCCAACTGTGCCATGACGTGCGCGCGCACGGCTGGTTCGTCGAGTGCCGGATCGTCGGCGACGACCGTCACGGACAGGGAGCCCGGCACATGGTCGAGTCGGGCGCTGAGCACGCCGGGGCAGGTCTGCACCGCGCGCAGCACCTCCGCCGGGTCGAAGTCGTCCGCTCCGCGCCGGTGGCGCGGCGGGGCGCCGCGGTCGGCGGGGGCGGACAACTCCTCGATCTCCTGCCAGGAGACGTCGGCGCACGCGGCCCGCGCCAGCAGCGCGTCGGGCAGGCCGATGAGGAAGCGCATCTGGGCGGGGGTGAAGACGGCGCCGTTGAAGCTGCCGACGACGAGGGTGTTCGCCGCGCTGTTGATGGCGAGCACGTAGGCCTCCTCCCCGATCGGGTCGGCCGTGGTCTCCCTCCGCAGGAGCAGCAGTCTGTGCTCCGCCGCACGATCCCGAAGGTCCCGCAGCCGCTCGGCGCTGAGCTCGGCGAGGCGTTCGAACCCCGCCTCGTTGACGAAGTTGAGTGTCGATCCCTCCGCGAACGACACGCCACGGCGGCGCTCCTCGCGCAACAGGATCCGCCGCAGGGACAGGTGGCTTATCCGGTGCCGACGCTGCGCCTCCAGCCTGGCGCGTGCCGTGCGGCGCACGAGTTCCGCGAAACCCGGCCGGTCTCCCGTGTCGACGATCGCGCTCAGCACCTGGTGGAAACACCCGACCGTGCCGCGGTCGGCGGCCCCCCGCCCCGCGAAGTGGCCGCGCAACACGCTCCGGTCCTGGCCCGAGAGGATCGTGAGCCCGGCGTGCAGCGTCGCCTCGAAGATGATCGCGGGCGAAGCCCGGTACGTACGGGAGGCGAGATGCAGCAGGGGCGGCGTGAGCGCGGACGTGTACTCGAAGCCGAACCTGGTGCACACGCCCTGCTCCCGGGGCGGCACCAGCCGGTTGGGCAGCTGCCGCGCCATCGCCTCCCAGTGGGCACGGGCCGCGGCCCGACCTCGTGAGCCCTCGTCGGAACGCTCCGCCAGCGCCGCGTCACACGCCTGGGTGGCGGGCGGCCGGAGGCCCTGGCCGCCCGGCCCGGGGCGCCCGGCGAGGAGCCCGCCGAGCTCGGCCTCGATGATCTGTCGGCTGAAGCCGTCACAACACATGTGGGAGACGGCGACGAAGAGCTCCACGGGCCTCCCGCCGTCGTGGAGCACTCCGGCGTGCAGCGGCGTGCCGTCCGCGAAGCGTCCGGCCGCGCGCCTGACCGAGGTACGGAAGGCCTCGCTCCGCTCCCCGGACGCCGTCGGACACACGTCGATCTCCGGCCGCCGGGGCGGGTATACGACCTGAAGCGGTCCCGCCCCCTCGTCACGGACCACGGTCCGCAGCGATTCGTGACGCTCCACGACCTCGGCCAGGGAGTCCACCACGACCTCGATCGCACAGCCCTCGGGGATAGGCACCTGGAAGGCGACCGTCATCGCGTCGGACCCCGGGTCGTTGCCGGTGATCAGAGTCTTCAGCCACTCGTACTCCTGCGCCCCCAGGAGCGGCGCCGTGCGTTCCGCTCCCGCGCTCCTCGACTCCGCGCCCAGCCGAGACGGCCGCCGTGCGGCCGCTCCCACCCCATCCATGTGAAATCCGTTCCCCCGTGTCGTCGGGGCCGCGGGTCGCCCGCCGGTGCGGCGGTGAACGCGGCTCTGACCACGAGGATGCGGGGCGCGCTTTCGTCCGGCTTTCGTGCCGGCCGAAGCATCGGGCACGGGACCCTCCGGCGCCGTGAGCCCGTGGAACGGCCGACGGCGCCAGCCGGTCCGGCCGGCCGGCGTGCGGAGCCCCGCCCCCGCGCTGCCGCTGGTGGCGGGAGCGGGGGCGGGGCAACGGGGTGGCGCGGCGGGTCAGGAACCTTCCGGCGGGAGCAGGGTCACGGTGTAGGCGTCGTGGTAGTCGGTCCACGGGATGGTGACCGTGGCCGCGCCGCCCTCGACGGTCAGCTGCTCGTCGGCGACCGGCTGCAGGCCGGTCACCACGCCGCCGTTGTTCCACGGGACGCGCTCCACCACGGCGCGGACCGTGCCGTCCTGGACCAGGCCGGTGACGGCGTCGAGGCCGGTGAGGTCGACGGTCATGGTGCCGGTGGAGCCCTTGGTGCCCAGCAGGACGGCGGCGCGGCTCGCCGCGTCGTCGCCCGTCGCGTAGCCGTCGAGGTCGGCGCCCGGGGTGACCTCGGCACGCGTTCCGGTCATCCCGGCGTAGAACCGGTAGAGCTGCCAGTCGCCGAGCGGCTGGTAGACGCCGTCGACCTGGGTGAGGAGGCCGGCCATGTTGTCGTGGAGGGCGTTGCCGGAGGCCCAGTTGGCCCGCAGGCCGTCGACGTCGCCGTGCTCCAGGCGGGAGATGAACCAGCCGGAGTTGCCCGGGTTCTGCTGCTCGGGCCAGGCGTACTCGTTGACCGAGTAGTCGTCGACCGTGAGGCCGCGGTCCGACAGCATCTGCTGGACCGCGGCCTTGCTGGCCGCCGGGTCCTGGTTGTGCGGGCTGCCGCCGATCTCGTGCCAGCTGATGATGTCGGGCACGGTGCCGGCCTCGGCGACGTGGTCGAGGAAGGTGGTCCACCAGGCGTTGTCCGGGGCGGGTTCGCCCGCCGTGCTGGGGCCGACGATCACCGTGTCGGGCAGCTCCTCGCGGATCCGGGCGTAGGTCCGGTCCCACATCTCCAGGTACTGCTCCTGGGAGCGGTTCCAGAACTGCGTGATGTCGGGCTCGTTCCAGATGTCCCACTGCGGGGTGATCCCGGCGGCCCTAATGTCGGAGATGAGTTGGTCGAGGAAGGCGTCGTAGTCCGACCAGTCGCCGTCGTCGCCGGGGAAGCGCGGCGAGGTGGTGCCGTCGGCTCCCCAGAGGTCGTGCGGGAGCATCTGGAACGTGCCGCCGAGGTCGACGGTGCGCTGGTACTGGGCGAGCGTGGAGTCCCAGCGACGCTGGTAGTCGCCCGCGACCCAGCCGCCCGGGCTGCCGAGTTGGGCGCCGCCGGCCCGTTCGAAGCGGAAGTCGATGCCGGTGAAGAACTCGTCCGGCGGATTGGCGCCGTCCTCGGTGATGCCGTAGAGGATGCCGGAGGCGCGGTGCTGGGGGGCGCCCAGATCGGTGGCGAAGTCGACGGTGACGGAGTCGTCGAGGGTCTGGGCCGAACCGGAGCCGGCGGGGACCAGCAGCGCGGCCGTCGCCGCGGCGAGGGTGGCGGCGAGGGCACTGCCGAGCCGCCGCAGCCGGCGCTTCCGGCGGAACGTGTGGGGGTGGCGCATGGTGGTTGCCTCCAGGTGTGGGGGTGCGGCTCGGGAGGCGAGCGCTGTCGAACCGGTGCCCCGAAACGGTGAATCGAACCGGTTCGACGCAACGTAACACCTCGCCGTGGGGAGGGCAATGGGCCTGCGGCCCGGGCGAGTAGCGGCGGTGCGGGGCCCAGGGCGCCGGCCACGGAACCGGATCCGCCGCCCGGGTCGGCGGCCGATCAGGAGCCGGGAGTGGGGGAGGCCGTGCTGCCGCGCCGGGTGAGCTCGGGCGCGACCAGGCGAACGCGGTGGGGGCCGGCGCGTTCGCCGTCCCGGAGCCGACTGACCACCTGCTCGACCGCCATGCGACCGAGCTCCCGGGGCGAGGTCTCCACCGCGGTGTAGGGGAGCGAGAACGTCTGCCCGAACTCCCGCGAGAAGAGGCTGACCACCGACAGGTCCTCGGGGACGCGGACCCCGCGCTGGTGCAGGACCATGGGCAGTGCGGCGACCAGGGCGTCGTTGTGCACGATCATGGCGGTCGCCTCGGGATGCGCGTCGAGGACCTCGTGTAGGCCGGCCTCGACGGTCGGCTGGTTCGCCCCACCGTGCTGCGGGTGGATCGCCATGCCGAGCTCGGCGGAGCGCGCGACCACCGCGTCGTGGAACCGCCAGCCGTAGGACGCCCGCCGTTTGAAGACCTCCTCGGGAGGCATCACCAGGATCACCTCGCGGTGCCCCAGTTCGTGCAGGTGGTCCACGAGCAGGGTGGCCGCCGCCGAGAAGTCGAGGTCCACGACGTCGAGTCCCTCGGTGTCGTGCGGCAGGCCGATCACGACCCCGGGCCGTCCGGAGGCGCGCAGCGGTTCGATCCGGGGATCGTCGTGCGTCACGTCGAGCAGGACCAGGCCGTCGACCTTCTTGGTGCTGGTGATCCGCCGCAGCGCGGCCGGGCCGTCCGCGTCGGTGACCAGGAGCATGTCGTAGCCCATCTCCCGGGCGGTGTCGGAGATGGGCAGCACGTACTGCAGCATGGCCGGGGCGAACTCGTCCTCGTGGAACCGCAGCATCAGCCCGATCACCTTGGTCTGCGCGGTCGCCAGGGTCTGGGCGCCCGCGTTCGGCGTGAAGCCGAGCCGCTGGATCGCCTCCTCGATCCGTTGGCGGGTCTCCTCCGAGATCGTCCGCTTGCCCGACAGGGCGTAGGACACCGTGCTGCGGGAGACGCCCGCGGCCCGGGCCACGTCGCCGATCGTCACCATGGACACCGCTCCCGCCCCGTCGAACCGATTCGACGCAACGTAGCACCGGCCCCTGCCGGGAGCAACAGCGCCTCCACCTCGCCCTATCCCGTCTCGGGGGGAGGGTCGGTGACGGGGCGGCGGATGTCGTCACCGGTGAACGGCCAGCGCGTGTGGCGCCCCCGTGGCGGCGCGAGCGGGTGCCGGCCGCGCGGGACCTCCAGCTGGCGGTCGTAGGCGGCGATGAGCTCCCCGTGCTGGTTGACGCCCTCGGTCCGCGCGTGCACCGCGCCGCGGGCCGGGTGGCCGTCGACGGGCCGCACGGCGAGGATCGTCGTCCGGGCGTAGAGGGTGTCGCCGTGGAAGAGCGGGGCGCTGTGCTCGAAGTTCGCGAAGCCGCGGTGGGCGAGCGCGGCCCCCGCGATGTCGGCCTCGGAGAGGCCCGTGAGAAGGGCGAAGATGAGGGGGCTCACCACCAGGGGCCTGCCGTGTCGGGTGAACGTCCGCGCGAAGTGGTGGTCGGTGTGCAGGGGGTGGCGGATCATGGTCAGCAGGCAGAAGTGGTGGTGGTCGTATTCGGTGACTGTCTTGCCGGGCCAGTGCTGGTAGGTGGCGCCGGGCTCGAACTCCTCGAAGTATCTGCCGTACGTCACAGGTCCGCCGTCCCTCGCTGGTCGTCCAGGTGCCGAAGCCGCTTCGCTGGGCATACCCGGCCCGAACCCCGTGGTGCATGCTTTCCCCCGTGGGGAGGACCGCCGTCGAAAGGGCGGGCGAACGCGTCGAACTCCCCGGCACCGCCGGCCCTGCCACCCCGGCGTTTCCCGCCCGGGTGGGGGCGGGGTTGCCGTCGGCGCGGCCACCGGGGCTCTCCGCCGCCCGGCCGCCGCGGAGCAGGTGGGAGAGAAGATGTCAGAGCACAGCGAAACACCGTCGTCCAGGGGCGGATTCCTGCTCCGCCCCTACGCGGGCGACGCGGATCACGAGCCCGTTCTCGGGGTCCGGCTGGCGTGCCGGGGCGCCGACGGCATCGACCACCGGTCGGTGGTCGAGCCGCTGCCCACCGCGCGCGAGGTGGCCGACGCCGCGGCGGCGCCCGAGGATCCGCATCGGGACCAGATACTCGTGGAGTACGAGGGCTCCGTCGCCGGGTACGCCACCATCACCTCCTGGCGGGACCAGGACGGCACGGAGGTCTACCTGCACCGCGGCTGGCTGCTGCCCGAACTGCGGGGCCGGGGCGGCGGCACCGCGATGGTGCGGTGGGCGGAGGGACGGATCGCCGCGCTGGTTCGTGCGCACGGCACCGCGGATCGCGCGTGCTTCGCGGCCAACGCCGCCGACGTCGAGCCCGCGTCCGTGGCGCTGCTCACCGACCTGGACTACCGACGCGTCTTCAGCGTCACCGAGTTCGAGCGGGCCACCCTCGACGACCTGCCGCCGCTCGTTCGCGAACTGCCCGGCGGCGCCGAACTGCGGCCCGTCGAGGAGTCGCACCACCGGCCTGTCTGGGAGATGGTCAGGGCGGCGTACGCCGACACCGGCAACGTCGGCGGTTGGGACTTCGAGGCGTTCGCCCGACGCGCCGAGCCCGCCCACTGGCAGGTCGCCTGGGACGGCGCCGAGGTGGTGGGCGCGGCGCTCTGCGTCGCGGGACCGGACGGCGGTCGCGTCGGCGAGGTTCGCGAGCTCAGCGTCCGCAAGGACTGGCGGCGCCGCGGGCTCGGCCGGGCGCTCCTGGTCAGCGGCCTGCACGCCCTGGCCCGCCACGGCGAGCGCGGCGTGCGGCTGTTCACCGGTTCCGCCAACCCCTACCGCTCGTACGAGCTGTACCGGAGTGCCGGATTCCGCCGCGTCGCGGAGTTCGGCCGCTACCGCAAGCCCTTCCACGGCGCATGACCGGCCACCCGCGCGGCGAGGAACGGACCCCGTCTTCGCGTCGGCGGACGACCCGGCCAGGGGGCGCGTCCCGCTCACCACCCCGCGCCGGTCGTGGCCGCGTGGCCACGTGGCCGCGCCGGGTCCCGGGAGGGGTGGTCCGGCCACCGGCGTTTGGCCAGGGTTCACGGAGTTCGCGGATCATCGGGTCATGAACCACACGCACCCCCCTCGTCCCTCGGGCCTCTTCCACCTCGGCCGCCGGCGGTTTCTGACGGCGGCCGGCGGCGCCGCCTCGGCCGTCGCGCTCGGGAGCGCCGTCGGCGCCCCCGAGGCGTCCGCCGCCCCGGCGAGCCGCGCCCGCGGCTTCGCGCTGCTCGGCGACACCCAGATCGACGTCTCGGTGCCGGCGCGCACCGAGTGGGTCAGCTGGGTCTACCAGGAGATCGCCGCCGCCCGGCCGCCGTTCGTGCTGCACGTCGGCGACATCGTCGAGCACGGCTCCGCCGAGGAGTACGAGGCCTACCTCGGCACCGTTCCGGCGGAGCTGAGACCGTTGCTGCGGCATGTGCCGGGCAACCACGAGTGGCGGTGGGACGCCACCGGGGGCGAGCGCTACCGCGCGCTGTTCGGCCCGTCCCGGTACTCCTTCGACGCGCTCGGCATCCACTTCGTCGGCCTCGACCCGAGCCATCTGCTCCAGGAGCCCGGCGGGTTCGGCGAGGCGGGCATCGCCTGGCTGGAGCGCGACCTGAGCAGGGTCCGCCGCGACACGCCCGTGGTGTTCATGTCGCACTTCCCCTTCGGCGGGGAGAACTACTACGTCTCCGACACCGACCGGCTGCTGGAGGTCGTCGAGTCGCACAACGTCCAGGCCGTCTTCGCCGGCCACATCCACCGCGAGCAGCTGTACCGCTTCAACGGCACGACCCAGTTCGCCGTCCGCGACGCCCGCGGCGGGCCACGCTACTACTGGGTCGACGTGGCGGACACCGGCTCCGGACCCGCCCTGCGCGTCACCGCCGTCGAACGGACCGGGGACGGCGCCGTCACCCGGACGGAGGCGGCCGTCATCCCGCTGACCGGGCCGCGTCCCGGGCTGGCCGCCCGTCCCGCCCGCGTCCGGCTGGACGAGACGGCGGTGGCCGCCGGCGCGTTGGGCGTCTCGCTCCTCGCCCGGGACGAGCCGGCCGCCGCGGCGGCGCAGCTCTACCCGCAGCACACCTACGGCGGCGCGACCGCCGGTGACTGGCGGGAGCTGACCGCGAACGAGGCGGGCCGGCCGCACACCGGGGAGTTGGACGTCTCCCAACTCCCGCCGGGCGGCCACCGGATGACGGTCCGCGTCACCGGCGACGACGGCGCGTGGTACGAGCGCACGCTCGGCTTCACCGTGCCCGGGGCCGAGGACCGGGCCCGCTGGCGCGTGGAGCTGGGCCACCCGCTGCAGGCGGGGCTGGCCGCGCACGACGGGCTGCTGGTCGTCGCCAGCACCCACGGCGACGTGCTGGCCGGCACGCCCACCGGCCGTGGGCTGCGCCGCCGTTGGGAGACGCGGGTCGGTCCGGTCCACGGGCGGCCGGCGTTCTCGGACGACGGGCGCACGGTCTTCGTGCCGTCGGCGGACCACCGGCTGTACGCCTTCGACGCGCGTTCCGGGCGGCGTCGTTTCGCCTACGACGCGGGCGCTCCGGTGCTCGGCAGCCCGCTGGTCACCGAACTCGCCGGCCGGCCGGCGGTCGTGGTCGGCGCGGGGGAGGGCCGGCACGCCATCGACGCCGTCACCGGTCGACGGCTGTGGCTGGCCGCCGGGCGGGGCCCGTTCTCCGGTCTCGCCGCGAGCGACGGCGTCCGCGTCTTCACCGGTTCGGGCACCGGCGACGCCTGCGCCTACGACGCGGCGGACGGGACCGAACTGTGGCGGTTCAGCACCACCACCCGCACCGGCCCCTACGCCCGGTTCATCTACGGCCCGTGGTACGACACGCTCGGTCTGCTGCCGGAGGGCACGGTCCTGGTCGGCACCGTCTCCGCGGTCTTCGCCCTGGACTCGGCCACCGGCACGCAGCGCTGGACCCGCCCCGGCTCCTACGGGTACGCGCCCAAGCTGCGCCACGACGACGAGGTGATCCTCGTCGACGACTACGCCAGGACGGTCAGCCGCGTCGACCCGGCGACCGGAACGGCCAGGTGGACGGCCACCATGGGGGTGCGAGCGCTCAACACCGCGCCGGTGGTGCACCGGGACGTCGCCTGGATACCGGGCACCACCGGCCAGCTCACGGGCGTGAACCTCGCCGACGGCACCGTCCGCGACCGCCTGCAGCTCACCACCGCCTACTGCTACGGCCCGCCCGTGGTCGTCGGCGACCTGCTGCTGTTCGGCGACCAGGACGGCACGCTGCACGCCGTCGCCCTTCCGGACTGACCGTCGGAGCGCGCAGCTGACCGCTGGTCAGAGGGCATGGAACTGGCCTAGGTTGTCGGTCATGAGCGAGGCGGAGCCCAGGATCGACACGTCCGTGCCGCAGTCGGCCAGGATCTGGAACTACTTCCTCGGCGGCCGGGACAACTACGAGGTGGACCGGGCCGCCGGCGACGAGGTCATCAAGATGTTCCCCGGCATCGTCGACGGCGCCCGCGGCGCGCGCTACTTCCTGGCGCGCGCCGTCCGCCACCTCGCGGAGGAGGAGGGGGTGCGGCAGTTCCTCGACATCGGCACCGGCCTGCCCAACGTCGACAACACCCACCAGATCGCCCAGAGCGTCGCTCCCACCTCGCGCGTCGTCTACGTCGACAACGACCCCCTGGTCCTGGCGCACGCCCGCGCTCTGCTGTCCTCCAGCCCCGAGGGCGTCACCGACTACATCGACGCCGACCTCCGCGAGCCCGAGGTCATCATCGAGGCCGTGCGGCCGGTCCTGGACCTCGGCCAGCCCGTCGCCCTCATGCTGATGGGCATCCTCGGCCACATAGAGGACTACGAGGAGGCGCGCTCCATCGTCCGCCGCCTGGTGGCCGCCCTGCCCTCGGGCAGCTTCCTGGTGCACTACGACAGCACCAGCACCAGCGAGGAGTACGTGGCCGCGGCCGACTTCTACAACGCGCGCGCCACCGTCCCGTACATCCTGCGCAGCCCCGAGCAACTCGGCGGCTTCCTGGAGGGCCTCCGGGTGCTGGAGCCCGGCGTCGTCTCCTGCTCCCGCTGGCGCCCCGACACCCTGGCGCTCGGCCTGCCCGCCGAGATCCACCAGTACGGGGGCGTCGGCCGCAAGCCCTGAGCCGAGCCCGCCCGTCGGGGCGGGCCGGGGACCGGTCGGTCACGCCTTACCGCGGACCACGGCGACCGAGCAGTGGGCGTGGTGCAGCAGCGCCCGGCTCACCGAACCCAGCAGCAGCCTGAGGAAACCGCCGCGTCCCCTGGAGCCGACGACCACCAGCGGGGCGGTCCTGCTGGCCTCGATCAGGGACTCGCGGGGGTCGTCGGCCACCACGTCCTGTCTGACCGTGACGTCGGGAAACGTCTCCCTGCGGCCGGCGAGCACCTGGGCCAGCAGGCGTTCCGCGTCCCGCATGTCCGTATCGACCGGTTCACCGTCCGGCTGACTCGCGTGCACGGCGACGATCCCGGTTCCCCGCAGTGCCGCCTCGGCGAAGGCGAAGTCGACCGCCTCCTCGCCGCCCGGGGTGCCGTCGACGCCCAGCACGACCGGCCCGGAGTTCTTCGGTTCCTCGCGGACCACCAGCACCGGACACTCGCCGTGCGCGGCCAGGGACTCCGCCGTCGAACCCAGCAGCATGCCGACGAAGCCCCCCATGCCCCTGCTGCCGACGACCACCAGGTCGGCGGTTCGCGACTCGCCCGCCAGCACCGGTACCGGGGCGCCGTCCGCCACGGTCTGGGTGATCTCGACCTCGGGTGCCACGCTCCTGGCATGCTGTGCGGCGCCCTCCGTCAGGTCATCGAGTGGCGACAGATCCAGCGGCGGCACGTGCGTGGGCGCGACCGGCCGGCGGAAGACGTGCACCACGTGGAGCCGCGCACCACGCCACCTGGCCTCGCGGGCGGCCTGTAGCACCGCGGCGTCACTCGACGACGAGCCATCCACTCCGACGACGACCAGGCTGCTCACCGCGCCTCCCGTACTCACTCCGGCTCCCAGCTTCACTCCGGCCCGACGCCGCCGCCAGCCGGCGGCACGGGCCCGAAGCGAGGGGCGAACGGAAGTGCGGGACGTCCCCGCGGGCCCCGACCTCCCCGTGGGCGTGGCAGGACCGCGCCTCCCCCCGTCGTCCGTGAAGGGGCGGTCCGGGCCTCGCGAAGGGTCAGGTCACGGTGGCCGCCTTTCGAGGGACGCTGGCGGAGCGTGGCGAACGCAAGAAACTCGCCATGGCGATCCCCTCCCGTGCGGTGGAAGTGTTCCTGACCAGCGCGGCCCCCTGTTGTCACGTACCTGCCCAGTCGCCCGTCGAATTACGGGCGCGAACGGAGCGATTGACCCGGACGAGTTACCCGCGCCCGGTGCGCGCGGTCACTCGCGAAGCCGGGGGAGTAGCTCTGTTGCCGAACCAACCTCGGTGGAAGACTGGCTGAGCACCGGCTTCGCCGGCGCTTCCAGCGCGACCCTGCGTTCGAAAAGACTCTGTGTCGAAGCCATGTCCGAGGGAGACCCATGCAGGACCGACCCCACGGCGAGGCGTCCCGCCCCATGCCGCTGCCCTACCACGAGGACCCCGTCCCCGCCCCGGGCACCCTCGCCCCCCGTGCCTGGTGGGCCGCCTCCGATGCGGCCCGGCTGTCGCTCAACGGCACCTGGGAGTTCCGGCTCGCGCCGACCGCCTCGGGCACCGGCCCGGACTTCGGCGCGGACGACCCGACCGCCACCGCCGGCTGGGACCGGATCGCCGTGCCGGGGCACTGGGTGCTCCAGGGGCACGGCGCTCCCGTCTACACCGGCGTCGCCTATCCCTTTCCGGTGGATCCGCCGCGAACCCAGGACGAGAACCCGACCGGTGATCACCGCCGGGTGTTCGACCTGCCCGGCGGCTGGCCCGCGGGTGGTGAGAGCGTGCTGCGGTTCGAGGGCGTGGACTCCTGCGCCCGGGTGTGGCTCAACGGCACCGAGCTGGGCACCTTCCAGGGCAGCCGGCTGCCGCACGAGTTCGCCGTGGGCCACCTGCTGCGGGAGCGCGGCAACGTGCTGGCCGTGCGGGTGCACCAGTGGTCGGCCGGGTCCTATCTGGAGGACCAGGACATGTGGTGGCTGCCGGGTCTCTTCCGCGACGTCACGCTCCACCACCGCCCGGCGGGCGCCCCCGCCGACTTCTTCGTGCACGCCGGGTACGACCACACCACCGGTACGGGCACGCTGCGGGTGGACTGCGACGTGCCCGGCCGTGTTCTGGTGCCCGAACTGGGTCTGGAGGTGTCCACCGGCCTGCCGGCCTCGGTGCCCGTCGAGCCGTGGAGCGCGGAGGTGCCCCGGCTCTACGACGGGGAGCTGGTCACCGACGGCGAGCGCGTCCGGCTGCGGATCGGTTTCCGGACGGTCGGCGTGGTGGACGGGGTGTTCCAGGCCAACGGGCGGCGGATCCTGTTCCGGGGCGTGAACCGGCACGAGTTCCATCCCGAGACCGGTCGGGCCGTGGACCTGGAGACGATGCGCCGGGACGTGCTGCTGATGAAGCGGCACAACATCAACGCCGTGCGGACCAGCCACTACCCGCCCCACCCCGCCTTCCTGGACCTGTGCGACGAGCTGGGCCTGTGGGTCATCGACGAATGCGATCTGGAGACCCACGGCTTCTGCTTCTTCCCCGGCTGGCGCGGCAACCCCGTCGCCGACGACCGTTTCACCCCCGCGCTGCTGGACCGCGCCCGGCGGATGGTCGAACGCGACAAGAACCACCCCTCGGTGGTGATCTGGTCGCTGGGCAACGAGTGCGGCACCGGCGCCGGCCTGTCCGCCATGGCCGCCTGGATCCGCGAACGCGACCCGTCCCGCGCCGTGCACTACGAGAACGACGGGAACTACCCCGACAGCGACTTCTACTCCCGGATGTACGCCCCGCACGCCGAGGTCGAGGCCATCGGCCGCCGCGAGGAGCCGCCGCTGGAGGACCCGGAGCTGGACGCGCACCGCCGCTCCCTGCCGTTCCTGTTGGTCGAGTACGCCCACGCCATGGGCAACGGCCCTGGCGGCCTGGCCGACTACCAGCGGATCTTCGAGACCTACGAACGCTGCCAGGGCGGCTTCGTGTGGGAGTGGATCGACCACGGCATCGCCACCCGGACCCCGGACGGGCGCCCGTTCTTCGGCTACGGCGGAGACTTCGGCGAGGAGTACCACGACGGCAACTTCGTCTGCGACGGCCTGCTGTTCCCCGACCGCACCCCCTCGCCCGGCCTGGTCGAGTACAAGAAGGTGATCGAGCCGATCCGGTTCACGGGTGACGCCACGCGGGGCAGCGTGACCATCCGCAACGGCCACGACGTCGCCGACACCGCCCACCTCGCCTTCACCTGGAGCTACCAGGTCGAGGGGGAGATCGTCGCCGAGGGCGACCTGCCCGTCCCGCCGCTGCCCCCGGGCGCCGCCACCGAGGTCGCGCTGCCCGCCACGCCACCCGCCACGCCCGCCGACATCCGGCGCGGCGAGGCGATCTGGACCCTCCGCGCCGTGCTGGCCGCCGACACGCCGTGGGCCGAGGCCGGTCACGAGGTGGCCTGGACCCAGCTGCCCGCCGCGCCCCCGCGGCCTGCCGACCCCGTCCCCGCCCGGGCGCCGGGCCCGTCCGTGGCTCCCGACCGCAGCGCTGGCCGGATCACCCTCGGCCCGGCGGTCTTCGACGCCGCCACCGGTCGACTTCGCGCCCTGGGCGACCTGATCCTGACCGAGGGCCCGCGCCTTGACGTCTTCCGCGCGCCCACCGACAACGACCGGGGCATGCACTGGGAGCCCGACGCCCAACTGATCGTGCGCTGGGAGCGGCTCGGGCTGCACCGCATGCGGCACCGGACGGACGCGGTGCGGCTGACCGGCGACGCCCTGACCGTGCACACCCGGATCGCCCCGGACGCCACGGACGTGGCCCTGACCGCCGTCTACCGGTGGACCGTCGACGAGGACGCCGCGCTCCGGCTGACGGTCGGCGTCCGGCCGCTGGGCGACTGGCCCTGCCCGCTGCCGCGGCTCGGGCTGCGCCTGGGGCTGCCCGCCGCGTTCGGCCGGGTGCGGTGGTACGGGGGCGGCCCGGGTGAGGCGTACCCCGACACCCGAGCCGCCTCCCGCCTCGGCCGCTACCAGGCGACCGTCGACGACCTCCAGACACCGTACGTCCGCCCGCAGGAGAACGGCGCGCGCGCCGACGTCCGTTGGGTCGAGCTCCGGGCCGACGACGTGGCCCTGCGCGTGGCGGCCGACCCGCTGCCGTTCTGGTTCACCGCCCGCCGCTGGACGAGCGAGGAACTGGACCGGGCCGAGCACACCACCGACCTGGTCCCCGGCGACACCGTCTGGGTCAACCTCGACCACGCCCAGCACGGCATCGGCACACAGTCTTGCGGCCCCGCCCCGCTGCCCCGGTACCACCTGACAGCCGCTCCGGCCGAGTTCGGCTTCGCGTTCCGCGCCCTGCGGGGCGGGTCTCGACACTCCTGAACGAGGCCGAAGGATCAAAAGGTTCAAAAGGCGCATAGCGCCGCACGATCGCTTCGACACAAAACCATCGAACGGCGTCGCGCGGTCAATTTGTCATGTATTGCGGTCAATATTCGTTCGTTATCAGTCATGGACAGCGCATATTTGGCCGGAGTAGGTTGTGCGCATCAATCGCCGGCGGGCTCGGAGGGGAAGCTCGTTCCGTGCGTGGATCACTCTCGGGACGGAGAACCTCCATGCGGAGACGCTTCCTTGGACGCCTGTGCGCGTTCGCGGGTGTGACGGCCGTGCTGGCCGCCTGTGGCGGTGGCGGCAGCGGCGATGACGGTGGCGTCGTCACGCTCGACTACTGGTGCTGGGGCGAGACCACGAAGGTCGAGGAGTTCAACGCCACCCACGACGACATCCGGATCAAGCACACGGACGCCGGCGGCGGCACGGACACGGCCACCAAGCTGCTGACGGCCAGCCGCGCCGGTAACGCCCCGGACGTCGCCTGCATCGAGTACCAGACGATCCCCTCGCTGATCGTGTCGGACGTCCTGGTCGAGATCGAGGACCAGGCCCAGACCCTGGAGGGCGAGTTCAATCCGGGGACCTGGAACCTGACGAGCTTCGACGGCCACCTCTACGGCGTGCCGATCGACATCGGCCCCCAGGTGCTGCTGTACAACAAGGCCCGCTTCGACGAGCTCGGCATCGAGGTGCCCACGACGTGGGAGGAGTTCGCCGACGTCGCCGAGGAGGTGCGGAACGAGGACCCCGACACGTACCTGGCGACCTTCGCCCCGTCGGAGTTCGGCCAGTTCGCCGGGCTCGCCCAGCAGGCGGGGGGCCAGTGGTGGCAGGTCGAGGACAGCACGTGGTCGGTCGGCGTGGCAGATGACGCGTCGCTCGGGGTCGCCGCCTACTGGCAGGACCTGCTCGACCGCGACCTGATCCAGGGCGGGGAGATCCTGACCCCCGAGTGGAACAACAAGCTCAACCGGGGCGAGATCCTCTCCTGGCCCGCGGGCCTGTGGTCGCCCGGCGTCATCTACGGCATCGCCGAGTCCCAGGCCGGTGACTGGGCCATCGCCCCGCTGCCGCACTGGGAGGGCGGCGAGGAACAGGTGGCGTTCCAGGGCGGTTCGGCCCTGACCGTCACCGACGACGACGAGGTCGAGGCGGCGGTGGAGTTCATCACCTGGATGAACACCTCGAACAAGGCCTGCGAGCTGCAGATCGCCAGCGGCGAGTACCCGGCCTCCGTCGAGTGCCAGGAGGCGACCGCCGAACAGCCGCCGTCACCCCTGGTGGGCGAGCAGCAGGACTACTGGGAGATCGCGAACGACGCGGCGAGCAGCACCCTGCCCAACATCCAGTGGGGACCCAACGTCAACGCGGCCCAGTCCGAGTTCACCGACGCCTTCGGGGAGGCCGTGCGCGAGGGCACGTCCCTGGAACAGGCGCTGCAGCGGGTCCAGGAGGCCGTGGTCAGCGACATGGAACGCCAGGGCTTCAACATCGCCAAATGAGCGGGACGTAGCCACTCACAGCCACTCCCTCTCCCTCCGAAGTCCCCCTAGCGCGAAGGTCATCATGGCAGGACACGTCACCCGGCGGGCCAGCGAGCCCGTGGGGAGGCCCGCGGCCGGGCGAAGGCCCCGGATCTCGGCTCCCTACGTCTTCATCGCCCCCGCGCTCCTTCTCTTCCTCGCCTTTCTGGCGATCCCGGTGGTCTACGCGCTGTACCTCAGCGTGCGGGGCATGCGGGTCGAGGAGGGGAGCCTCTTCGGCAGCCGACGCGAGGTGTTCGTGGGGCTGGCGAACTACACCCAGACCCTGTCCGACGGCGAGTTCTGGGCCGGGTTCGGCCGGTTGGCCCTCTACGGCGTGCTGGCCATCCCCCTCACCCTCGGGCTCGCCCTGTGCTTCGCGCTGATGCTCGACCACACGGGGGCCAGGGGGCGGCGCCTGTCCCGGGCCGCGATCTTCCTTCCGTACGCGGTGCCCGGGGTCATCGCCTCGCTGCTGTGGGGCTTCATGTACCTGCCGTCCACGAGCCCGTTCAGCTATCTCACCGAGAAGGCGGGGATGGACGCGATTCCCTTCCTGGAGGGCTCGGCCATCTACGGGTCGCTGGCCAACATCGCCGTGTGGGGAGGTGTGGGTTTCAACATGCTGATCATCTACACCTCCCTGCGCGCGATCCCGAACGAGGTCTACGACGCGGCGCGGATCGACGGCTGCACCGAATGGCAACTGGCCCTGCGAATCAAGGTTCCCCTCGTCGTCCCCGCCCTCGTGTTGACCGGCCTGTTCTCCCTCGTCGGCACGCTCCAGGTCTACGGCGAGCCCACCACGCTGCAGCCCATGACCACCGAGATCTCCGGCGACTGGGTGCCCCTGATGCACATCTACGACAACGGCTTCGTCCGCGACGACCTGCCGATGGCCGCCGCCGGATCCGTCATCCTGGCGATCGGCACCTTCCTCGTCTCGCTGCTGCTGCTCCGGGTGGCCCAGCGCCGGGCGTTCGGAGGTTTCCAGTGAGCGCCCAGACCACCACCCGCGGCACCGCGCGGACCCGGCGGCCGACGCCGCCGCGGGCCGACCGGCCCGCGACACGGCAGGCCCACCACCGCGCCAAGCTCCTCCCCACCGTCGTCCTGTTGATCGGCGCCTTCTACTGCCTGGTCCCGATCGCGTGGATCGTCATCGCGGCCACCAAGTCGCAGTCCGACCTCTTCTCCACCTTCACCTTCCAGCCCGGCGACGGCCTGGTGGACAACCTGCGCGACCTCTTCGCCTACAGCGACGGGCTGTACGGCCAGTGGGCGCTCAACAGCCTGCTCTACGCGGGCGTGGGATCGCTGCTGTGCACCGTGATATCCGCGGCCGCCGGCTACGCCTTCTCCCGTTACTCCTTCCGTGGCCGCAACGCGCTCTTCTACATGATTCTCGCGGGCGTGCTGCTGCCCGGCATGACGCTGGCGATTCCCCAGTACCTCATCATGTCCGAACTGGACATCGTCGGCAGCTACTGGTCGGTACTCCTGCCGGGCCTGATATCCCCCTTCGCGATCTACCTGGCCCGTATCTACGCCGACGCCTCGATACCGGCCTCCTTCATCGAGTCGGCCCGCATCGACGGGGCCAGCGAGTACCGCATCTTCACCACCATCGGGCTGCCCATGATGCTTCCCGGAATGGTCACCATCTTCATGCTCCAGTTCGTGAGCAACTGGAACAACTTCCTGCTGCCGTACATCATGCTCGCCGACGAGAGCAAGTACCCCATCAATCTGGGTCTCTACACGGTGCTGTCGAAGGGCTCGGGAGAACCGTCGCTGTACGGCATAGCCATCACCGGCACGGCCGTGTCCATCATCCCGCTCATCGCGCTGCTGCTCTTCCTCCAGCGCTTCTGGCGGCTGGACATGATCAGCGGAGGACTCCGTGGCTGACGCGCAGGAGTTCTCCTTTTCGGAGATTTCCGTTTCTCTCTGTCCGTTCTCGTCTGGATGAGGGATGGCTTCACAGAAGCTAATCGAGTGCTTGTACGCTGCGCCTGTGCACGTAGCTTCCGAGCAGAGCGGCAGTCAGCCGACGATCGAGGCGTGGGACTCCGTCTCCCAGCCCGCCCGCCCCATCATCAGGGAACTGCTGGTCACCGGCCCGCGGTCGAGGACCGAGCTCGCCCGCCTGCTGGGTCTGTCGACCGGCAGCCTGACCCGCCTCACCAAGCCCCTCGTGCAGTCCGGGCTCCTGGTGGAACGGGAAATCCTGCACGACCCGAACAACGGCCGCCCCACCCTCCCGCTGGACATCGTCGCGAAGGACTTCCACTTCTTCGGGGCGAAGCTGACGGCGGACTGGATGCACGGAGTCATCACCGATCTGCGGGCCGAGGTGGTCGCGCAGCACTCCGAGCCGCTCGACGTCCGCACGCCGGAAGGGGTCGCCGCGCAGGCCAGGGCACTGATGGACCGGCTCGCGCGGGAGAGCAGGCCGCCCGTCGCCGCGGGATTCACCATGGGCGGGAACTCGTCGGGCGGCGATCGCGCGTCGGGCGGCGATCGCGCGCCGGAGCCCGCGCTGTTCGACGCGCCCTGGCTCGACTGGTGGCAGGTTCCCCTGAGATCCCTGCTGAGCGACGCCATGGGCATTCCGTGCGTGGTCCGCAACGACGTCTTCGCCCTCGCCTACGGCCAGCACTGGTTCGGGGTGACCCGCGGCCTCCCGGACTTCGCCCTGGTGACCATCGGGCCCGGCATCGGATACGCCCTCTGCCTGAACGGCCGCGTCCTGCAGTTCGCCGAGAAGGGCGTCATCGAGTTCGGGCACCACATTCTGGATCCCGGCGGCCCGATGTGTGCGGCGGGGCACCGGGGCTGCGTCTTGTCGTACCTCTCGACGGAGGCGGTCCTCTCGGCCGCCGCGTACGGACTGCACCGCACGGTGACGGTGGACGAGATCGCCGCCCAGGCCGCGGACGGCAACGCGGTGTGCCAGGACATCGTTCGCCAGGCGGGCTGGGCGCTGGGGATGCTCGTCGCCACCATCGCCAATCTCACCGGCGTGGAGACGGTGGTGGTCGCCGGCGAGAACGTCGACGTGGTGCGCGGCGCACACCGGCACATCAGGGAGGGCATCAGCCGGCGGCGCTTCCGCGACCCCCAGTCCGCCGACACGCTGATGCTCTCCTCCTCCTTCACCGAATGGGCGCGCGGCGGCGCCGTCGAGGCGATCAGGGCCTTCGTCGTCGAGGGACGCTGAGCGCCCCCTGGGCTCGACCTGCCCGGGCCGACCTGCCCGGGCCGACCTGCCCGGGCTCGGCCGTCGGGCGGCGAGTTGACCGTCGAGCCCGCCGCCGTTCCCGCCTTCGCCGCCCGGTTCGCCCGGTTCGCCGACGCGCGGCGGCTGCCCGAGCCGCTCCGGGTGGCCCGCGCCCTGGCGGACTTCTTCACGGCCTGACCGGTGACCCCGGTGGTGGGCCGGATCAGCGGGGCGGATGCGGGAGTTGCGGACTCTGTCATATCCGGGGTCGGGGTGGCCGTCTGACTTGCGCTCGATGACGAAGACACCGGCCGTGGGGCCCTGCGATGCTCCGGAGACGCGTACGGCGTTACGCGATCAGCCCGAAGCGGCCGGCCCGTGTCGTCGGATGAGGCGAGGACGTGGGGCGGGCCGGCCCCGGGCTGGACGGGACCTTTGCCATCGACCCCGCGGGAGGCTTCTCCATGGCACGTCACAGACGGCTCCGCACGCTGCTGACCACGGTCATCGCCCTCATGACCGGGTGGCTGGCGGTGCTCGGCACCGCCACCGCGGCGCCCGCCACCGCGGCGCCCGCCACCGCGGCGCCCGCCACCACGGATCTGATACTGGAGGAGGTCTCGCCGCTGGTCGCCGTGCCGGCCGGCGTCTACCAGATCAGGCCCAGGTTCTCCTACGACAGTTGCCTGCGTGCCGGGCCGCAGATCGACCCGGCGACCGGGGACATCGCGGTGTACGTCGGCAGCTGCAACGACGCCGCGGCCCAGTGGTGGTTCGAGCCGACCGACCCCGCCCACGGCTCGCAGTACATGGAAGTCCGCAGCATGTCCTACAACAGGTGCCTGGACGCGGACAACAGGAGCGGACGCCTGACGGGCATCATCCACCTCTACACGTGCAACCAGAGCCCCAACCAGGCATGGGACTTCCGCGGCGGCACCACCTCGGAGGCGTACGCCTGCGTGGCGGCGTCCCCGACGTGCGAGTACCTGCTGCGGTCGCAGGGGTCGTTCCACACCTGGGGCGGCTGGAAGATCGGCGTGATTCGGAACACCCCGGAGGACACCGGAGGCCAGTCGGACCGACGCTGGATGCTGAGGCCGGTCGGCTGACCCGGACCCCCGCGGTCCTCCCGGCTCCCCGCGCCGGCCACTCCTGGCGGCGCGGAGAGCCCGGGCGCGGGGAGCCGCCGCCGGGGTCAGCCGAAGGACATGTTCATGTCGGTCACGTACCACCGGTCGTCGATCTCGGTGGCGTCGATCCCGATGCCGATCTGGCCTGGCTCCACTCCGGTGGAGTTCGACACGACGACGTCCGTCAGCGGCTGGCCGTCCACGGTGACCTGCTCCCCGTCGAACGTCGCCGTCCCGCCGGACTCCGCGCCCCCGGCGGCCTCCACGACGGGCGGGTTCCCCGGGTTCTCGGGGGTGAACGACTCGCGGAGCGAGCTCACGCCCTCCCGCGCCTCCACGGCCTCGGGGCTGTCGCCCTGGCACATCTCGCGGGTGTTGGCCACGTGCGCGCCGTCGGCGCCCGGCGTTCCCATGGCGAGGCAGGCGTCCACGGGCTGGTCCTCGATGATCGCGGTGACCCATGTCGCCACCGCCTCACCGGCCGTTGCCTGACCCGTCGCCTGGCCCGTGGTCTGCTCGTCCTGGGCCGCGTCGTCCGCCGGCTCGTCGCCGGCCTCCTCCGACTCGTCGGCCCGCTGCGACTCGCCGGTCTCCGACGTCGTGTCCGTCGGCTCCTCGGACTCGTCGGAGCAGGCCGTCATGGCGAGCGCCGCCGCCACGGCGAGCCCGCATATGCGGCCGGCTCCGCGCGTGACCGTCGACTTCGGAGTTCTCATCTCGTTCCCCAGCGTTGCCGTTTCGGTGTTCGTGCAGCCGGTACGGTACGCGAACGGCGCTGGCCGCCGGTGCGCGCGCCCGCCTCGTGCCGCACCCGGCGGGCGCGTCGCCGGCCGGGGTGGGAGTTGACGCGCGTTGATTGTTCGGCCAAGCTACTGATCCGTAAGCCCTTCACATTCGCGCACACTTCTTCACCACCTCACGGAGGAAGCGTTGTTCAGACGTGTGATACGGATCGTTCTCTCTGTTGTCATGCTCGCGACGGCTTCGGTGGCCCTCTCGGTGAGCACGGCCGGGACCGCCCAGGCGGACGGCTGCTACACCTGGAGCGGCACGCTCGAGGAAGGCGACCGGGGCGAGGCGGTGCGGCAGCTACAGATCCGCCTCGCCGGCTACCCCGGCTACGACTCGACCTTGGCGATCGACGGCGTCTTCGGCCCCCACACCGAGTCCGCGCTGCGTCGCTTCCAGGACGCGTACAACCTCTCGGTCGACGGCGTCGCCGGATCCGAGACGTTCAACAAGCTCTACGCGCTCCAGGACAACGACTGCACCCCGATTCACTTCAGCTACGCCGAGCTGAACACGTGCAACTCGACCTGGTCGGGCGGCGCGGTGAGTGCCTCCACGGCGAAGGCGAACGCCCTGGTGACCATGTGGAAGCTGGAGGCGCTGCGGCACGCGCTGGGCGACGACCCGATCACCATCAGCAGTGGCTTCCGCTCGTACTCCTGCAACAGCGCGGCGGGCGGCGCCTCCACCAGCCGCCACCTGTACGGCGACGCCGCCGACATGACCGGCACCCACTCGCTGTGCACGCTCGTCCGGCAGGCCCGTTACCACGGCTTCCGCGAGATCCTCGGCCCGGGCTACCCCGGACACAGTGACCACGCGCACGTGGCGCACGACCCGAGCAAGTACTGGTCGGCGTCCTCCTGCTTCTGAGCCTCTGAGGACCGTCGGGGCCCCGGCACGCGGCTCGGTTAACGAGCACGCGTGCCGGGGCCTTCACGATGGTGGGTCCGGCGGTCGGATCAGCAGGGGCAGGAGCAGGTGGTGACCAGCACGTCGTCGACGACCGGTCCGTAGGCGCTGTTCGGGGTGGTGCTGGCGAACCCGAGCGTGGTGGTCGCGGCGGTGGCCACGAAGGTCACCTGCCGCTTGATGTACCCCATGTCGGTGAACGACTTGCCGGTGACGTCGAAGGAGAAGTCCTGGATGTTCTGGCCGTCGAGGAGCACCCGGCCGGTCTTCACGGCCGGGCCGCCCGCCGGGTTCCCGGCCAGCGCGTAGGTGACGGTGTAGGTCTCCCCCGGGGTGGTGGTGAAGGTCTGCGACACCGCCCCGGGGATCCCGGCGTTGAGGTCGAGCGACTGGTTGCCCTCGGCCGCCTGCCAGAGTCCGTCGTCGACGAGGTCCACGGCCCCGCTCGTCACCTCCCACGGTCCGAGGGACTGTCCGGCCTGGTACGTGGTGAACGAGCCCGCCTGGGCGATCGGGTACTCGAAGCTGCCGTTGTCGAACCTGCTGACGAGGACGCTCGCGTCGGCCGGCCCGGGCTCCTGGGCCGGGGCGGCCAGTGCCGTGCCGGCGCCGGAGACGGCGCCGGAGACGACTATGCCGACGATGGCCAACGCGGTGAGTAGGAAGCGCTTGACTGCCAAAACTCCTCCTCGGTGAACGTTGTCCCGGCTCTTCGCTTTTTGGCCGGGAGCTAGTCAACTGTCGCGTCGCACAAGCGAGTTGGCCATATCGGCGTGACGGGGCACGGAGGTGCGCGGCGAGGGCGCGGAGCCGGTCGCGGGCGCGTTCTCCCACCGCGCGCCACGAGCGCTCACCCGCAGACCGTTTTCGCGCCCGCACAACGCCTCGGGTGTCTCAGCCCACACAGAAGAGGACGGCGTTCACCGCATCATCGGCGCGCGAATGGCGGATTCCGACGCGGTCCCGGAAAGCGGCCGACCGTGCGGCGGTCTTCTGTCGAACCCGTCCGCCCGGACGGGTTTCTGTCAAACCCGTTCGGGCGAGAAAACCTCTCGACGGCTCCTGCGGTTCGCCGCGGAAGGCCGCGCGACGGATTCTCGCGAGGGAGGCCGCCCGCTCCCGGGCGCCCCCTCCGGTTCCCGACCCCGCATCGACGATACGAAAGCTGCGAACGAGCGTCCAGGAACCGGGTAGAACCCTCTGGAACGAGTAGCCCGGCGAGGGAGGAACCGAGGATGCTCGACGAGGCGTTGGTCGCGCTGGCGGCGGGCGGGGGCGCGGCCGTCGCGGCCGCGGCCGGCACGGACGCGTGGGTCGCCGTACGGGCGTCGGCCGCCCGGTGCTTCGGTCGGGGCGGGGCCGAGCGCGAGCGGGAGGAACGAGATCGGCTGGACGCGACGGCGGCCGCGCTGCGGGGTTCCGGTGCGGCCGACGACGATCCGGTCCGGCGCCGCGAACGTGAGGCGTGGCGGCGCCGTTTCGAGGATCTGCTGGTGAGCCTGGATGCGTCCGAACGTCGCGAGGCCGCCCGCGAGTTGGCTCGTCTGGTCGAACAGCACGTCGGCGAGGACCCGGTGCGCGGCGTGGCCGTGACGCGGGACGTGCGGATCCGCGACAACCATGGGGCGATCGTGTCCGGCGTCAACAGCGGCGGTGTTCACCTGCATTTCCCTTCGACGCCGGATCCGTCGAAGGGCTGAACGGACCGGCGCGCACCACCAGCCCTGCCCGCCGCGGTGTCCGGGACTCCCCGGCGGGTCCCGGACCGTGGCCGCTCCAGGTCGGCCTGGTGCCCCGGCGGGCCGGCGTCTTTCAACACCGGGACGCCCTGGCCCGTCTGGAGCCGCCCGAGGCGCGGGACGGTGAGCCGCTGCCGTGGCACGTGCTGGTGGGCATGGGCGGCGTCGGCAAGACCCAGATCGCCGCCGAGCACGTCCGCACGCGGCTTCCGGACGTGGACCTGCTGGTGTGGATCACCGCCAGCGGCAGGGGCGACCTCGTCACCGGCTACGCACGCGCCGCGCAGTTGGCCATCGGCGCGGACACCGCCGACCCGGAAGAGGCGGCGCGCCGGTTCCTGGAATGGCTGGAGCCGAAGCGCGCGGGCACCGACCCGTGTCGCTGGCTCGTCGTCCTCGACGACGTTCTGGAGCCCGCCGACCTGCGGGGGCTGTGGCCGCCCGCCAGCCCCTCCGGGCGGGTGCTGATCACCACCCGTCGCCGGGACGCGGCACTGGCCGGCGGCGACCGGCACCGGGTGGACGTGGGCTACTTCACCGAGGAGGAGGCGACCTGCTATCTGGCCAACGCGCTGGCGGCGCACGGCCGCCGGGAACCGAACGACGACCTGGCGGCCCTCGCCGGGGACCTCGGCCGGCTGCCGCTCGCGCTGTCCCAAACCGTCGCCTGTCTGGTCGACAGCGGACTGTCCTGCGCCCGACACCGCGAGGTGCTCAACGACCGGGCGCGGGCCCTGGCGGACGCGTTCCCGGATTCCTCGGGACTCCCCGACGACTACCCCAGGGCGCTGCCCGCCGTCTGGTCCCTGTCCACCGAACTGGCCGACCGGGCGCGCCCCGCCGGGCTGGCGCGCCCGCTGATCGAGGTCGCCGCGTTCCTCGACCCGAACGGCGTTCCCGTCCAGGTGCTGACGAGCGCGGCTGTCCGGGCGTTCCTCACCGAGCGGCGGGACGGCCCTGGCGGCCCGGGTGGTCCGGGCGGCCCGGGCGATCCCGGCCGTCCCGGCGGCTCCGGTGCGCGGGGCACGGTCTCGCCGGACGAGGTCAGGGCGGCGCTGCGGGTGCTGCACCGGTTCAGCCTGGTCGACGACTATCCACAGTCGTCGCCCCATGTCGTTCGGGTCCACCCGCTCGTGCAACGGGTCACCCGGGACGACCTCCCGCCCGACCGGCGCGACCGGGTCGCCCGCGTCGTCGCGAACGCCCTCGTCGAGACCTGGCCCGCCACCGAGTACGACGCGGCGCTCGCCGAGGCGCTGCGCGCCAGCGCCCGCACGCTGACCGGATGGGCCGACGCGGCCCTGTACCACGGCGGCGAGGCCCACGAGGTGCTCTACCGCCTGGGCGAGAGCCTCGGCGCGTCCGGCCGTGAGGAGGCCGCCGTCCGCCATTTCGAGCGCCTGACGGCGACCGTCGCGGACCGGCTGGGTGACCGTCACCCGCACGCGTTCGACGCCCGGCACAACCTGGCCCTGTGGCGGGGCAGATCGGGGAACGGCCGCGCCGCCGTGGCGGAGTACGCGCGGTTGGCCCGCGACCGGGTGGACGTGCTGGGGCCGGCCGACCCCGACGCGATCGCGGCCTGGCACGCCCACGCGCACTGGCTGGGGGAGACCGAAGGCCCGCGGGAGGCCGTGACGTGCTACGGCCTGATGGTCGCGTTCGCACGAGAGGTGCTGGAACCCGACCACGTCGAGGTCCTCGCGGCGCGGCACGCCCTGGGTCACTGGACGGGGGTGGCGGGGGACGCGGACGGTGCCGTGGCCATCCTCGGGGAACTGGTCCGCGACCGGAGGCGGGTGCAGGGGGAGGACGACCCCGACGCCCTCGACGTCCGGCACCACCTGGGTCACTGGACGGGGGTGGCGGGGGACGCGGACGGTGCCGTGGCCATCCTCGGCGAGCTGGTCCGCGACCGGAGGCGAGCACAGGGCGAGGACCATCCGGAGACGCTCGTCGCCCGGCACAACCTGACGCACTGGCGCGGCAGGGCGGGCGACGCCGCGGGCGCCGTGGCGGGGTTCGAGGCGCTGGTCGCCGACCGCGAGCGGGCGCAGGGCCCGGCCCATCCGGGTGTGTTGGACTCCCGCCACGACCTCGCGCACTGGCGGGGCACCGCGGGCGACGCGGTCGCCGCCGTGGCGGCGTTCACGGCGCTGCTCCGCGACCGGGAGCGGGCGCAGGGGCCGGGGCACCCCGGCACCCGCGCCGCGCGGGAGCAACTCGCCTACTGGTCGGGGATCTCCCGGCCGCTGAACTGCTGCCAGTAGCCCACGCAGGTGTCCCGCCAGTCGGCCGCGTCCACCTCGTGGAGGGCGAGCTTCGCCCTGACCTCGGCGAAGCGGCGGGCGTCGATCGCCGGCTCCAGGGAGTCCCAGGTCCGCCGCATCCCGCCGACGTACTCGACGCCGGAGTAGTAGTGGTCGACCAGCTCGTCCCAGAAGATCCGGCCGCTGCGCATCGGGTGGTCCCACGGCACGTGGTGGAACCACATCATCAGGTTCTCGGGGACGGTGTCGATGCTCCCGTACTCGGCCGCCAGGGCGGGGAAGTACTGGGCGGTCAGGTCGCTTCCGGTGGGGGAGCGGTCGTAGCCGAGGCCGACGCTGTCCGCCTGGTTGTAGTAGGTGGGGTTCCAGTCCTCCCGCGGCAGGTCCGACTCCGAGGGCCCGGGCCCGTAGTGCACGTCGGCGGTGAACTGGTGGCCGATGCCGAGCGGGGTCTGGTAGCTCACCAGCGCCTCCCAGGAGCCCATCATCATGCCCACGATGGCGTCGACGACGTCCTCGTCGCCGCTCCAGGTCATCCGGACCCAGTCGTCCGCGAGGTCGGCGGAGTCCAGCGTCCAGTCCCAGGCCTGGCGGCCGAAGGCGTAGAAGTTGGCCTGGGAGAAGTGGTGTCCGGTCAGGTTGTCCGCGTTGCCGAGGTTGGCCACGCCGACGATGGAGGTGGCCGAGTGGCCCTGGGCGGTTCCGTCCACGACATGGCCCACCAGGCGGTGGTCGAGCGGCCGCCCCTGGTCGTCGGTGGCGTGGGTGTCGGTCTTGAGGATCTCCTCCCACATGGGAGCCAGGAAGCAGAGCATCCGGCTCTGCCCGGTGTACTCCTGGGTGATCTGGAGCTCGATCGCCTGGTTGGTGTTCGCCATGCGGCCGAACATCGGGTGGATGGGCTCCCTGGCCTGGAAGTCCAGGGGGCCGTTCTTGGTCTGCAGGAACACGTTCTCCAGGAAGCGGCCGTGCGAGCCGTCGGGCTGGGGCTCGTCGTCGATGGGGCCGAACTCCAGGTAGGCCCGCTTGAGTCGGTCGGTGTCCACGTCCGGGTTGTAGACGAAGGTGCGCCAGTAGATCGTCAGGCCGAGCGGCGCGACCGCGACCGCCATGCCGTTGGCGCCGTCGCCGTGGTCGTAGCCGAAGTCCTGCGGGCCCGGCTGGCCCTCGGAGTTGGCCTTCACGGTGAAGCCGACGAAGTCGGGGATGGACTCCTGGATCTGCCGGGCCCTCCGGTTCCACCACGCCTGGAAGTCGGCGTCGACCGGGGCCATCTGCTCCTCGGTGAGGGTGTCGGGCGCGAACCGCGGGTCCGTGGGCGCCGCGTACCTGATGGAGAGGGCGAGCCTGATGCCGTAGGGCCGCAGCGCGTCGGCCAGCGCCGCCTCCTGCGCTATGTACTCCGGCGTCAGGTAGGCGTTGTTGGCGTTGACGTTGTTGATGGTGATGCCGTTGATCCCGACGGACGCCATGGCGCGCGCCGCCACGAGGTAGCGGTCGAGGATGAGCGGCAGGTTCAGGTCGGCGCTGGCGCCGGTGGCGGCGAAGTTGAAGATCGCGCCGTTCTCGCCGTTCAGGCCGCCCGTGCCGGACTCGTCGTTGCCGGCGTAGAGGCGTTCGGTGTCCCAGTAGTTGAGGTGGCGGTTCGCGACCCTGGGGCGGTCGGCGATGTCGAGGTCCGTCACGGGCTTGCCGGTCTGCAGCAGGCGCAGGAAGGCGAACGCGCCGTAGAGGGCGCCCACGGCGGTGCCGCCGGCGATGACGGTGAACTCGTGCGGGCCCGCCGAGAGCGACCGGACGAGGTAGCCGGCGTCGCCGAGGGCGGCCAGGTCCTCGGCGGGGACCAGACGCCGGACGGTTGCCGAGCTGTCCCGCGTGCCCACGATCACCGCACCGTCCGGGATGTGGTGTCCAGGACGGGACTCCACCCGGACCCTCCGGTCCAGCAACCCGCTGAGGCCGCGGACCAGTTCCTCCCTGGCCGCCTCCAGGGTGCTCTCCATCAGCCGCTCGGTCGACCCCGGGGCCATGGCCAGGTCCGGGGTGTGGCGGTACACCTTGTCGCGGTCGGCGTTCTCCACGATGACGGTGGTCACCGCCTTCCGGTACCGCCGGAGCAGGCCCGGATCGCTGACCGGCACGTAGCGCAGCCACAGGTCGGAGCCGTCGTAGTCGTCGTTCATCGACGCCGCTCCCTCCTCCTCTCGCCTCTCCTCTCGACCCGTCGCCCGCGCGGTCGCACCCGCACCCGTCGCCGCCAGTCCGGTGCCGGCCGCGATCGCACCCATGAACGCCCGTCGCCTCAGATTCATGTCAATCGTCATACCATTGCCCACCGGCATCTGTCAGCATGGCGGACACTGTCCATGTACGTGAACGATCGTTTCCTTGTGGGGTGGGAATCCCGGTTGCCGGTGCTCGCCCGGCTTGCCAGGCTGCCGCCATGTCCGACTCGCCCACCCCTCCCACCTCCCACGACCCCACCTCCCACGACGTCTCCGCGCTCTTCGCCCGCGGCCGGCTGATCGCCATCCCCCGCAAGGCCGCCCGCCGGGAGCAGTTGCTCACGCACCTGGCCAGGACGCTCTTCGACCCGGACCGGCCCTACACCGAGCAGGAGGTCAACGAGGCGCTGCTCACCGTCCACGACGACTACGCCGCGCTGCGCCGCTATCTGGTCGAGTCCCGCCTGCTGACCCGCACCAGGGACGGCAGCCTCTACTACCGGCCCTGAGCGCCGGCCCTCACCCTGGCGCGCGTGATAGTCCACGTGGGGACCGTCATCGTCCACGGGCCCCGGCCTAGCATCGCCTGCACGGTGCCGACAGCCGCAGGGCACCGGCAACACCGGACCCCCACACCGGATGGAGATTCCCATGCGCAGGACGAGCGCACGATTCAGGCTGGGCGGTGTCGTGGCGGTGGTCGCGGCCGCCGCCACCGTCGGCGGGCTCACCGCCTGGAACGGCAACGCCAGCGAGCCCGCGGCGGCGGAGACGCTCGCGGTCGGCACCCCCGAGGGCTACGGCGCCGCCACCACCGGCGGCGCGGGCGGCGACGTCGTCCAGGTCTCCAGCGCGTCGGAGTTCGAGGAACTGGTGAACAGCGACGGCGCGTTGCAGATCGAGGTCACCGGCACCATCCAACTCGACGACATGGTGCGGGTCGGCTCGGACAAGACCATCGTCGGATCCGGCACGTCGGGCGTCATCTCCGGCGGCGGCCTGAACATCCGTCAGGTGGACAACGTGATCGTGCAGAACCTCACGTTCACCGGCGCCGGCGACGACGCCATCAACGTGGACGAGTCCACCAACGTGTGGATCGACCACAACGACATCTCGAACGCCAGCGACGGGGCGACGGACATCAAGCACGGCGCCGACAACGTCACCGTGTCCTGGAACCACTACCACGACCAGGACAAGAACTCCCTCGTGGGCCACAGCGACGACAACGCCTCCGAGGACTCAGGCCGGCTGCACGTCAGCTACCACCACAACTGGTTCGACGGCACTGGACAGCGCAACCCGCGCGTCCGCTTCGGCAACCCGGTGCACGTCTACAACAACTACTACCTCAACGTCGGCAACGCGGACGTGGGCAGCGGCGAGGGCTACGGCGTGGCCTCCACCCAGGACGCGGGCGTGCTCGTCGAGGGCAACTTCTTCGAGGACACGATCGACCCGTTCCACCTCGGCGAGGGCTCCTCGTCCGAGGGTTCCCTGGTGGCCCGTGACAACGAGTTCGTCAACTCGGGCGAGGGCCAGCAGGGCGGTTCGGTGAGCGACCCGTCCTACGCCTACACCCTCGACCCGGCGGCCGACATCCCCGGCATCGTGACCGCGGGCGCGGGCGTCGGCAACCTCTGAACCGAGCCGCCCGAGCGCACAACCCAACAGGCAGCGGGGCACCGTCCACGTGGACGGTGCCCCGCTGTGATCATGTCCATGTTTGAGGACGAATTCGCCCTGCGTCACCCCGGTTTGTCGGATCCTGTCGGTCTGGACATGTGTGCGATGCATCCCTAATCTCCTTGCGACGTTCGTGAACGAGCGTACTGGGTGGGGACCTTGGGGAGGGCATGTGACTTTCGTGCGCGCTGCGGTCGTCGGTGGTCTGGGGTGGGCACTGACGGTCGGGCTGCTGGGGGTTGCCGAGCCGGCCGTGGCGCGAAACGCGGCGCCGGCACGCGAGGCGTCCCAGACCGCCGAGGCGGATGCCGGGACGGACGACGAGCCCGGTGCCGCGTCCGAAGAGGCGGCGCTGGAGGAGGCCCAGCGGACCGGTGAGCCCGTCGAGGTGCTCTCGGCACGCGGCGAGAGCAGCGAGGTCTTCGCCAACCCGGACGGGACGCTGGAGGCGCGCGAGTATCTGCGCCCGGTGCGGGCGAGGGTGGACGGCGAGTGGCGGGACATCGACACGACGCTGGCGGTGGATGAGGACGGCATGGTCGCCCCGGCCGTGGCCACCGTCGACCTGGCGTTCTCCGGCGGCGGCGCGGACGACCCGTTGGTCCGCATGACCCGGGCGGGCCGGACGCTGGAGCTCAGCTGGCCCGGCACGCTCCCGGCCCCCGAACTCGATGGCTCGGACGCGGTGTACCGGGACGTGCTGCCGGACGTTGACCTGCGGATGGGGGCCGGCCCCGACGGGTTCACCCAGCTGCTCGTCGTGAACTCCGCTGAGGCGGCAGAGAGCGCCGAGTTGGACGAGCTGACGCTGGGCCTCGATGCGGCGGGCATGGACGTGCGGGTGACCGACGCCGGCGGTGTGGAGGCAGTGGACGAGGGCGCCGGCAACGCGGTGTTCGAGGCCCCGGCACCGTTGATGTGGGACTCGACCACCGGTGCGGAGGCCGAGCCGGCGTCCGTCGACACCTCCGAGGTGGGCTCGGACGAGTCCGCCCGCCAGGGTCGGGTCGCCGTCGAGGTGACGGACACCTCGCTCGCGTTGACCCCCGACCCGGACATCCTGCGGGGAGAGGAGACGCGGTACCCGGTCTTCATCGATCCGCAGTGGCACACGCCGGGCGCGTCGGCGTGGACGATGGTGTCGCGGTACTGGAACGACTCGCCGCAGTGGAAGTTCAACGGCGAGAACAACGCCGGTCTGGGCTACTGCGGGTGGGAGTACTGCGCGCCGGAAGATCTGAAGCGGCTGTTCTACCGCCTGCCGGTCTCTCGTTTCGGCGGAACCAAGATCCTCGAGGCCCAGTTCAGAGTCCCCAACGTGTACTCCGCCTCCTGCACAGACCGTGAGGTACAGGTGTGGCGCACGAAGGGCATCGATTCAGGGACGACGTGGGACTCCCAGAACAACGACGCGTTCTGGATCGACCGGCTGGACACCCAGAGCTTCGCCTACGGGTACGACGGATGCGCGGCGAGGGACGCGGAGTTCAACGTCCTTCCCGCGGTGCAGCAGGCGGCGGACGCGGACTGGTCGACCCTCACGTTGGGGATGCAGGCCACGAACGAGTCGGACCGGCTGGGCTGGAAGCGCTTCTCCGATGATGCGTACCTCCGGGTCAAGTACAACCGCCCACCGCCCCAGATCAAGACGAGCCAGCTGCTGATGGAGTACGGCGGGCAGTGCGCGCCCGCGAACGACCCGACTCTGGTACGTAGCGTGGGCGAGATTTACGCCACCAACGTCACGGACCCGGATGGTGACAAGGTGCGGGTCGAGTTCCGTGCGCTGTGGGACAACGGGGACGGCCAAGGAAACGTCGTGCGCTGGGAGTCAGGGCTGAGCACGCTCAAGAACTCCGGCTCCACCTTCAACGTGACGCTGCCCGACAGGCTGCCGGACAACGGGCGGGTGCAGTGGGAAGCCCGGTCCCACGACGGTGAGCGGGCCTCGCCGTGGTCGGCCAGCGGATCGCCCTCGCGGTGCACCTTCCACCTCGACACCAACGTCCCCAGGGCGCCGACGGTCACCTCGCCGGAGTATCCGGCCGCGGATCCGGCGGACCCGCAGGACGGGTGGCATGACGGCCTGGGGCGGTACGGCGACTTCACCTTCGACTCGCCCGCCTCCGACGCGAACCGGTACCGGTACGGCCTGAACTCCGATCCGCGGGCGGCGAACGAGGTCGCGACGACGAACGGGGCGGCGCGTACCGTGCGGCTCGCGCCGCCGAAGGTGGGCGTCAACTGGGTGACGGTCGCGGCGTACGACGAGGCCGGTAACCGTTCGGAGCCGCGCACCTACCTGTTCGTCGTGCGGGCGGGCTCGCCGGAGCGGACGGTGTGGGACCTGGACGAGGAGGCGGGCGCCCCCAGTGCTTCGGGTGAGGGGGAACCCTGGGAGGCGGCACTGGCCGGTGACGCGGTGACCGGCGCGGCCGGGGTGAGCGGCGGCGCGTTGCAGTTGGGCGGGGAGAGCGGCTACGCCGCGACGGAGACCTCGGTGGTGGACACCTCCAAGAGCTTCGCCGTCTCCCTCTGGGCCCGGCTGCCCGAGGGAGGCGTGTCCGCCACGGGCACGGCCGTCTCCCAGGCCGGGAAGAACACGTACGGTTTCCAGATATCGGTCGATCCGGGCACGGGCGGCTGGTCCTTCGCCGTCCCCGCCGCCGACAGCACCAGCGCCTCCGTGACGCGGGCCCGGCAGGGCGAGGCCGCCACGGTGGGGGAGTGGACACACGTGGTGGCAGTGTCCGACCGCCCCCTGAACCAGCTCCGGCTCTACGTCGACGGCCAGTTGGCCGCCACCACCGCGTTCACCAGCCCGTGGGAGGCACGCGGCGTCGTCGCGTTGGGGGCGGCGCTGTCCGGACAGACGGCGGGGCAGTTCTTCGCGGGTGAGGTGGACGAGATCCGGTTCTACGACCGTTGGCTGTCGGAGTCCCAGGTCGAGGAGTTGCACGCCCAGCAGTCCCTGACCGACGGCGGTCGCCCGGCGGTGGCCGTCTGGCCGCTCGACGAGGCGGCCGAGGCCACGAGCGTGACGGGCGCGAGTCAACCGCTGGCGGCCGATGTCCACGGCAACGTCACCTTCGGCGGCGAGGGCGTCTCCGGTACCTCCGCGTCGTTCGATGGTGACACCACCACGGGCAGTTACCTGGCGACCGAGCAGCCGGTGCTGGACACCTTCCAGTCGTTCGCGGTGTCCGCATGGGTGCGGCTGCCGGAGGACAAGGCGAACCAGAACATGGTGGTCGCGGCGCAGACCGCCGACACCAACTGGGGCTTCGCCCTGGTCCACGCCCCGGACGGCCGGGGGTGGACCTTCCGTCGTTGGACGGCGGACGACGCGGAAGGGTCGTTGGTGCAGGCCAGCGAGTGGCCCTGCACGTCAGGCGATCCGGACTGCGCGAACGCCCGCCTGGGGGCCTGGACGCACGTGGTGGGCGTCCACGACCTGGACGCCCAGGAACTGCGGCTGTACGTCAACGGCGAACTGGTGGCCACCGAGGACTTCACCGGCCACTGGACCGCCACCGGCCGGATGACGATCGGCGCGGCCGACCACCGCGACGGGACCCCGTCCGGAGAGTTCGCCGGGCAGATCGACGACGTGAGGCTGTTCGACCGGATGACGACGGCCGGTGAGGTCGAGCAACTGTTCCAGCAAAACCCGCAGCTGGCCGGGCGGTGGCAGTTCGAGGAGAGCGACGCCGGCACCACACCGGACTCCTCCGCCGCCGGCACCGCGTTGAACCTGAGCGGCGGCCCGGTGATCGGCCCCGGCAACGTGGACGACGGGGCGCTGCTGCTGGACGGCGTGGACGACCACGCGGCCACCTCGGCCGGAACCGTGCCCGTGGACACCTCGGCCAGCTTCACCGTGACCGCCTGGGCCCAGGCCGCCGCACTCCCCGACACGGGCGCGACGGTGCTCAGCGCGGCGGGAGCGGAGCGCAGCGCGTTCGCCGTCCGTTTCGAACCCGAGTCTGCGGACGGGCGCGGCACCTGGCAGATCGTGCTGCCCGACGAGGACGATCCGGGGGCCACGGTGGTCAGCGTCGACAACGCCCGCTTTCTGGATGCCCGGGACTGGAACCACCTGGCGCTGGTCTACGACGGCTTCCGCCGTCAGGCCCAGCTCTATGTCAACGGCATGCTCGCCGAGGTGGCGTGCGCCGGCGGGATGGACGACGCCTGCGGCTCGGTCTCCTGGGCCGAGAACGTCCTCACCTTCCCCGCCAACCACTCCCTCCAGGTCGGCCGCGCCCGCACCGACACCGGCGGCTGGGGCGAGTACTGGCCCGGCGCGATCGACGACGTCTGGGCCTTTCAGGGGGCGTTGAGCAGCGCGCAGGTGGCGTGGCTGTCCATGGCGTTTGCCGACACTCCCACCGAGGTTCCGCCTTCCAGCTAGCAGCACGCACGAAGTCCACGAACGACGACGCCCGAACTCTCACCGCACATCGAGCCAGCGAGGAGCCGAGGTACGCGATGAACGACAGACGGCAGCGACGCCGGGCCCGCACGTGGCGCCGGTACCTGGGGCACGGCGCGACGCTCATGCTGATCGGCTCTCTGCTCCAGGCCGTCTCCCTGCCGACGACGGCGCTCGCGAACGACGGCCCGCCGCCGCTGCCCGAGTCCGAGCAGCCGGTTGACGGGACCGACGGCCTCCCGGTCGAGGAGCGGACGGTCGAGGAGGGCCCGCGGGTACCGGAGCGCGACCCCCGGGCCGCGTGGCCGGAGTCCACCCCCGCCGACGTGCTGCTGTCGAACGACGACGCCGACGGCCTCACCCAGGCCGGTGACCTTCCGTTGTCCCTCCGGACCGCCCAGGACGGCGACTCCGCGCGCACCGCCGAGGACAGCGACGTCGCGGCCGAGGTGACGGTGCTGGACCGCGAGAGCACCGAGGCCGCGGGCGTTCTGGGCGTGGTGTTCACCGTCGAGCAGCAGGCCGCGGCCGACCAGGCCCAGGACCAGACACAGGAACAGACCCTGGCGGACTCCGCCGTCGACGTCCAACTGGACTACGCGACGTTCGCCGAGGCGTACGGCGGCGGCTTCGGCTCGCGGCTCGGTCTCTACCAACTCCCCGCCTGCGCCCTGGACACGCCGGACGACCCGGCCTGCCGCGAGCGCACTCCGCTGGAGTCCACCAACGACGCCGAGGGCCAGATCCTCACCGCCGAGGGCGTCGGGCTGGACGCCTCGCAGCCGCTCGTGCTCGCCGCCGCGGCCGACGAGGAGAGCATGGAGAGCGACTACACCGCCACGCCGCTCTCGCCCTCCGGAACGTGGGACGTCGGCCTGAACACCGGCGACTTCACCTGGTCCTACGACATGCCGGTGCCCGAGGTGCCCGGCGGCCTGACGCCCAACGTCGGCCTGTCGTACTCCTCCGGCTCCATCGACGGCCGCACCGGCGGCACCAACAACCAGTCCTCCTGGGCCGGCGACGGATTCGAGCTGTGGCCCGGCTACATCGAGCGCCGCTATCAGTCCTGCGCCGAGGAGGGGGTGAAGAACGGCGACGGCAACGAGGTCGGCGACCTGTGCTGGGAGTACGACAACGCCTTCATCTCCCTCAACGGCACGGCCGGCGAGCTGGTCCCCGTCGCGGACAACGAGTGGAAGCTGCAGCAGGACGACGGCACCCGCATCCGCCGCCTCACGGCCGACGCCCGGGCCAACGGCGACAACAACAACGAGTACTGGGAGGTCACCACCCCGGACGGCACCCGGTACTACTTCGGCTACCACCGCCTGCCCGGCTGGTCCTCCGGTGACGAGGCGACCGACTCGACCTGGACCGCCCCGGTCTACGGCAACGACTCCGGCGAGCCCTGCCACGCCAGCACCACCGCCTCCTCCTGGTGCGACCAGGCGTGGCGCTGGAACCTGGACTACGTCGTCGACCCGCACGGCAACGCCGTCGCCTACTACTACAACATCGAGCAGAACTCCTACGGCCGCTTCCTCAACGAGGACAACAACACCCGCTACATCCGCGGCGGCTTCCTGGACCGCATCGACTACGGCCTGACGGACGGCGACCTCTACGCCCAGCAGCCGCTGGCCCGCGTCGACTTCGCCAACGCCACCCGCTGCCTGCACGAGAACATCGACTGCACCACCGGCGCGATCAACGACAACGAGCAGTACTGGTACGACACCCCCTGGGATCTCAACTGCGGGGCGAGCGCCACCTGCGACGCCGGCCGCTTCTCGCCGACGTTCTGGTCGCGCTTCCGCCTGGGCTCCGTCACCACCCAGGTCTACGAGGCCGGCGCCTACCAGCCCGTCGACTCCTGGGAGTTGACCCACCGCTGGGGCACGTCCGACGTCGACTACCAGCTGCTCCTGGAAAGCATCCAGCACACCGGCCACACCGGGACCAGCTCCACGCCCACGATCGCCCTGCCGGAGACGACGTTCGCCTACACCCAACTGGCCAACCGCCTCGACGAGATCGGCGACGGCTACGCCCCGTTCATCAAGGAGCGGCTGTCCACCATCGCCGACGAGTACGGCGGCCAGATCGACGTCGCGTACTCCGACCCGGTCTGTAACGCCGGGAATCTGCCCACCCCGCAGACGAACACCACCCGCTGCTTCCCCCAGTACATCGGCGGCGGGGTGGACATCGACCCGGACCTGGAGTGGTTCAACAAGTACGTCGTCACCTCCGTCACCGCCACCGACCGCACCGGCGGCGCCCCCGACCAGGTGACCCGCTACCAGTACCTGGGCGGCGCGGCCTGGCACTACGACGACGACAACGGTCTGGTCCCCGCGTCGGAGAAGACCTGGTCACAGTGGCGCGGCTACGGCCAGGTCCGCGTCCAGGCCGGCGGCCAGGGCACCGACGGGATGGTCTCCCAGCAGGACACGTACTTCCTGCGCGGCATGGACGGCGACCGCCAGTCCCCGTCCGGTGGCACCAAGTCCGTCACCGTCGACCTGCCCGCGGGCGAGGGCGATCCGATCACCGACCATCCCTCCGCCCAGGGCTTCGCCTACCGCACGGTCACCTTCGAGGGTGTCGGCGGCGACGTGCTGGAGAGGTCGGTCTCCCGCCCCTGGCACCACGAGACCGCAAGCGACTCCCGCGACTGGGGTGAGATCACCGCCGATCTCACGGGCACCGAACGCACCACCACCTGGACCTCGTTGGACGAAGGCGCGGGCGACGAGTGGCGCACCACCCGCGTCATCAACACCTACGACACCGTCGCCGGCCGCCTCACCACCGTCGACGACCGTGGGGACATCTCCGCCGCAGCCGACGACCGGTGCACCCGCACCACCTACGCCACCAACTCCTCCGGCAACCTGCTTGTCCTGCCCTCGCGGGCCGAGACCGTCGCGGTCAACTGCGACGCCACGCCCGACCGGTCCGAGGACGTTATCTCGGACGAGCGGTATGCCTACGACGGCCGCGACTACGGCCAGGCCCCGACCGCCGGCGACGTCACCGCCACCGCCGTGATCGCCGAGCACGACGGCAGCACGGCCAGCTACCTGGAGTCCGGCGCGACCTACGACGACTACGGCCGCCAGCTCACCGCAACCGACCTGACCGCCGATGTCACCGCCACCGGCTCCACGGTGACCCGCGACCCGCGCTCGGACGGCCGCACCACGACCACTGGTTACAGCCCGGCGACCGGCATCCCCACCACGGTCACCGAGACCACCCCGCGGGCCGATCCCGACGACCCCGCCACGGCACAGAGCACCACGACGAACCTGGACCCGTTGCGCGGCCTGCCCACCAAGGTCACCGACACCAACGACTACGTCACCACCCAGACGTACGACGCCCTCGGGCGACTCCGAGGGGTCTGGTACAACATCCCGACGAGCTTCTCGCCCACGTACGAGTTCACCTACCGCGTCACCGAGGGCCAGCCTGTCGCCGTCGGCACCCGCACCCCCGGTCACAACGGCGGGCAACTCCCCACCTCGTACGTCCTGTACGACGGCTTCCTGCGCGAGCGGCAGACCCAGGCGCTTGGCCCGGACGGCGGGCGGCTGCTGACCGACACGTTCTACGACGCACGCGGCCTGGCCGAAAGGACCTTCGCCACCTACTACGCTGACGGCGCCCCGACCCAGACGATCTTCTCCCCGGAGAACGCGCTCGACGTCGAGACCCAGACCTGGACCAGCTACGACGGGCTGGGACGAGAGATCGAGTCGCGCCAGGTCGCGGGCAACGGCGACGGCGTCGACGTGCTGGGCATCACCACCACCGGCTACGGCGGTGACCGCACCACCGTGATCCCGCCCGAGGGCGAGACCGCCACCACGACGCTCGTCGACGCCCGCGGCCAGGTCACCGAGCTCCGCCAGCACCACCAGCCCACGGCCGGCGCCGACTTCGACACCACCTCGTACGCGTACACGCCCGCCGGGCTGCTGTCCTCCGTCACCGACCCGGCCGGCAACGAGTGGACGTACACCTACGACCTGCTGGGCCGCACCACCGCCACCACCGACCCGGACGCCGGCGAGACGACGAGCGTCTACGACGACCGCGGCCAACTCGTCGAGCGCACCGACGCCCGCGACCAGACCCTCGCGTACGTCTACGACGACCTCGGCCGCCAGACCGAACTCCACGACGACTCACCCAGCGGCGCGCTGCGCGCCGAATGGATCTACGACACCGTCGCCCGCGCCCAGGGCCAACTGGCAGAGTCCATCCGCTACGCGGACGGAGCGGCCTACAGCCACGAGATCCCCGAATACGACCACCAGTACCGTGCCACCAGGGAACGTACGGTCATCCCCGAGACCGAAGGCGAGTTGGCCGGTACCTACGAGACACGTTACGAGTATTTCGAGTCCGGACTTCCCCGAGGCCAGCACTGGGATGGGGCTGGTGCACTGCCGGGGAACACGGCCGTCTTCGAGTACGACGCCCGCACGCTCTGGCAGACGGGTACCTATGGCGCCGGCTTCGACTCGGAGGTCAGCCACAGCCTCACGGGGAAGCCGCTCCAATACGACCTCTCGCAGGGACCGGACAGTAACTCGACCTGGGTGAACAACACCTACGAGTGGGGCACTCAGCGTCTGGCCTCGGCACAGGTCAAGCGCTTCGGCCAGGACGGATGGGACCGCAGCGAGGCGTTCACCTACGACGAGGCGGGCAACGTCCTGTCCGCCGCCGACGTCTCCCGCACCGGCACGGACGTGCAGTGCTTCGCGTACGACTACCTGCGCCGGCTGACCGAGGCCTGGGCCCAGGGCCAGCAGGACTGCGCGGACGAGCCTTCGACCTCGGCGATGGACGGGCCGGCCCCGTACTGGCACTCCTACACCTACGACGCGGTCGGCAACCGCCTCACGGAGAATCTGCACGAGCAGGACACCGAGCGCACCTACGACTACCCCGAGCCCGGCGCCGCCCAGCCGCACACCCTGACCTCGGTGACCGAGGAGGCCCCGGGCGTCACCTCGCTGGAGGAGTACGACTACGACGCGTCCGGGAACACCACCAGCCGCCAGACCAGCGGGGATACCCAGACCCTCACCTGGGACGCCGAGGGCAACCTCACCCGGGTCGAGGAGGTCAACGGGGGCACGACCGAGTACGTCTACGACACCGAGGGCAACCGTCTGATCGGCCGTACCCCGACCGAGACCACCCTCTATCTGGGCGGCCACACCGAGGTCACCCTCCCGAACGGCTCATCCACTCCGGAGGCCACCCGCTATTTCGACCTCGGGGGCGGCCACACGGCCGTGCATGAGAACGACGGGGACGTCTTCCTCACCATCGCCGACCACCACGGCACCGCCCAACTCGCGGTCAACGCGGCCACCCTGGAGCTCGAACAGCGCCGCACCCTGCCTTTCGGTGATCTTCGCGGCGAGCAGCCCGCCTCCTGGCCGGGCACCCGCGGCTTCGTCGGTGGCACCAGCGACACCTCGACGGGCCTGACCCATCTCGGGGCCCGTGAGTACGACCCGGCTCAGGGCCGCTTCGTCTCGCTCGACCCGATCATGGACCTGACCGACCCGCAACAGATCCATGGCTACACCTACGCCAACAACAACCCGCTCACCTTTGCCGACCCATCCGGGGAGCTGTACATCCCGGTCCGCCCGGACGTCGTGACCACACCGGGCAATGTCAGCTCCGGCCAGAAACCCCCGAAGCCCACTGCCCCGGTCAGTTCCTCCTCCACCAGCAGCGCCGTCTACTCCGACACGGGCTCCAGCTCCGGATTCGGAGAGGTGCAGCAGGTCGGCTGGAATCCCATTGCCCCTCTCCAGGGAATGTTGCTTGACCCGTGGGAGATGGCCTCCACGGTCAAGGACCTCTTCGTGCCCGACCCCTGGGGAGCGGTGACCGACTGTCAGGAGGACATGGTCTCCCTGGGCTGCAGTTCACTGGTGCTGGACCTTTTTCCAGGCGGCAGGTTGTTCGGGAAGACGGACGAAGCCCTGGACGAGATCGGCGACGCGAACCGGCGCTCTGACGGTTCCGACGCCCCGAGCTGCAACAGTTTCGTCCCTGGCACGCACGTCCTGATGGCTGACGGGACGACCAAGCCCATCGAGGACGTCGAGATCGGCGACGAGGTCCTGGCCACCGACCCAGAGACGGGCGAGACCATCCCCCGCACGGTCACCGCCGAGCTCCTGAACACCGGCACCAAACAGCTCACCACCGTCACCCTCACCACCGAGGACGGCGCCACTGAAACCCTCACCTCCACCGACGAACACCCCTACTGGACCCCCGACACCCAAACCTGGACCAACGCCGAATCCCTCAACCCCGGCGACCACCTCACCACCCCCGACGGCACCCAAGCCACGGTCACCACCGTCCAGAACCACACCCAACCCGCCACCGTCCACAACCTCACCATTCAAGACACCCACACGTACTACGTGGTCGCGGACGACACTCCGGTACTTGTGCACAACTGCAACTTCAGGCCGGGAGCGGCGGATGAGCACTATGACAAGCACGTACTCGGCTTGGACGATGCAGGTGAACCGACTCGAACCCCGGACATGCCTGAGTACGATCGCAAGGGCGGATTCGAGGAGTATGTTGCAGATGCCTGCAGCCTTATGTGCGGTCCGCTTCCAGCGGGAGCCCGGGAGGCGACTCGTAGTGACGGGGTGGTGATTCGCTTGGATGCCAGCGGGCGTATCGGAATGAGAAATGGAGAGGAGATCACCACGTTCTTCCGGCCTGACGATCCCGCGACATACTTTTCACGAGAGGCTGCCCGTTGACGAGTTCACAGTCCTTCGATGCGGTGTTCTCTGAGTTCACGAGGGCATCGGGCCGGTGGCGGGATACATCGCCAACCGATCTGCTTGCCCGCTGGGAGCAGTTCGTCTCGGAATGCGAGCATGGTTATTCGAGTGATGCTGAGGACTACTTCAATGACTTGACCTCCCGCGATGCGATCGAGCGTGCGATGTGCGATGAGAAGCTATCTCAATATCCTGAGATGGTGGTCTTCAAGCAGCGAGTTGCGCAGATTGACGCTCGATTCCGTGTCCTTCTGCGACCGAATGCCTTCCCACGCCTCCCAGTGGAAGACTGGTGGGCACGCGGCGTCGTCCGCAGTGCGGGGAAGCGGCTCGCGGGTGACCTGCTCGATAGTCATGGAGTTACTATTAGAACTACAGATCGCCGTGGCGAGGCATGACTACAGGCCCTGCCATGGCTTCGGCCGGTAGTGTTACGCCGAAGTCGGGGCAACTCGCTGAGTGAGGACGAGTCAGATCTTCAGAACGCGCAGTGAGAAACGGCATGGAGACAACGAGGAACCGACCGGCCCTTGAGATCACGCTAGGCTGACGGCTGAGTTGGCTCGATGAGGGACCATGGGAGACAGAGAACGGAGTGGATTACCGAAGCGCCTCGTATACCCACTTCGGCCGTGCGCGACGACGACGCCGACCAGGGTTGAGAGGACAGCCGAGGAGACGAGTGGAAGGCTGACGCCTCGCACGCGAGAGCGTGATTCGCCGCTTGAATCTCTCCGTGGCCCTACTGCGCCAGACTCCGCCGAATGCTGCAGTTGACATCCTGAATCCGAGTCACCTAATCGACCTTCTAGCTCAAGAGCTTCCGATCTCCGTTGAAAAGGCTCGGGATCTATTGGTCGGTTGGCGCGTTCTCGACATTGCGCAGATTCGGATTCTGCGAGCTGTTAAGAATCTTATTGCGCCCGCTCTTAGTCTCGCGGGAGTGGCGTCCAGAGGAGACATCGACGGGAGGTTGAAAGCTTGGGAGGAAGTCCTTCCTTCACTTCCGTGAGTAGCCACCAAAAGACCTACCCGGTGGCGGTCATCACAGTCCCAAGCGCCTTGAGGTACGCAAACCTTGGTTTCGGTGGAGAAATCGGGAGGCAAGAACGGGAGTGTCTAATCAACGGCAGATCTGATGATCAAGGAGACGCCAGATGACTGAGACTCCTGCTGGGCCGGCGACGGCGGCGAGGGCGCCAAGTTCTGGCTGTATGTGTCACCGAGCTGAAGAACCGCGGCCTCGGTGACGTGCGAGGGGCAGCAGGGCGGTTCGGTGAGCGACCCGTCCTACTCCTACACCCTCGACCCGGCCGCCGACATCCCCGGCATCGTGACCGCGGGCGCCGGCGTCGGCAACCTCTGAGCCGAGCTGCCCGCCCGTTCCGGAAACGCGCAACCCAACTGATAGCGGGGCACCGTCCGTGAGGGCGGTGCCCCGCTGTGATCATGTCCATGTTTGGGAGTGAGTTGGTGCTGCATCGCCCCGGGTTGTCGGACTCTGTCGGTCTGGACGTGCGTGCGATGCGTCCCTAATCTCCTTGCGACGTTCGTGAACGAGAATTTCTGGTGGGAACTTTGGGGAGGGAATGTGACTTTCGTGCGCGCTGCCATGGTCGGTGGCTTGGGGTGGGCACTGGCGGTCGGGCTGCTGGGGGTTGGCGAGCCGACCGCCCGCACCACCAGCACCCCGGCGGCTCCGACCGTCACCTCGCCGGAGTATCCGGCCTCGGATCCGGCGGACCCGCAGAACCCGTGGCACGAGGGCGAGGGGCTGTACGGCGACTTCACCTTCGACTCGTCGTCTTCCGATGTGAACCGGTACCGGTACGGCCTGAACTCCGATCCGCGGGAGGCCAACGAGATCGCGACGACGGACGGGGCGGCGCGTACCGTGCGGTTGACGCCGGAGGCAGGGGTCAACTTTCTGACCGTCGCGGCGTATGACGAGGCCGGGCACCGTTCGGCGACGACTACGTACCTGTTTCGTGTGCTGGAGGGCTCGCCGGAGCAAGCGGTGTGGGACCTGGACGAGGAGGCGGGAGCCTCCAGTGCCTCGGGCGACGGGAGATCATGGGAGACGGCGCTGGCCGGTGACGCGGTGGCCGGCGTGGCCGGGGTGAGTGGCGGGGCGTTGCAGGTGGGCGGCGAGAGCGGCTACGCCGCGACGGAGACCTCGGTGCTTGACACTTCCAAGAGCTTCGCTGTCTCCTTCTGGGCCCGGCTGCCCGAGGGCGGGGTCGACTCGACGGGCACTGCGGTCTCTCAGGCGGGGAAGAACACTTACGGCTTTCAGGTATCCGTCGATCCGGGCACGGGCGGCTGGTCCTTCGCCGTCCCCGCCGGCGACAGCGCGAGCGCCTCCGTGACGCGGGCCCGGCAGGGCGAGGCCGCGGCGTTGGGGGAGTGGACGCATGTGGTGGCGGTGTCCGACCTCTCCAGGGACCAGCTCCGGCTCTACGTGGACGGGCAGTTGGCCGCCACCACCGCGTTCACCAGCCCGTGGGAGTCACGCGGAGCCGTCGCCCTGGGGGCGGCGCTGTCCGGACAGACGGCGGGGCAGTTCCTCGCCGGCGATGTGGACGAGGTCCAGTTCTACGACCGCTGGCTGCCGGAGGCCCAGATCGCCGAACTGCACGCCCAGCAGCCCCTGACCGATGGCGGTCGCCCGGCGGTGGCGGTGTGGTCCCTCGACGAGGCGGCCGAGGCCACGACCGTGACGGGTGTGAGCGAGCCGCTGGCGGCCGACGTCCACGGCAACGTCACCTTCGGCGCCGAGGGCGTCACCGACACCTCGGCGTCGTTCGACGGGGACACCACAGTGGGCAGCTACCTGGCGACGGAGCAGCCGGTGCTGGACACCGACCAGTCGTTCGCGGTGTCCGCGTGGGTGCGACTGCCGGATGACAAGCCGAACCAGAACATGGTGGTCGCGGCGCAGACGGCCGACACGAACTGGGGCTTCGCCCTGGTCCACGCCCCGGACGGCCGGGGGTGGACGTTCCGCCGCTGGACGGCGGACGACGCGGAGGGGTCGTTGGTCCAGGCCAGCGAGTGGCCCTGCGCCAAGGGCGATCCGGACTGCGCGAACGCCCGTCTCGGGGCCTGGACGCATGTGGTCGGCGTCCATGATCTGGATGCCGAGGAGCTACGGCTGTACATCAACGGCGAACTGGTGGCCACCGAGGAGTTCACCGGCCGCTGGACCGCCACCGGTCGGATGACGATCGGCGCTGCCGACCACCGCGACGGAACCCTGTCCGGGGAACTCGCCGGACAGATCGACGACGTGCGGCTGTTCGACCGGATGACGACGGCGAGCGAGGTCGAGGAACTGTTCCAGCAGAGCGCGTCGGTCGCCGGGCGGTGGCAGTTCGAGGAGAGCGACGCCGGGACGACACCGGACTCCTCCTCCGCCGGGACCCCGTTGAACCTGCACGGGGACCCGGTGATCGGTCCCGGCAGGGTGGACGACGGGGCGCTGCTGCTGGACGGTGTGGACGACTACGCGGCCACCTCGGCCGGAACCGTGCCCGTGGACACCTCGGGGAGCTTCACCGTGACCGCCTGGGCCCGGGCCGATGCCCTGCCCGAGGCCGGCGCGACGGTGCTCAGCGCGGCGGGAGCGGAGCGCAGCGCGTTCGCCGTCCGCTTCGAGCCCGAGTCGGCGGACGGACGCGGCACCTGGCAGATCGTGCTGTCCGACGCCGATGATCCGGGAGCCACCGTGGTCAGCGTCGACAACCGCCGCTTCCTGGACGTTCGGGAATGGAACCACCTGACGCTGGTCTACGACGGCTTCCGCCGTGTAGCCCAGCTCTACGTCAACGGCCAGCTGCAAGTGACGTGTGACGAGGAGACGGACGACCCCTGCGACACGGGCTCCTGGGCCGAGAACGTCCGGACCTTCCCCGCCGACCACTCCCTCCAGGTCGGCCGCGCCCGCACCGCCACCGGCGGCTGGGGCGAGTACTGGACCGGCGCGATCGACGACGTCTGGGCCTTCGAGGGCGCGTTGAACGCCGAGCAGGTGGCGGTGCTGTCCATGCAACTCAACGGCATTCCGACCGAGGTCCCTCAAGTCGGGTAAGGCATCTGACCGCGACGCACGTCAATGTCCGGCGCACACCGTGATCCGAGCGAGCGGGGGCACCGTGCCCACTCCCGCAGGACTGTGCCCCGTGGGGACGACGCGGGAGGCCGCGCTCACCCTCGTAGTCGACAGGCGCGAAACGTTGGGGCCGCGGGGTTGATGGCGGTACCCAGGAATCGTACGCGAGGACGCGGGAGTTCCTCGCCGGGCATCGCCCGTGACGGACCCGTCATGGGCGATGCCCGGCATCTGATCGCGCCGCTTGGTCACGCCCACTCGGACCGGTGCGTGCGGGGTCCGGCTGTGGGCCGGGGCAGTTGTCGTGGGCCTCGCCCAGATCCAGGTCGGTCCAGCACATGGTGCAGGTGACCCATCCGACAGGCATCGTGGGTGGCGGTGATGGCGTCTTGTGCTCACGCGCCATGGCGGGGCCCCCGCGACGAGCGGCGGCGGGTGCCGAGTACTTCGGTCAGCGTGGCGTATAGCAGTTCCGGGGAGGTGAGGCAGTCTCCGGCCACGGGTGGTTCGATCAGCCAGCGTCGGGTTGTCTTCCACCGTGCCGGGGGAACCTGGATCTCCCTACCAGCGCCGAGCACGTCCACGCCGGGCAGCTTCCAGACGTCGGCGGTGCGGACCGGCACCAGCCAGGTGACGGTGTCCTTCGTCTGGTCCTCGATGGCGGGGCCCGCGCGGTGCTGTATGAGCCCGATGGCGCAGACGGCGTCGAAGGCGTCCACGACCACCGCGTCGAACCACCGGCCGCACGGCACCGCGCGCACGCCGGTCGCTGTCGGCGGCAGCCAGGCTGGACGGGTGAGTGATGCGACAGACTCGCTCATAGTCAGCTCCCGTGATACGGCGGCACACAGTCCGACCGTCGATACGGGAACGCTAAGAAGGCAGCATGACCTTGAGCAATGACAGTTTGACGCTCAGCCGAAGCGAACTAACCGTCACCGGGCAGTTACAGCGGCAGTCTGATGTCGTCTGCCAACTGACGCATCTCGGGCGTCAGAGTTCTACGTCGAGAGATGATCGTGCCCAGGATGTCCCTCGCGTACCGCTGGTTGGCGAGCCACGCCGGGGCCCGCTCGTTGACCGCCAACAACGTCTCCATGGCCTCGCCGTAGTGCCGGAGCTTGGCGTGAGCGTTCGCCACGTCCAGGCGGTGTCGGTTGAAGTTGCCGTCGGAGGGCAGCGCTGCCGTCACTCGGGCCACGCGCTCGGCCAGGTCGAGTGCCCTGTCCGGCTGGTCCGTGATGACGAGGTTCTCGATGCGCTTGTGCGCCACGACGGTCGCACCCCACCGGTTCATCCGGCGGCCGTACCCGAGGTCCCTACCGGTGAGCACTGCCGCTGCCTGTGCCAGCTTCATCGCAGTGGCGGCCTCGCCCTCCCGGTTGTCCCTGATGGCCGCGGCTCCGGCGTGTAGGAGCAGCCATCCCCACGCCGCGAGGTCGTCAGGGGTGGCTCGGGAGACACGGTGTGGTTCCAGGTCGTCCGCCCACTTCGTGGCCAGCACCCGTGCGTTGGAGATGTGGCCCTGCCGCAGCAGCAGCCAGCACCGCGTCGTGATGATGCCGGCGGCCGTCGCCGCGTCGGGGGCGGCGTCCAAGGCATGATCCAGGGCGCTGTCAGCCCCCTCCCACTGTCGCACCTGCGTCAACGCGGCGCCGGTGAAGTGCAGCACCCGGGCGCGGACATGGCGCGCTGCCGCGGAGTCGCCGAGGGCGTCGGTGTCCCGGAGCAACGGAGGGAGCACCTGTGCGAGCGCGATGAAGTCGCCGCCGAAGTACGCGGCACGCGCAGCGGCGAGCGCTGCCTCGACACCGTCGAGCGTCGGTGCGGGCAGGTCACCGCGTTCCTGGGGCCGTTCGACCGCATGCTGCACCGCGCGCCACGCCTCCTCCGGAACGTGGTCCGACTCGGGTGTCTCCTCTCCCCGGTCGAGCAGGCGCGTCGTGGGCACGCGCAGGGCTGCGGCCAACTTCCTCGCGGTTTCCAGCCGCGTGTCCCTCTGCTCGCCCTGCTCCAGTTTGCGGATGGTGGACAGGGACACGCTTGCGGCCTGTGCGAGTTCCTGTTGTGAGAGGCCTCGGCGCTTACGGAGGTCTTCCAGGCGGGCCCCGATGCCCGTGGCGGCGTCAGGCATACCGACTCCCATACGGTCTGGCTTCGACACTCGGAACGTACCCCGCGAAGCTGGGGAACCCTCACGAAACGGCCACTTCTGCTGTGTCTCTCGTGCTGAGCGCGCCTGGCGCTGGCGTAGAAACGAGCGGCGCGCGGCCCGGAGGCACGCGCCGACGTTCACCTGGAGCTAGCCGCCACGATGTCGACCAGCTCGCTCAGGCTGTTGACGCTCCACGTCGCCGTTGTCCGCACCGCGGGGTCGTCCGCCCACAGGTGGCCCCAGGGGCCGCGTCGGATGTGCGCGGTCAGTAGACCGCAGCCGGCCGCCGGGAAGACGTCGTTGGCCGGGTGGTCCCCGACGTACACCACCTCGCCCGGCTCGCTGACGGCGGTCAGGTCGACGACCTTCAGGAAGAAGTCCCGGTCTGGCTTGGTAACGCCCCATTCTCCGGACACGGCAACGGCGTCCACGGGCAGGGCGAGGGAGCGCAGCAACTCACCCGCACGAGCCGTCTGGTTCCCGGCCACCACCACCCGCACACCGACATCCCGCAGCGCGGCGAGCGCCGGCCGCACGTCCTCGTACAGGTCGGACTCGTCCAGCCGTTCGCCGCTGCCGGCCGCCTCTCGCGCCGCGTACTCCGCGGCCAGGTCGATGTCTGGGCGCAGCAGTCGGATGGCGTCCGCGTTGTCCCGGCCCCGGGCGACGACGGCGCCGACCAGGGCGGAGAGGGTGTGACGGGGGACGTCCAGCCAGTCGGCCCAGGCCGCCCAGTAGCGGTCATCGCGGGTCAGCGTCTCGCCGACGTCGAGGGCCACAGCTCTGATCACCGTGACAGCGTAGGCACGCGCCCGGCGAGGGCGGGTCCCAGGCCAGGACCCGCAACGCGCTCGCCGTCCGACGACCTGGCCCGCGGCGCGCTCAGGCCCACCGGGTACGTCAACACCGCCGCCGGACGCCGAACCCACACCGAACGCGATCAATGAGGGCGGGGGCCGCGGGATCGTGAGCACGGGCTCCTGCGGGAACGCCGGAGCCCGCGCGTGTAGCAACAGGAGGACTACTGCGACGGCGAGACCTCACCGCCGATGCCGGTCTCGTTGCCGTCGGAGTCGTGGAACACCCACTTGCACACGTTGCCGTGCTCCTCCACGTCCACCGGCTTCAGCCCTCGCTCGGCGATCCGGGCGACTTCGGAACCGGGATCGTCCACCCAGATCATGCTCACCGCACCGCCAGCACGTTTCGTGTCCTCGATGATGTACACGTACCGATCGTCGGCCAGCTGCCACACCGCCTCGATGTCGTTGGGGTAGAAGGTCGGCTCCGAGCCCAACAGCTGCTTGTACCACTCCAGCGCACTCCCGAAGTCACGCACTGCGATCCCCGCGAAGATTCCTACCGGCACGACTGACACCCACTTCCAAGATCAATTCTGACCAGGCAACTGCCTCTGCCGGAAGGCAGACTCCACCAGCCAGCAGAATTCATCGGTACGGGACGGTGGGGTCCTCTAGGTTTCTCCGCATGGGCTCATCCGTCGGACCTGAGGACCGGGCCGCCGAGGTGCGGCCGCGGCTGGTGACGCGGGCGTTGATGTTGCGCTTCGTGACGGTGGTCGGGTCGTCGGCGAGCTTCTTCCTGCTGTTGTCGGTCGTTCCGGCGTACGCGCAGGGCGTGCCGGGTCGGGGCAGTGACGCGGCGGGGCTGGTCACCGGTGCGCTGATGCTGGCCACGGTGGCCGGGGAGGTGATGGCGCCGTGGCTGGCCGCGCGCTGTGGCTACCGCCTGATGCTTGGGGTTGGGTTGGCGTTGCTGGGCGCCCCGGCGCTGGTGCTGACCGTGTCGGACAGCATGGGATGGATCGTGGCGGTGTGCCTGGTCCGCGGGCTCGGCTTCGCGTTCACGCTGGTGGCCGGTGGGGCGTTGACGGCGGCGCTGATCCCGGCCGAACGCCGCGGCGAGGGGCTGGCGCTGATCGGCATCGCGGCCGGCGTGCCGTCGCTGGTGTGCCTGCCGCTCGGGTCCTGGCTGGCCGCGCACACCGGGTACGGGCCCGTCTGCACGGCGGCGGCGCTGGCCGCGTTGGTCGCCATCGCCGCCGTGCCGGGCCTGCCGGGACGGGAGGCGGGGTCGGGGCCACCGCTGGGGATCTGGGCCGGGGCCCGTTCGGGCGCGCTCGGCCGCCCCGCGATCGTGTTCGCCGTGACGGCGGTGGGCGCGGGGATCGTCGTCACCTTCCTGCCCCTGGCCGTGGGGTCGGGCCATTCCGGCGCGGTCACCGCCGCGCTCTTCCTGCAACCGGCCGCCGCGACCGTCTCCCGCTGGTTCGCCGGCCGCCGCGCCGACCGGCGCGGCGCCGCCAGCCTGGTCATACCCGGGCTGGTCGCCTCGGCCGCCGGCATCCTCGTGCTCGCCCTCACGGGCCTCCCCGTCGCGGTCGTGGTGGGCGCGGCCGTTTTCGGGGTCGGCTTCGGCATCGCCCAGAGCGCGACCATCACGCTGATGTACGCCCGGGTCCCGGCCTCCGGGTACGGGACGGTGAGCGCGCTGTGGAACATCGCCTACGACGCGGGGATGGGCATCGGCGCGGTCGGCTTCGGCGCGGTGGCCGGCCTGACCGGCTACCCCTGGGCGTTCGTCCTGACCGCGTGCCTGATCCTGGCGGGGCTGGTGCCGGCCTGGTGGGACCGGGCGGCGACGCGCGGACAGCGTGCGCGGGGCGGGGAGGAGCGGGCGGTGGTGGCGGAGGGGCCACCGTGAGCGGTCACCGGCACCCTGCCGACTTCGTGCGCGGTGGGTCCCGTTCGGCGGGACTCTTCGCGCACGATGGGGCGTTCCGGACGACCTCGGCCGGCCGTGGCCTGCGCCGGCACCTCAACGTGGGTTCGTGCGCGGTGAGTCCCGTTTGGTGGGACTTCTCGCGCACGAGGGGGGCGATCCGGACGACCTCGGCCGGCCGTGGCCCACGGCGTCAGCGGGGGAGTGCGGCGTAGGCGGCGTCGTGGGCGATGCCGGGGTGGCGCGGCGCACGCCGCGCGACGTGGGGAAACGGGGGCAAGGTGCCTCGGTGTGAGGGACGTTCACCGCGAACCCGGGGAGCGAATCTGGTGCAGAGGGGTGTTACGGCGACGTGTCGTTGGGTAGGGTGCCCGGAGCCTTGGGAGCGCTCCCATGGGCCGGGAAACGATCCGGGACCCCCCACTGCCTTCCGGAGGACGGAGACCGCACACCATGCACGCACTCACCCCCACCCGCCGCCTGACGATTCGAGTGATCGCTCCTGTGCTGGCCGGCATCGTCGGCCTGCTCGCGCTGTTCATGAGCCCGTGGAACGACTCGGCGAGCGCCCACGGCTCCATGGTGGACCCCGCGTCCCGCGCCTACAGCTGCTGGGACCGCTGGGGCGACGACCACATGAACCCGGCCATGGAGCAGGAAGACCCCATGTGCTGGCAGGCCTTCCAGGAAAACCCGAACACCATGTGGAACTGGATGAGCCTGTTCCAGGAGAACCTGGCCGGCAACTGGCAGTCGAAGATCTCCAACGGGAACCTGTGCAGCGCCGGTGACGCCCAGAGCGGCCTGGCCAGCTCGCTCGACACCCCGGGTGAGTGGACCACGACCGACATCAGCAGCAACTTCAGCATGCACCTGTACGACACGGCCAGCCACGGCGCGGACTTCTTCGAGGTCTACGTCACCAAGCAGGGCTTCAACCCCGCGACCGACGCGCTCGGCTGGGACGACCTCGAACTGGTGGAGACGACCGGCAGCTACGCGCCGGCCCAGGACATCACCTTCGACGTCAGCGCTCCGGGTCGCAGCGGCCACCACATCGTGTACACGATCTGGCAGGCCTCGCACCTGGACCAGACCTACTTCATCTGCAGCGACGTCAACTTCACCTGAGCCCACCGGGTGACGACGTCGCATCCCGCCCGCCGGGTCCCGTCACGGGGCCCGGCGGGCTTCTTGGTGACCGAGTCCGGCCTCAGGCGTCCATCGCGGTGAGGAGGTCGGCGAGCACCGGGATCAGCGCGTCCTCCCCGTAGCCCTCGAAGCCGTTCGCGCCGTACTCGCCGCCGGTGAGGCGGATGCTGACGTAGATGTCCCCGTTCCCTACGACGTAGCCGGCGCGGACCTCGGTGCTGAAGCCGCTGCTGTACTCGCCCTCGGAACGGGAGTGGATCATGTACCCGGACTCGCCCACCGGCAGCTCGTAGAGCTCCCCGAGGATCACCTCGTCGCCTTCGAGGGCCGGGTTCTCCGGCTCGGCCATGATGGTCTGGAGGTCGCTTCCGAGGTCCTCCGTCGGGAAGAGGTTCTCCGAGGCGTCGGAGTAGTCGTACTCGTGGACCTCGACGCGGTAGTGGGGCAGCCCGTTCTCGCCGAACCGCGCGTTGTCGACGCCGAGGGAGTAGTGGCACTGCGTCAGCGCAGGACTGCTGGTACCGAAGCTGAGATCCTCGACGTCGGAGCCGAGCCCCTCGGCGAAGGAGGTCACGGCCGCGCACCGCGCCACCGGCGAGTCGCCGTCCGCCAGGCGCGGCTCGGTCAGCTCCGGCAGGTCCGGGTACTCGGCCATCTCGGCCTGGGTGATCCGGGGTTCGCCGGCCGACTCGTCGCCGCCGAGCGTCTTGACGATGTCCACGAGCTCCTGGCGGGTGAGGTCCATCGGCAGCGGTTCGTTCGGGGTGTCCTCGTCGACATGGTTGACGCTGCCGCTGAGGTAGACGAAGAAGGTGTCGTCGCCGGAGCGGAAGCCCGCGGTCGCGCTGCCCGAGGGGCCGCGGCTCCACTCGCTCTGGCTGAGGAAGCCCTCCTCCCCGGACGGGAAGTCGTACAGCTCGCTGAAGGTGAACGTCGTGTCGTCGGCCAGGTTCTCCCGGCCGTTCACGGTCGATTCCAGGTACGCGTCGTAGGCGGAGCGGGCGCCGCCGCCCCGGGTGAGCGCGACCTGGACGCTGAGGCTGAGCGAGCCGTCCTCCAACTGGGAGGTGCCGGGGGCGCCGAGGATGCAGGAGATGCCGTTGCCCTCCTCGGTGCCCAGCAGCACGTAGCCCCGGGCGGCCATGAGCTCCTCGACCGCGGCGCAGTGCGCGTCCACGCCTTCCTCGTAGCTCAGCGCCCCCGCGTCGGGGAAGGGGAGTTCGGACAGGTCGTCGTGGGTCGCCATCTCGGGCCGGTCGGGGCCCCCGCCGCCGAGGAGGACGAGCCACGCGCCCACCGCACCGGCGACCAGGACCAGCGCCGCGACGATCGCGAGGATCACCTTCGGCCGCTTCGAGCGGCCGGCCGGCGGCGGGGCGGGAGGACCGCCGTGGCGAGGGGGGTCGGACTGGGGATACGGACCTGGATACGACGGGGGCCCGGCCGCCTGCGCCTGCGGCTGGTGTTGGTTCTGGTACGGCGACGGCTGGTGCTGGGGATATGGGCTGGACATGCTTCTTCCGTGCGGGTCGCGTCCGGCCGAGCCGGACGTCGGGCGGGAGTCGCACTCTGCCGGGGCGTGCTTTCACCCCGCTTTCAACGTCCGGTGGCGCCGTCGATCCGCTCCCGCAGGATGTCCGCGTGGCCCGCGTGGCGGGCGGTCTCCTCGATCAGGTGGGCCAACGTCCACCGCCGGGACGGCGCCGGTCTGCCGCCCTTCGCCGGTCGGGGACCGGGCTCGGCGAGGTCGTCCCAGGCGGCGATCCGCTCGTTGGCCGCGGCGTTGGTCTCCCGGTAGGCGGCGAGGATGCTCTCCGCGGTGTCGCCCGGGGCGGGGTGGAAGGTGGCCGGCCAGTCCGCGACGTGCTGGCCGAGGAGCCAGTGCCGTTCCACGTGGGTGAGGTGCCGGACCAGCCCGATCAGGTTCGTCCCCGACGGCACGCCGGGGGCGCGGGCCTCGGTTTCCGGCACGCCCTCGGCCTTCGCCGCGACGGCGGCGCGCAGGTAGTCGAGGAAGCCGGCGAGCACGTCCCTCTCGCCGGGGCCGGTCGCCGGCGGCCCGGCGTCGCGCGGCCGCGGCCTCGCGCTCATCGCTGTCCCTCCGCGGCTGCCCCCGCTCGCCGGATGACCAGCACGTGGTCGACGACGGTCGCGGTCTCGCCCGCGGGCCCGGTGGCCCGCCGGCGCGGGGACTCGGCGCGTTCGATCGACCATTCCGCGGGATCGAGGGCCAGGTCCGCGGCCACCTCGTTCGGCGTCGGGTAGTGGAGGTCGGGATCCTGGTTCCAGGACCACGGCGCGGTGGAGCCGTGGTCGACGACGGCGAGCCGGCCGCCCGGGTTCAGCGACGCCGCGGCGGTCCGCAGCGCGCGGGCGCGGTCCAGGGCGAACGGCGTGTGCAGGTACTGCGCGGACACCAGGTCGAAGCGGCCGGCGGGCAGGACGAGGGGGTCCTCGGCGAGGTCGAGGCGGAGCGCCGTGACGGGCACACCGGCGTGGTCGGCATGCCGCCGCAGCGAGGCCACGGCCGCGGCGGAGATGTCGACGGCGGTCACCCGCCAGCCCCGGCCAGCGAGCCAGAGCGCGTCCCCGCCGGTTCCGCAGCCGAGGTCCAGCGCGGCGCCCGGGGGCAGCGGGTCGGCGATCTCGGCCAGTCGCGGGTTCACCCGCACCGGCGGCAGCTCGGCGGCGTGGCGGCTGTAGTGCTCGTCCCAGAAGCGGGCGGCTGGTTGCGGGGGTTGTGGCGTGTTCATGAGCACCACCCTGCGGCGGGGCGGCGGGAACCGCACGAGAACTTGCCGCCGTGGCAATATCGGGCCTCGTGGCGGAGGAGACGGACGAGGCGGACGAGACGGATCAGGTGCTGGACGCGGTCGGCCCCCGGCTGCGCGCCCTGCGGAAGCGGCGCGGGCTGACCCTGGCGGAGGTGTCGGCGGCGACCGGGACGTCGGAGAGCACCCTGTCCCGGCTGGAGAGCGGCGGACGACGCCCGACCCTGGAACTCCTGCTGCCGCTGGCCCGCCTGTACGGGGTGCCGCTGGACGAGCTGGTCGGCGCCCCGCGCACCGGCGACCCGCGGATCCACCTGCGGCCGATCCACCGCCACGGCATGACGTTCGTCCCGCTCAGCCGCCGGGCGGGCGGGGTGCAGGCGTTCAAGATGCTGATCCCCGGCCGCCCGGAACCCGCGGAGCCGACGCCGCAGAGCCACGACGGCTACGAATGGGTCTACGTGCTCAACGGCCGGCTCCGGCTGCTGGTCGGCGACCGCGACCTGGTCCTGACGGCCGGCGAGGCCGCCGAGTTCGACACGGCCCTGCCGCACTGGCTCGGCACGGCCGACGGCGGCCCCGTCGAGACCCTCGTCCTGTTCGGCCCGCAGGGCGAGCGGGCCCACGTGCGCGCCCGCCCCGCGCGGTAACGCCCGCCACGGCTCAGGCCGGATAGGGCGTGGCCTCGCGGGCCGACCGGAGCGCCGCCGCCCACCAGGCCAGCTGGTCGAGCAGCGTCTTGGCGTATCCCGCGGCGTCGGGGTCGGTCGGACGGCCGTCGTCCCATGCCGTGAAGTAGTTCGGAAACGCCAGACCGTCGCGGATGGTCACCGCGTGGAGTTCGGTCAGCACGTTCTCCAGGTGCAGCACGGCGTGCCGGCCGCCGGCCGCGCCGCCGTAGCTGACGAAGGCGACGGGCTTGGCCGTCCACTGGGTGAAGTGCCAGTCGATGGCCGCCTTCAACGAGGCGGGGTAGCTGTGGTTGTACTCCGGCGTGACCACGATGAACGCGTCCGCGCCCTCCAGGGCCGAGGTCAGCGGCGCCATCCCGGCCGGGCGGGGGTAGCCGTCGCCGGCGTACTTCGGCGAGGTCGCGGGCAGCGACAGCGGGATGTCGAGCTCGGCGAGATCGACGACCTCCACCTCGAAGCCGCCGCGGGCGCGGGCCTGGTCGGCGACCCACGAGGCCACGACCGGGCCGAACCGGCCCTCCCGGACGCTGCCGACGATGACCACCAGCTTGTGCGTGTTGCCGTGCGTCCTGCCGTGCGTGTTGCCGTGTGTGTTCTCCATGACCATCACGATCGGACGCCGCGCGTGCCGCAACCAGACCGTGCTCAGGCTGGCCCCGGCAGGGCCACCCTGAGCCCTCCGGGACGCGAACGCGGCGCCGTATGCTCGCGGCATGGGCACACCGCTGGGGGACTTCGTTCGGGTCAAGCGGGACAGCATCCAGCCGGAGTCGTTGGGGCTGCCGGTGCACGGGCGGCGCAGGTCGCCGGGTCTCCGACGCTCGGACCTGGCCGCGCGGGCCGGCATCAGCGTCGAGTACCTGACCCGCATCGAGCAGGGCAGGGACCGCAACCCCTCGGTGGCGGTGGTGAACGCGTTGGCGGATGCGCTCAGCCTGGATCCCGCGGAGCGGAAGCACCTGCGCTACCTCACGAAGATCACCGGCGGTGAGTGCGCCGCTCATCCCCGGCCGGCACCACCGCCCCGCGACGTCCGCCCCTCCGTGCTGGAGACGCTGCGCCTCCTGGAACCGGGCATCGCGCTGCTGACGAACCGGCTGGGCGACATCCTCGCCCACACCAGCGGCTACGCGTCGGTGATGGGCGACAGCGGGCTGCTCGACGCCGAGGCCCCGAACCTGACCCGCTACGTCTTCACCCACCCGCGGGCCAGGTCGTTCTTCGCCGACTGGGACGACGTCGCGGACGAACAGGCCTTCGACCTGTGGCTGGGGCCGTCCGCCGCGAGCACGGAGTGGTTCACCGCCGAGCTTGCCCCGCTCGCCGGCCCCGAGTTCACCCGCCGACTGAACGGTCACGTCCTGCCGCGGCGCGGGGTGCTCCGGCTGAGCCACCCGGCGGGGCACGAACTGCGGCTGCGCCGCGAGACGCTCGAACTCTCCTCGGACGCCCAGCACCTGGTCGTTCTCCTCCCGGCGGACGACCGGACCGCCCAGGCCGTCGACCAGCTCCGCCACCAGCCCCACGGCCGGCTCCGCGCCATCTCGTAGGCCGCCGCCGGAGGTGGCTCGGGCGGCGCGGCTCAGCCGCGCCGGTGGGCGTTGAGTCGGCCGTTGAGGCGGGCCGCCTGGCGGGTCAGGTGGTGGCGTTCGGCGAGGGTGGGTGCCTGCTCGGCCGCCTCGGCGTACAGCCGGGCCGCCGTGGCCAGATCGCCGTCGCGCTCGTGGAGGTACGCCGCCACCGCGGCGTGGCGGGGCAGCGAGTCGTCCAGCGCCGCGAGCGCCGCGAGACCGGCGCGCGGCCCGTCGGCCTCGCCGACGGCCACCGCCCGGTTGAGCCGGACCACCGGGCTGTCGGTCAGGCGCGCGAGCTCGTCGTACCACTCGACGATCTGCACCCAGTCGGTCTCCTCGGCGGTCTGCGCGTCGGCGTGCAGCGCCGCGATGGCGGCCTGGGCCTGGAACTCGCCCAGCCGGTCGCGGGCGAGGGCCGCCTGCAGGATCTCGACGCCCTCGGCGATGGACGCGGTGTCCCACCGGCCGCGGTCCTGCTCGGCGAGCGGCACCAGGCTGCCGTCGGGCGTGGTCCGGGTCGCGCGCCGGGCGTGGTGCAGCAGCATGAGGGCGAGCAGCCCCGCCACCTCGGGGTGATCGATCGCGGCCGCGAGCTGCCGGGTGAGCCGGATGGCCTCGGCGGCGAGGTCGACGTCGCCGGAGTAGCCCTCGTTGAAGACCAGGTAGAGGACGCGCAGCACGGTGGCGACGTCGCCCGGCTGGTCGAACCGGACGCCGGAGACGGTGCGCTTGGCGCGGCTGATCCGCTGCGCCATGGTCGCCTCGGGCACCAGGTAGGCCCGGGCGATCTGGCGGGTGGTCAGCCCGCCGACCGCGCGCAGCGTGAGCGCGACGGCGGACGACGGCGTCAGCGACGGGTGGGCGCACAGGAAGTAGAGCTGGAGCGTGTCGTCCGTCGCGGCGGCGGGCCCGGGCGCCGGCTCCTCCTCGACCAGGTCCTCACGCCGGCGGCGGGCGGTGTCCGCCCGGGTCGCGTCGAGGAACCTGCGCCAGGCCACGGTGACCAGCCAGCCCTTCGCGTCCCGCGGGGGGTCGGCCGGCCAGACCCGGACCGCCTCGACCAGCGCGTCCTGGACGGCGTCCTCGGCCGCCGCGAAGTCGGCTCCGCGGCGGACGAGGATCGCGAGCACACCGGGTGTGAGGCTTCGGAGTATGGCCCCATCGATCGGTGGAGTCATCGACGAGTCACTCCGTGATGGTGGGCGTCGAGCCGTAGAACGGGCGCAGCTCGAGCCACTCGTGGATCGGCTTGCCGTCGGCCCCGGGGGCGGCCGACAGCTCCCCGGCCAGCTCCAGGGCGCGCTCGTGGCTGTCGACGTCGATCACCATCCAGCCGGCGATCAGGTCCTTCGTCTCGGCGAACGGGCCGTCGGTGACCGGCGGGCGCCCCTCGCCGTCGTACCTGACCCACGTCCCCTCGGGGGCGAGCGCCTGCTCGTCGACGAACTCGCCGGTCTCCTTCAGCCGGTCCGCGAAGTCGCGCATGTACTGGATGTGCGCCGAGACCTCCTCCGGCGTCCACTGGTCCATGGGCGCGTCGTTGACCGCCGCGGGAGCGCCGCGGTAGTGCTTGAGCAGCAGGTACTTGGCCATGGTGTCTCTCCTTGGTGCTGGTGCGACCCATTGTGGTCGGCTTCACCCCGGGGACGGAGCCAGCCGCGGGTTCTCGACATCGCCGGCGGATTTTTTTCGGGCGGGTCCGGTGCGGTGCTGGTTACGCTGCACGAGTGACGACGGAGGTGGCGCTGCTGTCCCGCGTCGCCTGGCGCGGGGAGGAGATCACCGCGCCTCGGCTGCGCGGGCTGCTGGCGCTGCTCGCTGAGGAGCCGCGCGCCGGGTGCAGCACGGGCCGCCTGGTGGCCGGGCTGTGGCCGGACGAGCTGCCGGAGCGTCCCGGCAAGGCGGTGCAGGTCCTGGTGTCGCGGCTCCGGGCGCGGCTGGGTGCCGAGCTGGTGGTCAGCACGCCGACGGGGTACCGGCTGGCGCTGGACGAGACGCGGGTCGACAGCTCCGCGCTGCTGCTGCACGAGGCGGCGAGCGCCGAGCGCGCGCGGGCGGGGGACCACGCGGGCGCCCTGGCGCGGGCCGAGGCGGGCCTGGCCCTGTGGGACGGGAGCGTGGGCGCCGGCGCGGGCGAGGAGCTGCGCGATCCGGTGGTGGCGCTGCGCGTCGAGCGGGTCCGGGCGCACCGCTCGCTGGTCCGTTCCCGGGCGCTCGCGCTCAGCCGGGTGGGGCGGCGGGAGGAGGCCGCGGCACCGCTGGCCGAGCTGGTGCGGGAGGCGCCGCGGGACGAGGAGGTGCTGGCGGAGCTGCTGCGCTGCGAGGCCGTCACCGCCGGCCGGGCCGCGGCGCTGACCCGTTACGACGCCTACCGTCGCGGTCTGCGCGACGAGCTGGGGACCGACCCCGGGCCCGGGCCGCGGTCCGCGTACCAGGAGCTGCTCCGGGCGGACGCGCCGCGGGTCCGCCAGGGCGTGCTGCACGAGCCGAACCCGCTGCTGGGGCGGGACGCCGACCTCGCGGCCGTGGCGGGGATGCTGCGCGCCGCCCGGGTGGTCACCGTCGTCGGCCCCGGCGGGCTGGGCAAGACGCGCCTCGCCCACGCGGTGGGCCGGGCGGCCGAGCAGCCCGTCGTGCACGTCGTCGCCCTGGCCGGCGTCACCGCCGACGAGGACGTGGCCGGGGAGGTGGCGTCGGCCGTCGGCGCCGGGGAGGACCGGCAGTTCGCCGGCGGCAGGGACGGGGTGAGCGGCGTCCTCGCCGCCCTCGGTCCTGGTCCCGCGCTGCTGGTGCTGGACAACTGCGAGCACGTGATCGCCGGCGCGGCCGCTCTGGTCCAGGCGTTGGTGGCGCGGTCGAGGGAGCTGCGGGTGCTGGCCACCAGCCGGGCCCCGCTGGGCCTGACCTCGGAGTCGGTGTACGACCTGCCCGAACTGTCCCCGGCGACCTCGGCCGAGCTCTTCGGGCAACGGGCGCGGGCCGCCCGGCCGGACGTGGCACTGCCCGCCGAGGGGGTGGCGGAGATCTGCCGCCATCTGGACGGGCTGCCGCTGGCCGTCGAACTGGCCGCGGCCCGGGTGCGGGTGCTCTCCGTCACCGACATCGCGCGCCGGCTGGGGGACCGCTTCGCGCTGCTGCGCGGCACCGCCCGGGACGTACCCGAGCGGCACCGCACGCTGCGGGCCGTGGTCGACTGGAGCTGGAACCTGCTGGCGGCCGACGGCAGGGCGGCGCTGCGGGCGCTGGCGGTGTTCCCCGGCGGCTTCACCGAGGACGCGGCGCGACGAGTGCTCGACGGCGACGATGGCGACGATGGCGGCGGCGGCGACGGGGACGGAAACGGCAACGGCGGCGACGCGCTGGCCCTGCTGGAACAGCTCGTCGGCCAGTCCCTCCTCAAGGTGGCCGACACCCCCTCGGGGGTGCGCTTCCACATGCTGGAGACGCTGCGGGAGTTCGGCACCGCCCGGCGCGCCGAGGCCGGCGAGGAGGAGGCGGTCGTCCACCGGTTCCTGTGCTGGGCGCGGGACTTCGGCCAGGCCCACCACGACGTGCTGTTCCGCGGCGATCCGCTGCCCTCCTGGACGCGCATCAGGGCCGAACAGGACAACCTCGTCCTGGCCCTGCGGTACGCGCTGGACCGGGCCGACGGGTCCGCCACCGCGGCGTTGACCGCCGTGCTGTCCTCCCTGTGGGCGACCGACACCAACTATCCCCGGCTCGCCGCGCTCGCCGCCGAGACCGGCGGGCCGCTGTCCCGCTTCCGTCCGGGACCGGAGAATCCCCGGGACCTGGAAGCCGCCCGCAGCGCCGCGGCCGTGTGCGCGGGCAGCCTGTTCATGGGGTACGGCGCCCACGCCGTGCGCCAGCTGGTCACGCTGCGCCGGCTGCCGCCCGCCCCGCCGGACACCGTGCTGAGGGCGCTGGCCGTGGTGCTGTGCGCCGTTCCGGACATGCATCCGCCCGGCTACGCGCGGCTGGGGGAGCTGTGCGACGCCGAGGAGCCGATGCTGGCGTGCGTCGCGGCGTGCGTCGCCAGTTACGTGTGGGACGCCGAGCACGAGCCCGAGCGCGCGCTGGAGTGCGCCCGCCGGATGATCGACGTGCTGGAGCCGCTCGACAGTCCGGCCCTGCGGTTGCTCAGTCACGGGCGGATCAGCGAACTGTGCCTGGAGTCCGAGCGCGGCGCGGAGGCCTACGGCCATCTGCGCGCCGCGCTGGAGGTCCTCGGGGAGTTCGGCGACTGGTCGGAGCCGGTCGGCGTCCGCTGGGGGCTGGTGCTCGCCTGCCTGCAGCGCGGGGAGGTGGACGAGGCGGAGTACTGGCTGGGGCTCGCGGCCTCGAACCAGTCGCCGGAGTACGCCCAGCTCTACGCCCCCGATCTGCCGGCCCGGGCGGAGATCGCGCTGGCCCGGGGACTGACCGAGGTCGGGCTCGGGCTGTGGCGCCGGGCGGTGGAGCGGCTCCGGGAGGACAGCCGGTCGCACGACGCCGACCCGTTCGTGGATCCGTGGTCGCTGCAGGTGCGGTCGGCGGCGCTGGCCGCGCACGCGCGGCACGGCCGGCTGCAATCCGCGGCGGACCTGGCCGAGCAGCTGCGGGAACGGCTGCTCGGGATGCTCTCCCGCGTCGCGGGGGGTGCGGGGGCCGCGAGGGAGCGGGCTCCGGTGGAACTGCCGGTGTACGGCACGGTCCTGCTGGCGCTCGGATGGGCGGGACTGGCCGGGGGCGAGCCGGCGGGCGTCCGGCTGGTGGCGCTGGCGGAACGGATGCCGGTGGTACGGGAGTTCCCCTCGCTGTCCCTGGTGCGGGCCCGGCGGGCGGCCGAGAACGCCGACCGGGCGGCGTACGCCGCGGCGCGGTCGACGTACGCCTCCCTGGGGCGGGAGGACCTGCGGGCCGCGGCGCTGCGCGAGCTCACCGGCGCGGCTCGCGACTGAACCGCGACCGGGACCACCAGTAGCCCAGCACGGTCAGCCCCAGGCACCAGACGACGGTCAGCACCGCGTTCCCGGCGCCGATCTCGCTGCCGAGCAGCAGCCCGCGCAGAGTCTCGATGGCGGGCGTGAACGGCTGGTACTCGGCGAACCAGCGGAACCAGTTCGGCATGGCGTCCACCGGCACGAACGCGCTGGACAGGAACGGCAGCATGATCAGCGGCACCGCGGCGTTGCTGGCCCCCTCGGGGTTGGGACTCACCAGGCCGACGCCGACCGCGACCCAGGTCAGCGCGACGCTGACCAGCGTCAGCAGCGCGGCCGCCGCGACCCACTCCACCGGCGTCGCCCCGGGCCGGAAGCCGATCGCCAGGCCGATGCCCAGCACCAGCAGCAGCGAGGCCAGCGTCTGGAGCACGCTGCCGGCCACGTGGCCGATCAGCACGGAGGCGCGGTGGATCGCCATGGTGCGGAACCGGGCGATGATGCCCTCGGTCATGTCGGTGGCCACCGAGACGGCGGTGCCGAGCGCGGTCCCGCCCACGGTCATGAGAAGGATTCCGGGGACCAGATAGGCGACGTAGTCCGCGCGGTCCGCTGGGCCGCCGTCGATGCCGGCGCTCATCACGTCGCCGAAGACGTAGACGAAGAGCAGCAGCAGGATGACCGGGGTGAGGAGGACGTTCAGGGTGAGGGAGGGGTAGCGGCGGGCGTGCAGGAGGGTGCGCCGCAGCATGGTGAGGTTGTCGCGGAGGGCGTGGCCGGCGGCGCTCATCGGATGGTCTCCCCGGGCTGGTTGGGCTGGTTGGGCTGGTTGGTCTGGTGGCCGCTGGCGGTCAGGGCGAAGAACACGTCGTCGAGGTCGGGGGTGTGCACGGTCAGCTCGTCGGCCTCGACGCTCTCGGCGTCGAGCCAGTCGAGGATGGCGCGCAGTTCGCGTTGGCTGCCGTCGGAGGGGATCTGGAGGGTCAGGGCCTGGTCGTCCCGAGTGGCTTCGGTCAGGGCGGAGGCGGCGGACTGGTACGCGGCCGGGTCGGCGAAGCGGAGTCGCACGTGTCCGCCGGGGATCAGCCGCTTGAGTTCCTCTGCCGTGCCCTCGGCGGCGATCCTGCCGTCGTGGAGCACCGCGATGCGGTCGGCGAGTTCGTCGGCCTCGTCCAGGTACTGCGTGGTCAGGAAGACGGTGGTGCCGCCGGAGACGAGTTCGCGGATGATGCCCCACATGGTGTGGCGGCTGCGCGGGTCCAGGCCCGTCGTCGGCTCGTCGAGGAAGATGATCCGCGGGTTGCCGACCAGCGTCATCGCGATGTCCAGCCGCCGCTTCATGCCGCCGGAGTAGGTGGCGGCGGGCTTCCTCGCGGCGTCCACGAGATCGAAGCGCTCCAGCAGTTCGGCGGTCACCCGCCGGCCCTCGCCGCGCGGCAGGTGGTGGAGGTCGGCCATCAGCAGCATGTTCTCCTCGCCGGTGATCAGGCCGTCCACCGCCGAGAACTGCCCGGTCACCCCGATCGCGGCCCGCACCGCCTGGGCCTCGGCGACCAGATCGTGCCCGCCGATCCGTGCCCGCCCGCCGTCGGCGGAGATCAGGGTGGAGAGGATCTTCACGACGGTCGTCTTGCCGGCGCCGTTCGGCCCGAGCAGCGAGAAGACCGTGCCGGCGGGCACCTGGATGTCGATGCCGTCGAGGACGAGCGTGTCCCCGTAGGACTTCCGCAGTCCGGTCGCGGCGATCGCGGGTTCGTGATGCGTCGTCGTCATGCCGCAGAGCGTGCGCCCGAGGCGGTTCAGCACGGCCTCAGACCGGTTTCAGCCGCTCCCGACCGGCTCGGTGGCGTTGAAACCCGGGTCCCCGTGGACCGTCGGACGCGGACCGGCCGGGCGGGAGCGCGGGCTCAGACGGTGCCGTCGGCCTCGAACGGCTCGACGTCGATCTCCGTCCCCCAGCCGCGTTCGAAGCCGTCCACGAGGACGTGGTAGTCGACCGACCGGGCGTCCGTGAAGCGGCCCCTGAGCCGCCATGCGGTCTCCTCCGGACGCGGAGGGATGTCGACGGTGGCGCGCCAGGGGAGGGCGGCGTCCCGCACCGTCGTGGACTCGCCGTTCACGGTGTAGGTGAGGGAGGTGATCCCGCCGTCGCCGAGCAGGACGAACTCGAGCTCGCGGGACTCCGCGGCCGGTGACGAGGTCGACGAGCTCGTCGGGGTCGACGGGGTCGACGGGGTCGACGGGGTCGACGGGGTCGACGGGGTCGACGGGGTCGTCGAGGTCGACGTGGACGAAGGGGCCGACGAGGACGCGGGGGACTGCCGCGGCGAGTCCGCGGGGTCGGGCTCCGGCTCCGACCCGGGGCCGTCCGCGAGCAGGGTGCGGCCGGTGACGACGCCGACCACGCCCGCCGCCGCGGCGCAGGACGCGAGCAGCAGGCGTCGCCTCCCTGGTGCCGTCGGGGAACGCCGGGGCGGGGGCGGGTGGTCGGCCTCGTTGAGCCGCGCGGCGATCGCCGCCGTCACCGGCGTCGGCAGCCAGGCCGTCTCCGGGCCCGCGTCCGGCTCCGCCGCGTCCCACGTCTCCAGGGCGCGGCCGATCCGTTCGGCGAGCCGCGGCAACGTGGGCCGGGCGGCGGGCTGGCGGTGCCGGCAGTCCGCGATCAGCGCGTCGAGCTCCGCGTCCGCCGGCGTTTCGGCCGGCCCGTCGTCCGGCTCCGCGCCGCGGGCGAAATCCAGCGTCGCGCCCAGCGCGTACACGTCGCTCGGCGGCCCGACCTCGGCGCCCGCCACCTGTTCCGGTGCCATGAACCCCAACGAGCCGGCGCGTTCGGCCGGCCGCGCCCTGGTGGCGATGCCGAAGTCGATCACCCGCGGCCCGTCGTGCGTCAGCAGCACGTTGGCCGGTTTGACGTCGAGGTGCACGAGCCCGGTGCGGTGGATGGCGGCCAGCGCCTCCGTGAGCCCGGCGGCCAGTCGCCAGACGGCGTCCGTGGGCAGCGGGCCGAACCGGGCCACCGACTCGTGCAGCGACACCGCGGGCAGGAACTCGGTGGCCAGCCACGGCACCCTGGCGTCGGGATCCGCGGCGAGCACGGCCGGGCTGTGCGTTCCCCCGGCCGCCTCGGTGGCCGCCACCTCGTGCCGGAACCGTTCGCGGGGCCGCGGCTCGCGGGCCAGGTCGGCGTGCATCACCTTGACCGCCGCCAGCCGGCCGCCCCGGGAGCGCCCCAGGTAGACGACGGCCATGCCGCCGGAGCCGATGCGCGCCAGGATCCGGTACCGGCGGCCGACGAAACGCGGGTCGCGCCCCGCCTCACACGGTTCCACGCGAGGCTCCGTCCGAGTCCGAGTCCGAGTCCGAGTCCGGCGGCGCGAGGGCGGTCAGGTGTCCGTCCTGGGTGCTGACGAACGCCAGGCCCGCGGTCGCCGTCACCTTGGCGGAGGGGTCGCCCGTCGGGTAGGTCCACAGCACGCGGCCGTCGGCCGGATCCAGGGCGCGGACTACGCCGTCCGTCCCCGCGATGTACAGCGTGCTCAGGCCGTCCGGACCGTCCGCGAGGACGAGCCGGTGGGATTCGGCGTAGTCCGCGCCCTCGCCGTTGCCCAGCTGGCGCGACCAGAGGGGCTCGCCCGAGTCGGGCGCCAGCGCGACCACCTCGCCCCCGACCTCGGCCAGGTAGAGCACACCGTGGTGCAGCCTGATGCCGGCGCCGAGCGTGCTCAACTGCATGCCCCACGCGGGCGCCCCGTCCCCGGCACGGAAGGCGTAGAGCGCCCCGGCGCGAAGGCTGCTCGCGATGACCACACCGTCCGCGACCAGCGGGTTGATCAGCTCCGCCGGGTGCCGCCAGCGGATCCGTCCCGAACCGGCGTCCAGGGCGGTCAGCGCCTCCGTGCCGGCCGCCGCCACGAAGCCGTGGCCGGCCGCCAGCCCGCGGTCGGCCTCGACCTCGGCGGACCAGCGGGTGCCGCCGTCGGCCGGATCGAACGCCCTGATCAGTTTGGTGACGGTGGTGTCGCCGAACGGCGGGACGACGTAGCCGTGACAGAAGACCGTGGCGGAGGTGACGGCCGCCTGCGTCAGGAACACGAAGTCCGAGGACCCGGACGTCCACCGCGGGGTGCCCGAGGGGGTGGCGAGGGCGACCAACGTGCTGGAGCCGGTGCCCCCGTCGAGGAAGACCGCGTCGGTGCTGGCGGCCAGGCACGCTGAGTCGGGCCGCGTCCACAGCCTCGTGCCGGTGCGCGGATCCAGGGCGAGGGTGCGGTCGTCGTGGTCGGAGGTCGCGACGACCGCGCCGTCCGCCGTGTGGAGCCGCACGTAGTAGTCGCCCACCCTGGCCCGCCACCGCCGCGTGCCCTCGGGCGGTGGCGGCGGGTCGGTCGGCGGCGCCTGGGAGCGTCCGGTCGGGGTCTCGTCGTCCGGCGGAGCCGTGTCGTCGCTGCCCCAGGCCAGCGTGGCCGCCGCGATGCCCACGGCGGTGACGGGGACGGCGGCGGCCAGGGCCCGCAGGACCCCGCGGCGGCGCGGAGCGGTCGGGGGCGGCGGAGCTGGCGGCGCGTCACACGAGGGCTGGAGGGAGGGGGTGGGTGCCGAGGGCGCGGGCTCGTCCGTCTCCGCCGCCGCGATCCCAGCCGCCGGAACCTCCGCCCCCTCGCCCTCGGCGGCGCCCGCGCCCCGTTCGGCCTCCCGGGGCCGCGGCGGCCGGGCGGAGCGGTGTTCGATCTCCGTCGCGAGCGCGGCCGGCAGCCAGCGGGTGCCGTGCACCGAGGCGCTCGGCTCGCCGAGCCGCCGCAGCAGCGCGGCCGCGGTCGGCCGCCGTGCCGGATCCCGCCGCAGGCACGCGGCGATGGCGGCGCGCAGCGCGCGGTCCGTCACCCCGCCGAGGTCCACCCGGGCCCGCTCGACGAGGTCCAGGGTCTCCGCCGTGTCGGGCGCGTCGAACGGCCGCCGCCCCGTCGCGGCGAAGGCCAGCACCGCGCCCAGCGCGAAGACGTCGGCGGGGGGCCCGGCGCGCCTGCCCAACGCCTGTTCGGGAGACATGAAGCCCGGGGTGCCGATGAGGCTGCCCGGCTGGGTGACCGTGGGGGAGTCCTCGGGGCGGGCGATGCCGAAGTCGATGACGCGGGGTCCTTCGGGGGTGAGCAGCACGTTGCCCGGCTTCAGGTCGCGGTGCACGAGCTGGGCCCGGTGGATGTCGGCGAGCGCCTCGGCCAGGGCCGCGGCCAGCAGCCGCACCGCGTCCGCGGGCAGCGCGCCGAAGCGCGTGACCGCCTCGTGCAGCGTCGGTCCCGGCAGGTAGCGGGTGGCCAGCCACGGCGCCTCCGCGTCCGGGTCGGCGTCGAGCAGCGGGGCGGTGAAGGCGCCGGTCACCCGGCGGGCGGCCGCCACCTCGCGCCGGAACCGGGCGCGGTAGCTGGGGCGGAGCGCGAAGCGCGGCCGCACCACCTTGACCGCGACCAGCCGGCCTCCCGGCGAACGCGCCAGGTAGACGATGCCCATGCCGCCCGAGCCCAGCCGGCGCACCAGCCGGTAGTCGCCCAGGCGTCGCGGATCACCTCGCTGTAAGTCCCCCACGGCCGACGGCCCTCCTCCCCGGGACCTCACTTCGGTCGCACGACTGTAGCGGCGCCGCGGGTGGCGCCGCCCCGCCCGACGGGCCGTCAGTCCACGGGCCGGAAGCGCAGCACCGCGGCACCGTCGACGATGCCGGCGACCTCCACGCTCAGCCCGTTGACCACGGCCTCGTGGCCGGCGGGGCAGCTGATGTCGACGTGGCCGGGGCCGTAGTCCGAGGACGTGGTGACGCCGAACGAGCAGACGCCCTGCGGGGAGTCGGTGGACATGCTCGTCCCGGTCAGCAGCGCCGTCATCGAGATGCGGTCCTCCTCGATGGAGGTCACCTCCAGCGAGCCGACGCCGATGCGCTCCGGGACCAGCACGACGATCGGCCCTGTGACCCGGACCTCGCACGTGCCGTCCGCGCACGCCTGGGTGTTCTCGCCGTCCGCCGGCTCCGGCAGCGTCGGGGACGGGGACGGGGATGGAGACGCCGAGGCGGTGGGCCGGTCGGAGGCCGCGTCGTCGGACGGTTCGGAGGAGTCCTCCGACGAGCCCGAGGAACACGACGCGAGCACGGCCGTCAGGGCCGCGCACACCAGGACCCGGGGGAGTGCGCCGAGCCACGGCGGTAACTGACTTCTGCGGATCATGCGTGCCATCCAACCGACCCGGAGTGGGACCGGTCCCGACATCGGGTCCCGGCCACCCCTTCGGGGGACCGGGACCCGCGAGCCGCGTTCAGTCTCCGAGCAGGTCCAGGTCCGACTTCTCGATGGACGCGGTGAGCAGCAGGTCGGTGATGAGGTTGTGGTTGAGCGCGTTGCCCACCGGGGGCGGCACCTCCTCCATCACGAGTCCGGGAACGCCGTCCCTGCCGCTGAGCCGCCTGCGCACCTTGGCGACGACGAAGGCGGCCCGCTTCTCGTTCCACGGCGCCGGCGGGTGGAGCGCGTTGAGCGCCTCCGCGACCTCGGCCCAGGTCAGGGGCTGCGGGCGCGGCTCGTTGCGCAGGTAGCGTTGGGCGAGGCAGACGAGCACCAGCTTCTCGGTGTCGCTCAGCTCACGCTCCTCGCCGAAGGTCGTCTCCTCGTGCACCGCGGGCCACTGACCCCGCTCGTCCGGTGCCACGGGCCCGGTGACGCGGATCTCCAGGAGGTGCTCCTGCCGGGGCGACACGATGAACAGCGGGGTGTACCCGTCCGGCAGTTCGGCCTGGTCACCGCCGTGCACCAGCCGCGAGTCCGGGAAACGGATCGGCCGCCTGCCGGTGTTGGTCAGCATCCAGCGCGCGTAGTCGCGCGTGATCAGCCCGTGCCGTCGGCTGACGTTGCGGTCGTCCCCGCCGACGCACACGTGCACGTCCAGCTCGTTCCGGCCGAAGAACAGGGGGAAGTCGGCGTCGGGCGCGACACTCACGCCGTTCGATCCCAGCACGAAGAGCCTGCCCGCCTCGTGCGGGGACCCCGACGGGGGAAGTCCATGGCTGAGGCTGCCGATACCCTCGGGCAGGAAGTGGACCTTGCTCGCCATGACGCGTTCCCCTCTTCTCGGCGGACGGCGGTTCACGTTAGCCGTCGGGGCTTGGGAGGGGACCCACGACGGCGTCTCCGCGGTGGTCACCGGCCGGTGAGCGTCACCCGTTCGTGTGAGCGGTGGAAAGTATGCGCCTAACTCTTTCGGGTGATACGTGAGGCGCGCCTCGCCCCCGCGCCGGCCCTCTGCTTCCTGGATCGTTCCGTTCCGACCCGCCGCCCGGCGCGTTCCGGTCCCCTGGACGGGCGTGGAGGAAGTGGGACCTTCCCTTCATGTCCCACGATCATGAGATGAACGAATTAGAGGATTCGGGCCCCACGCGGCGGACCTTCGCCGTCGGCACGGCCGCGACGGCCACGGCCGCCGCGGCCGGTGTGCTGGGGGCGGAGCCCGCGGCGGCGTCCCCCGCGGGTCGCGTCCGGGGGGCGCCCGCGGCCGTCCCCGCGCAGGCCCCCGGCGTGGACCCCGCCCGCAACCGGGCGGTGGCCCGCGCGGTGCTGGTGCTCGACGAGGACGAGCGGCCGCTCACCGAGACCTACCGCGGCATCCTGCGCGACGGGCTGCCGCGGCCCGGCACCCGCGGCCGGAACGTGCTGGTCGTGGGCGCCGGCCCGTCGGGGCTGCTCGCCGCGCACCTGCTGAAGCAGGCGGGGCACCAGGTCACCGTGCTGGAGGCCAACGGCAACCGGGCCGGCGGCCGCCTGAAGACGTTCCGCATCGGCGGCCACGAGGACGCGGAGCAGCCGTTCGCCGACCCTCAGCAGTACGCCGAGGCCGGCGCGATGCGGTTCCCGGACAGCCATCCGTTGGTGATGGACCTCATCGAGCAGCTCGACCTGACCAAGCGGCCCTTCAAGCTCGTCGCCGAGGACGAGAACGGCACGAGGACGAACGCGACCTGGCTCTACGTCAACGGCGTCCGCATCCGCCGCGGCGACTACGAGCGGTCCCCGCGGGAGGTCAACCGCTCCTTCGGCGTGCCCGAGGAGTACGAGAACACCCCCGCCTCGGCGATCCTCGCCGGCGTGCTCGACCCGATCCGGGACCGGTTCAGCACGAAGCGGCCCGACGGCAGCCGCGAGAACAAGCCGCTGCCGGAGGCGCTGGACGGCTGGACGTCCGTCATCGAGGAGTTCGGCGACTACTCGATGTTCCGCTTCCTGACCGAGTACGCCGGCCTCGACGTGCGCACCGTCGATCTCGTCGGCACGCTGGAGAACCTGACGTCACGGCTGCCCCTGGCGTTCCTGCACAGCTTCACCAGCTCCGCGGTCATCAGCCCGATCACCCAGTTCTACGAGCTGGAGGGCGGCACGGCCGTGCTGGCCGACGCCCTGCTGGAGCGGGTGCGCGGGGAGGTCGTGTTCGACCGCCGCGTCACCCGCATCGCGTACTGGCGGCCGGACGGCGCCGGCCAGGGCGGCGAGCCCGCGGAGGTGGCGGAGGACGGCCCGCACGTGTGGCTGGAGGCGGTGTCCGAGGGGCGCGACGGCACGGTGGTCCGGGAGCAGTTCACGGCCGATCTCGCGATCGTCACCGTGCCGTTCTCCGGCCTGCGCCAGGTGCAACTGCTCCCCATCCCGTCCCTCCCGAAGCGGCGCGCGCTGACCGAACTGCACTACGACGCCGCCACCAAGGTGCTCCTGGAGTTCAGCCGCAGGTGGTGGGAGTTCACCGAGGGGGAGTGGGAGCAGGAGCTGAACGCGATCCGGCCCGGACTGGCCGACGACTACGCCGCCGGCGACGTCCCGGACGACGGCAGCCTCCTCGGCGCCCACCCCTCCGTGCCGGACGGGTACCTCACCGAGGCGCAACGCGTGCACTACGCGGCCAACCGCTGGCTCTCCCCCGACCAGCCCCCGGCGCTCCACGCCTACGGCGGCGGTTCGGCCTGCGACAACACCAACCGCTTCACGTTCAACCCCTCGCATCCCGTACCCGGCAGCGACGGCGGCGTCGTCCTCGCCTCCTACAGCTGGGCGGACGACGCCGTGCGCTGGGACGCCTTCGACGACGACGCCCGCTATCCGCACGCCCTGCGCGGGCTCCAGGAGATCTACGGGCAGCGCATCGAGGTCTTCTACACCGGGGTGGGGAAGACCCAGAGCTGGTTGCGCGACCCCTACGCCTACGGCGAGGCGTCGGTGCTGCTGCCGGGGCAGCACACCGAGCTGTACCCGGACATCGGCACGCCCGAGGGGCCGCTGCACTTCGCCGGCGACCACGCCTCCCTCAAGCCGGCGTGGCTGGAGGGCGCCCTGGAGTCCGCCGTCCGCGCCGCCCTGGAGGTGCACGGCCGCGACTGACCGACTGACCCGATGCGGCCATGCCCGGAGCGCCCCGCTCCGGGCATGGCCCCGACGGCGCCGGCCAGGGCGACCGCGACGGTCAGGGGGCCGGACGCCCGCGCAGGGCGCGGGTGCCGGGCGCGCAGGCCTCCGTCAACGCGTCCCGGTCCCGGGCCGTGAGGCGCCGGATGAGGTCCCGTCGCCCCGGGTCGAGCACCGTGCGGGCGACGGCCAGCCACGGGGCGGGGGCCGGCAGGCCGGCGAACGTGGCGAGCCGGGTGAGTTCCGCGTCCGGCCGGTCGAGCAGGTCCTCGTAGGCCAGCGTGGTGCGCTGCCGCTCGGGAACGTCGGCGAGCGCCGCGACCCCGCCGGTGATCATGTCCGACCACAGGGCGCCGAAGCGGCGCAGCGTCAGGTCGGCGTCCCAGACCAGCGCCGCGTCGAACCGGTCGGCGAACAGGCCGGCGAGGTCGCCGGGCAGCGCGGCGATCCGCTCGCCGGTCAGCTCCGCGGGCGCGCGGACCCCGGCCAGCCGGACGGCGTCCTCCACCAGCAGGATCTTGCGGAACCCGACGTGGCGGCTCATGGAGACCGCGCAGTCCGGCCCGTTGCGGTACAGGTGGACGAACCGCGCCTCCGGGAACGCCGCGCGCAGGTAGGGGACCCAGCGCAGGGAGAATCCTGATCGTTCGACGACCGCCCGCCTGCCGAAGCGTTCGCGTAACAGCTCGAAGAGCGCGGCGTAGTGCCCGGCGGCGGGCCGGCGGGGCCAGGGCGTGATCAGGGGACCGAGCTCGTCGAACAGGGCGTCCGGGTCGTCGGTGAGGTGCGGCAGCACCATCATGCACAGCAACGGGATGCCGCCCGCCTCGGCGGAGAACCGCCCGGGGCGGCGGACGTAGAGGAACTCGCCCGGCGCCACCCCGCTGCGCACCAGCGAGTCGAAGGTCTCGTTCGGCCGGGACAGCAGCCGCCAGAAGTGTGCGCCGGTCAGCGGCTCGGGCGGGAAGGCGTTCTCCGGGCGCATGAGGGAGGCGAAGAACTCGTTGACGCTGAGCACGTCGGGGTGGGCGCGCAGGATCGCGGACAGCGCGGTGGAGCCGGTGCGCCCGGTGCCGACGACGAACGTCGGGGCGCTCACGGGTGGCTCACCGGCCCGGCGGGCGCCTCCGGCGTGACCCGCGGCGTGACCTGTGGCCGCACGCTGCCGGCGGCGCTGAGCGCGCGGTGCAGGGCCAGTTCGGCGGTCGCGGCCTCGGCCAGCAGGATGCCGGTGCAGCCGCGCTGGTCGTTCAGATGGGCGATGCGGTCGCCCGGGGACATGGTCGGATACCACTCGGGCGAGCCGGGGAAGGCGTCGAGCGTGTCGAGCCCCGACCAGCCGGTCAGGGTGCCGGCCCGGTCCGGGTAGACCAGGACGAAGCCGGTGGCGGGGCCGGTGTGTCCGGGGCCGTCGAGCAGGTCGGGGCGGCGCCCGAGCGCGGTGGCGACGAGGGCGTCGTAGACGTTGACGCCCAGGGAGCGGCACAGGGCCTCCCCGACGAGGGCGCCGCCGATGCGGCGGTTGATCTCGACCAGTTCGGGCCCCTCGGCGGTGAGCACGTACTCGACGTGGGCGAAGCCCTGGTCGTGGCCCGCGACGTCGAGGACCCGGGCCACCCAGGTCGCCAGCCCGTCGAGCTCGGCGGCCGGGTGGGCGACGGGGAACGCGGACGCCTCCTCCCGGACGAACGGCTCGGGCGAGATCTGCCGGCTGAGCACCCCGAGCAGCCGGGTCCGCCCGGCCCAACTCAGCGTCTCCGCGCTGTAGACCGGTCCTGCGACGTACGGCTCGGCGAACAGCCGCCCCATGAACGGCCGTTCCGCGGCCTCGGCCAGGGCGGCGGAGAGCCGTGCCTCGTCGCGCGCGATCCAGACGTTGCGGGAGGAGGTGCCCGAGGTGTCCTTGAGGACCGCCGGCAGCCCCACCGTCTCCAGCACCTCCTTGGCGGCTCCGGGACCCGGCCGGACGGCGTGCGCGCGGCCCCGGCTCAGCCCGTTCCCGTGCAGCAGGTTCCGCACCCGGCTCTTGTCGCGCAGCACGCGGACGGCCGCGGGGTCGGGGCCCGGCAGGCCGAGTTCGGCGGCGAGGTCGGCGCCGGGAACGCTCCAGGTGTCGGTCGAGTTGATCAGGCCGCGCAGGTCGGGCAGCCGGGCCAGGGCGGCGCGGCACGCGTCCTGGTCGCGGGTGTCGAGGTCGACGATGTCGAGGGCGTCGGGCGCCAGCTGGGCGAGCTCGTGGCGGTAGACGCCCCGGTCCCCGGTCAACAGGCAGAGCCGGTGCCCGGCGTCGGCCGCCGCGGCGGCCATCCGGCCCAGTCCGAAGGAGAGCGCCTCCAGCGCGGCGATGGTCATCGCGTCGCCTCGGCTCCACCGGGACGGGTGCCGCGGACGATCAGCCGCCGGGCGCCCAGGTCGTAGGGCCGCAGGTCGAAGTCGCCGTGGCAGGTGACGTCGGCGAAGCCGGCCGACTCGAACATGGCGCGCAGTTCGGCCGCGCTGTAGAGGTACGAGGTGATCGACGCCTCGCGGGCGGTGCCGCCGCGCACCAGCGTCCAGTCGGTGCGGATCCGGGTCCAGTCGTCCAGGATGGTGTCCCGCTGCACCACGTAGCCGTCGTCGAGCTCGACGAGTTGCGGGCGCCCGATCCAGCCGGCGACCACCTCCTTGCCCATCATGTCGATGACCAGCCGCCCGCCGGGCGCCAGCGACTCCCAGGCGTTGCGCAGCACCCGGACGTTGTCCTCGGGGGAGGGGAAGTAGCCGAACGAGGTGAAGACGTTGAGCACCACGTCGTAGGCGCCGGGCTCCACGTGCGTCAGCATGTCGGCCCGCACCAGCCGGACCTCGACGCCCGCCGCCTCGCACGCGGCCCGGGCCCGTTCCAGCATCGCCGGGCTGAGGTCCACCCCGGTGACCGCGCAGCCGCGGCCGGCCAGCGGCACCGCGAAGAGCGCGGGACCGCAGCACAGGTCGAGCACCCGGGTGCCGGACGGGAGGTCGAAGAGCGGCGACTCGGCCACGATGCCCGCGACCCTGTCCCGGCGCGCGGCGGAGAACATCACCTCCGCGTAGTCGACCCAGAAGCCCTCGTCCTCGTACCACTGCATGGAGAGACCTCGATCCCGGGGGTCGTCCACCCCGCTCGATGGGTTCCCAGCCGAGCCTCGGGGAGGTTATCGCGGGTCAACGGCCCACCACCAGAGCGGACATGGGGACGGGAGAGGCTCTTGCGGCGGGTGGGGCCCTGGTGCAGCATGTGCCCGTGACGGGGGAGTTGATCGCCGGGTTCACCGGCGGCCGGACCGGAACGTGGCCGGCGACGTTCACCCAGGCGAACGTGTTGGACTGGATCGCGCGGGAGCCCGGCCCCTCGATCCTCTGCCAGGTCGCGTCGCTCGCGCCCGCGGTGGTGCTCACCGTGACGTGGCACGGCCGGCTCGTCGCCCCCGACGAGATGCGCGGTCTGCTCCGCGGGGTCGAGGACCTCCTGACGGCCGCCGGCGCCGACGACGTCGAGCTGTCGAACCTTGGCGGCCGCACCGGGCTGCGGCCGGTGGAACGCGGCCCGGACTGGGTCCGGGTGGACTCCTGCTGGATCGATCTGGCCGAGACCCGGCGCATCGCGGAGGCCGCGCTCCGGCCGCGCCCGGTCCGGCTGTTCACCGTTCCCGCCGACCCCGCGGAGCCGTCCGACCCCGCCGGGGGACAGGCGCTGGTGGCCTGCACGGTCGAGGTGCCGGGGGAGCGGAACGACGTCGGCTGGCTGCACGAGCGGTGCATGGCCGCCCTCGGACCACGACACGGCGTGCGGGCGCCGCAACGCTACCTGCTGTTCGCCGAGGCCCCGCAGGACCTCGACGACTGGGCGGCCTGGCACGAACGCGAGCCGCTGGCGACGGGCACGCCGCGGGACGCGGGAGGCGCCGCTCAGCCCAGGGCCGAGGTCAGGTCGTAGCGTCCCGAGGGCAGCAGGAAGGCGGCCGTGCCGTCCGCGGAGCCGAGGTACTCGACGCCCGGCACCTCGGCCAGCGGCGTGCCGTCCTCGCGCACCTCCTCGGGGGCGGCGGCCGGGATCCGCAGGGTCGCCGTGGTGTTGGCCGGCACCGTGGCCCGGTAGCTGAGGGTGTCGCCCCGGACCGTCCACTCGCTGGCGATCTCGCCGTGCGGTGACAGGTGCGCGGCGGACACCTCGAAGAGCGCGCCCTGGCCCGTGTAACTCTCGCCCGTCCGCTGGCGGATCCAGTCGACGTAGCGGGGCATCGCGGGCCAGCCGCGCTCCACGACGGTCAGGTCGCCGGTCATCTGCCAGAGGGTCCACGGGACGACGACCCCGCAGTCGGCCCACCCGCTGATCGGCTCGGCGGCGTTGTAGCCGTTGCCGGGCGCGACGGCGGTGAACTGGGCGCCGTCGAGGCCGTAGACGCGCTGCGAGTCGACGAGGACGTCGGCGCGGTAGCCGGCCGCCGAGGCGTCAGGCAGGGGCAGGTGGTACGCCTCGGCGATCCGGAAGTCCGCCTCGGGCCACCGGCCGCGGGCGCCGGCGATCATCCGCTCGTCCGGGTCCACGCCGACGGCCCGCACGCCGCGTTCGGTCAGTTCGGCCACGGCCGTCCGGCGCCGCAGCCGACGTCCACCGCCCGCGCCCCCGGGCCGGCGTCCAGCAGGTCGTAGGAGCGGGCCCGCAGGGCCCGCACCGCCGGCAGCCGGTCCGCGGCGTCGAGCAGCGTGACGAGGTCGTTCGTCGCCGGGCGGGCCGGTTCCGTTTCCTGGGTCATGAGCCCCAGACTGCGCCCTCATGTCGACATGAGGTCAAGCGTCCGGCGGGCCCGGCCGGTCCGTCAGCGGGTCGCCGAGGACTCGCCGCGGGCGAGTTCGGCGGCCAGCCGCCATGCTCTGGCGCGGGCTCACCGACCCCGGCCTGGCGGCGCAGGGGCGGCTGTTCTTCGAGATCTGCGGCCAGGCCCTCCAGGGACGTCCCGAGGCCGTTCCGGTCCTCGACGGGATCGTCACCGACTGGCTCGAACCCCTGGCCGACGCGGAGGCGGCGCAGGGCGCGGACCCCGCGACGGCGCGCGCCCGCGCCCGCCTGGGGCTCGCGGTCGTGCGAGGGCCGCTGCTCGACCTGCTCGCCACCGGCGACCGGGCCGCCGTCGACGCCGCGATGGAGGAGTACGTGCGGCCGCACCACGCACCCGCGGACCCACCCACGGGCTGAGCCACGGGCGGCAGGGAGATTCGGGCACGGGGTCGGGACGGCGTGGTGCCCTCTTCGCCGCGACGGGCTGCCCGTGGGGTGCGGCGGGGCGGTGGCCCGTCGCGGTTCCGCGTGGTGAAGTCGCGGCCGACGCACCACGTACGCACCATCGATAAGGAAACGCATGTTCGTCCAGCTACGCCGCCGCGTCACCGCGGTGTTCGCCGTGCTCGCCGCCTGTCTGACCGTCACGTTCGCCCTGCCCGCCGGCGCGGGCGCCAGCGACTCCGCCGGGGGTCCGTCCACCCGCATCGTGGGCGGCACGCCCACGACCACCGCCGAGTACCCGTTCGTCATGCAGGTCACCGGCAGCTCCGGCGGCCACATGTGCGGGGGCACCCTCGTCGCGCCGACGAAGGTCGTCACCGCCGCCCACTGCGTGCGCAACTCCGCTCCCAGCCAGCTCGGCGTGGTGGGCGGGCGTGAGGACCGGTTCAGCGACACCGGCACGTTCCGGCAGGTCAGCGAGGTCTGGAGCTACCCGGGCTATACCTCCACCGAGAAGGTGGGAGACATCGCGGTGCTCACGCTCGCCGCGGAGATGCCGTTCCCGACCGTGCCGTTCGCGGGTCCGAACGACACCGACCTGTACGCCCCCGGCACCGTGTCCCGCATTCTCGGCTGGGGCCGGACCGCGGAGGACGAGATCGCCACGGACCACCTGCGGACCGCCGAGGTCCCGATCGTCGCGGACGCGGACTGCGAGGCCTCCTACGCGTCCCACGACACGCAGGTCCAGACCCCGGCCATGGTCTGCGCCGGCCTCCCCGAGGGCGGCGTGGACGCCTGCACGTACGACAGCGGCGGGCCGCTGATGGTCGACGGCGTGCTGGCCGGCGTCGTCTCCTGGGGGAACGGCTGTGCCCGCCCCGGCTTCCCCGGCGTCTACGCCCGGGTGCAGGCGTTCTCCGCGGAGGTGAGCGCGCAGGTCGGCGCTCCCTGAGGTGCCACACCCGGTGCCTCTTCAGGCACTGTTCGCCCTGTGCCACGCGCCGCCCGGAATCGCCCCGGGCGGCGCGTGCGCGTTCAGCGGTCGGCGCAGTGCCGCGAGAGTGCCTCGATAAGCAAATACGATCGCCGTACCGTTCACTCTTGCGCGTGGATATCTTTCCCTCGTCTTGTTGTCAGGCCGGCAGTTCGCTTTCCTTGAATGGCGGAAGCGTTCAACCCGCTCTGCCGCACCAGCCCGTCGGGCCATCCGTCGGACCACCGCGGCAACTGAACAGCTCCTGGTCACCGCTGGAAGTAGTCCCTGCTGGAAGAAGGTCCCGGTCTCCGGCACGTTGTCGCGCAGCGCGGAATTTCCGCGCTGGGAGTGGCGACGCTCGACGGGAACGCACGATCCCTCAGCGAACGGGATATTCGTGATGCGATTCCGCTTGTCCCTGCTCCCCGCCGCCCCGCTGGCCGTGGCACCGCCGGTCATTCCGTCGAGTCGCCCGAAGAGCTTTCCTTTTCCCTCCCCAGCCTGAGCTGACGTCCTGCCGGCACGGCCGAGCGCCGTCCCGGCGACGCAGGACGCATGGATGCCATGCGCGCCTCCCCGCACGTCGTGGCAGCGGCCACGGCATCGGAAATGACAGAAGGAGTGGATCACATGGTGAAGGTCACGACACCGACCACGGCGACGACGTCGCTCGCCGGCCTCACGGACGACGTCGAGGCACTGCTCGACCCGGTCGAGCCGCAGGGCCACATCAGCTACGACGCCGAGTGCGGGGCCCTGCTGCTGGCCGCGGGCGCGGCCCTGCTCGCTCCGCCGGCGCCGCGGCCGAAGAAGCGCTGAGGCCGGGGTCCTGGTGGTGAGCCCCACGGCGGTGCTGACCGAGGCCGTTCAGGAGCTCACCCGCGTGGTCGCCTCCGCCCTGCGGGGTGGAGGCGACCACGTCGCGGTGACTCCGATGGTGGCCGGCGGCGACGAGGCCGATCCGGTGGTGTTGGCGGCCGCGCGGGTGCTCGGCGCCGACCTTCTGGCCCCCCGCACCCTCGCCGGACGGGCCGTGCAGGCGGAGCAGTTGCGGCTCGCCGACGCCGCGGCCCGCGCCTTCCCGCCGGCGGCGGGCTCCGCGACGAGCGCGTGGAGCCACTGGGGTCTGGTGGCCGCGCTTCGCGCCGCCGGCCGCGCGGGCCCCGGCGCCGGTACGGGCGCCCTGCCCGGGGAGCCCGACTCCGCCTGGGTGCGCGAGGAAACCTGGCAGCGGGTGACCGGGCGGCTGGCGAACCTGGCCGCGCTCGCCGTCCCCGGCCTGTCGACCGCGCTGTCCGGCGCCGCGGCGGGCCGGACCGGGGACATCGCGCGTGGCTTCGTCCGTGCGGTGCGCCGACGCGACTGGCTCCAGGCCGCCGGCGCCGGACGCTGGTTGGCCACCCTGGCGGACGTGCCGGCGACGTTGGGGCTGGACGCGGGGCTGGCGTTCGTCGCCCAGATGGGAGGCGAGGACGCCAGGGTCGAGCTCCACGTGTGCGCGGCCCAGCTGATGCGTGAGGACGCGGACCGGTGAGCGCTGCGGACCTGGAGCGGGTCCTCACGGCCGCGTTGGGCTGGTTGCACGACCAGCGCGACCGCTTCCGCCTCCCCGACGACCCCACCCACCCCAGGCACGACCGGAACGCCACCTGGCGGCCGCTGGCCGAGCTGGCCCAGCTGTCCCTGACCATCTCCCGGGTCAGCGCCCCGGGCGGCCGACCGCACCGCATGGCCCGCTCCCTCCTGGACCTCGCCTGGCGCCTCACCGGCGCGGGCGAGGCGTTCGTCGAGCTGGCGCGGCGCGAACCGCACGCGGTGTATCCGCTGGAGCTGTACGCGGCGTTCGCCGAGGCCGGACTGCACGACGAGCGCTTCGAGGCGCAGCTGCGCTGCGTCCGCGCCTCGCGGTGGTGGCGGGTGGTGGAGCGGGAGCCGACCCGCACCCTGGCGGTGCTGAACGCCGAGCGCAGGCTCGGGCTGCCGCCGCACCGCGATCCGGCGGAGGCCCAACACCGCACCTGGCTGGGCGGCATGGGCGAGCCGTGGGCGTTCACCACCCGGGTCGGATACGGCGTCACCCACCACGTCTTCCACGTGACCAACTGGGGCGTCAGCCCGCAGGGCCTGCCGCGGGACCTGCGGGACTACCTCACCCTGTGGCTGCCCGCCTGGCTGGACTGCACCGTCGAGGCCCGGGAGTGGGACCTGACGGGGGAGTTCCTCGTCGTCGCCGCCCTGCTGCCGGACCTGGCCCACCCGGCCGACGCCTGGGACGCCCTGTGCGGCGCCCAGGCCCCCGACGGTTCCGTCGCCGAGAGCGACGCTCTGGCCGCCGAGCCCACGCGCTGGTTCCACAACCGCTACCACTCCACCCTCGTCACCGCCTTCGCCGCCGCGCTCGCCCACGCGAGGGCCCGGGCCGAGGCCCACCCCGTACCGGCCCCCGTACCGGCCGCCGTGCCGGTCCGGACACCGGTACCGGCACCCACACCTGGAGCGTCGCGATGACAGAGCCGCACGTCCCGCACCTGATCGCGACGAGGGCGCTGGACTGGCTGGACCAGCACCGCGAGCGCTTCCGACCGCGCCTCGGCCCCACGCCCGACCTCCAGGTCAAGGAGCGCCTCAAGCCGCTGGGCGAGCTGGCCGTCACCAGCCGCATCCTGCTGCGCGAGGGCGTCGCCGGGTCCCGCACCGCCCGGCGGACCAGAGCCCTGCTGGACTTCGCCTGGCAGGAGGCGCTCGACGGCGGCGACCTGCTGGTCTGGATGTGCGCCGACGAACCCTTCTCACCCATCCCGCTGGAGGTGTACGCGCTGTTCCACGAGGTGGGGTACCGGCATCCCGGCGTCGAACGCCACGCCCGGCTGGTGTGTCGCACCACCAGCTGGCAGGCGGTGGAGGCGGTCCCCAACCGGCGCCTGGGCCTCACCCGAACGGAGGCGCGCCTCGGCCTGCCGGCCGGCATGGACACCGCGGTCGCCGCCGGGCGCACCTGGCTGGGACAGCTGCCCGAACCGTGGACCGCCGAGTACCACCACGCCTACGCCATCACCCACACCGTCTTCCATCTCACCGACTGGGGAGAGAACCTGGCGGCCCTGCCCGAGGACATCGCCGACTACCTCGCCCGGTGGCTGCCCGCCTGGATCGACGAATGGGCGGAGCTCCAGCACTGGGACCTGCTCGGCGAGCTCCTCGTGGTGGACGCCTGTCTGCCCGACCCCGCCCTGGACCCGGCCGTCTGGGCGCGCTACGCCGCCGCCCAGGGCCCGGACGGCGCCATGCCCGTCGACCACACCGTGCCGACCGGGGATCCCGACGACGTGTTCGACCTGGTGCACCACTCCACCATGGTGGCCGTCCTCGCCTCCACCATGGCCACCTCCCGCGTCCTGACCGCCCTCTCCCACGCCACGCCATGACGCCGGCGAACCTCGGCCGCAGCCTTCAGGACCTGGCCGACAGCGTCGACGCCCCCGACGTGGTCCTGGCCTGTTCCCGCGACGGGCACCGCACCGTGGCGACCTCGGGCACCGCCCCGGAGTCGCCCTCCCACCCCCGGCAGACCCTGCGGTACGAGATCGGGTCGGCCACCAAGACCTTCACCGGCCTGCTCCTGGCCCACCTCGCCGAACAGCGGATCGTGCGGCTTTCGGATCCGGTCCGGGCCCATCTGCCGCTCACCGCCCCGCCGCACCGGCACCGCGACGCGATCACCCTGCTGCACCTGATCACCCACACCTCGGGGCTGCCCCGCCTCCCGGCCGGCTTCTACCGCCAGGGCCTCCCCAACTGGCGCAGCAACCCGTACGCCAACTACGCCAGCGACCGGCTCCTCGGCGCCTTCGCCCGCCGCCGCCCGCGCCGCCCCCCGGGCCGGCGCTGGCGCTACTCCAACTTCGGCGTCGCCCTGCTGGGCCCGGCCCTCGGCCACACCACCGCCACCCCCTTCCACCGGCTGCTGACCGACCACCTCCTGGCCCCGCTCGCGCTGACCGGCACCACGCTCCAGCAGGGAGCGACGGGCGGCCGCCGCGAGCCGGCCGGCGGGCCCGCCGTCCATGACGCCGTCGGCCACCTCCGCGATCAGCGGCAGCGGCTGCCCGCCTTCGACGCCGGGGGCTGCTACGCGGCCGGTGCGGTGCGCGCCACCCCCGCCGATCTCCTCAGCTACCTGGAGGCCCATCTCCAACCACCGCCCGGCCCGCTGGGCGCCGCCCTGCACGCGGTCCGCGAACCCCGCGTGCGCCACCGGTTCGGTCACCACACCCTCACCTGGTTCCAGCGCCCCACCCCCGACGGACCGGTGTTCTTCCACGGCGGCGCCACCCCCGGCCAGGAGGCGTTCCTCGGCTACGCCCCCGACACCGGCACCGCCGTCGTCGCCCTGGCCACCCGCCGCCACCACCGTGCCGGCCGGCTCGGCGACATCGCCTACGACCTGCTCGCCACCCCGGGGCACCCGGCACTCCGCGGTCCCTGACGGCGCCGACCGCCGCCGGGACGGTCCCGGCATGAAGGCTCCGGCATGACGGCCCCGGCGTGGCTGGCCGCCCGTTATGGCGCATAATATGGTATATGCGAGCTTCGTCCCCTCAAGGTCCCGAGATCCTGGTGCCGACGTTCAGCGAGGTGGTCGAGAAGAGCGGTGCCCACGGCGGACTGCTGATGCTGCTCTCGCCGAGCGAGCCGACGCTCCACGCGACGCTGCTCAGCGGCGTCCCCGTCAAGTTCGCCGGGCCGTGGGCGCGGATCTGGCTGGAGGCCGACTTCGCCCTCGCGCAGGCCGCGCGCGAGCGGCGGCAGATCTGGGTGGCCCCGAACGAGCGGTCCACCAGCTACCCGGAGCCGGCCGCCGCGGCGCCGTATCCCTTCGCCGCCATCGACACGCCCCTGCTCAGCGGCGACACCCTGTGGGGCACCCTGGGCGTCATGTGGCCGAGCTCGCATCCGCCCGAGCCGGTGCCGGGGGAGCTGGCGGTGGTGAACGCGGGGGCCCGCCGCCTCAGCGCGTTGCTGAGCCGCTGCGCCGAGGAGGGGCGCCCGGTGCGGCCGCACCGGGAGGCGCTCTTCGTCCCGCGGCGGGAGGGCAGCCGGTACGGGGGCGAGGAGGCGCTGGCGGGCGCCCGTTTCGCCGAGCGGCTGCCGGGGGGCAGCCTCACGCTGAGCCTGGAGGGCGAGGTCACGTTCCTCACCGAGGCCGCCGCGAAGCTGCTCGGTGCCCCGGCCGGGGACCTGCTCGGATCGCTGCCTTGGGACGTCCTGCCCTGGCTGCGGGATCCGGTGTACGAGGACGGCCTCCGGCGGGCCCTGTTCACCCGCCAGCCCACGTCGTTCACCGTGCTGCGGCCCCCCGACGTCTGCCTGTCGTTCGCGCTCTTCCCGGACGTCTCGGGCATCAGCGTCCGCCTCCAGCGGACCGCGGAGCCCGTCGAGGACCGGGCCGTGGGCGCGTCGACGCTCACCGCCGAGGCCGAGGCGGAGGTCTCCGCGCTCGCCTCGCCGGGGTACGACGAGGCGCCGACCCGGGTCGGCTCGCTGTACCACGCGATGCACCTGGCCGTGGTCCTCACCCAGGCCGTGGAGGTGCGGGACATCCTCGACATCGTGTACCACCCGGTGATGTCCGCCTTCGAGGCCGACGGCGTCGCCCTGATCACCGTGGAGGGAGACCGGCTGCGGATCCTCGGCCACCGGGGACTCACCGAGGAGTCGCTCCGGCTGCTCGTCGGTCATCCGCTCGACGCCACCCCCGCGCCCGCCGCCCGTTCCGTGCGGGACCAGGAGGCCCTGTTCTTCACCGGCCCCGAGGAGATGGACGGCGCCCTGTCCGGCTGGTCGGCCCGCGGCGGGATGTCCGCCTGCGCGCTGATGCCGTTGACCGCCTCCGGCAGGCCGATCGGCTGCGTCGCCTTCTGCTACCAGGAACCGCACCGGTTCGGCTCGGGCCACCGCACGCTGCTCACCTCGGTGTCCGGGCTGCTCGCCCAGGCCCTCGACCGCGCCCTCCTCTACGACGCCCAACACCAGCTCGCCCGACGGCTCCAGGCCGGGCTGCTGCCCGCGGTCCTGCCGCACGTCCCCGGCCTGCACGTGGCCGCGCGGTACGAGTCCGCGACCCGGGGCGTGGACATCGGCGGTGACTTCTACGACCTCATCCGGCTCGACGACGGCTGCGCGGTGACCATCGGCGACGTCCAGGGCCACAACATGGAGGCCGCCGCCCTGATGGGGCAGGTCCGCACCGCGGTGCACGCCACCGCGGGCGCCCGGCCCGACGAGGTGCTCGCCCGCACCAACCGGCTGCTGACGGACCTGGACGCCGAGCTGTTCGTCAGCTGCCTGTACGTCCAGGTCGACTTCGCCGCCCACCGCGCCCTGCTGGCCACCGCGGGGCACCCGCCGCCCCTGCTGCTGGACGCCGACGGACGCGTCACCCTCCTCACGGTGCCCCCGGGACCGCTGCTGGGCGTCGAGCCCACCGCGCCCTACACCTCGACGGAGATCCCGCTGCCGCCGGGCAGCGCCCTGCTCTGCTACACCGACGGCCTGGTCGAGACGCCGGGAGTCGACCTCGACGCCTCCCTCGCGGAACTCGCCGACCAGCTGCGCCGGGTGGCCGCCGAGACGCCGGACGTCATCGTCGACACGCTGCTGCGCCAGGCGCACCGCTCCGGCACCCGGTCCGACGACATGGCACTGCTGCTCGTCCAACGCGGCACGGCCGCCACGACCAGCACGGCGCACGCGGCCGGCAGGGGCTGACCGACGCCCCGCCCCGGCGCGGACGAGGGATGTTGACAGGGGCGTGGGCCACGCCTACCTTCTGGCCGAAGTTACGAATGGTGATCGAAATGTCGAACATTCCGCACAGCCCGCACATCCTGAGCCGTCGCCGAAGACCCGATCGGGAGAACCGCCCCCATGAGACGCCCCTTAGCCCGCGTCCTGACGGCGTTGATCGCCGCGCTGACCCTGCTGACCACCGGCGCGCCCGCGCACGCCGCCGAGGCTGACTCCGCCGCCGTGACCTTCACCAATCCCGTCGCCCTGCAACGCGCCGACCCGCACGTCTACCGGCACACCGACGGCTACTACTACTTCACCGCGACCGTGCCCGCCTACGACCGGATCGTGATGCGCCGGGCCACCACCCTCCAGGGGCTGTCCACGGCCCCGGAGACCACCGTCTGGACCCGACACTCCAGCGGCGAGATGGGCGCACACATCTGGGCGCCGGAGATCCACTTCATCGACGGCAGGTGGTACATCTACTTCGCCGCCGGGGCCACCGACGACGTCTGGAAGATCCGCCCGTACGTCCTGGAGACGTCCGCCGCCAACCCGCTCACCGGAACCTGGACCGAGCGGGGCCGGATCGCGTTGCCGCTGGACACCTTCTCGCTCGACGCGACGACCTTCGTGCACGACGGCACCCGCTATCTCAGCTGGGCGCAGAACGATCCGGCCGTCGGCAGCGGCACCAGCATCTACCTCGCCCCGATGGCCAACCCCTGGACCATCAGCGGCACTCCCGCGCGGATCTCGACGCCGACCCACGCGTGGGAGACCGTCGGCCACCGCGTCAACGAGGGACCGGCCGTCCTCCAGCGGAACGGCCGCGTCTTCATGACCTTCTCGGCCAGCGCCACCGACAGCAACTACTGCCTCGGTCTGCTCACCGCCGACGCCGACGCCGACCTGATGAACCCGGCCTCCTGGACGAAGAACCCGAACCCGGTCTTCACCAGCAACGCCGCGACCAGCCAGTACGGCCCGGGACACAACACCTTCACCGTCTCCGAGGACGGCGCCTCGGACATCCTCGTCTACCACGCCCGCACCTACCGGGACATCAACGGCGACCCGCTCAACGACCCGAACCGCCACACCCGCTACCAGAAGCTGTACTGGAACGCCGACGGCACGCCCAACTTCGGCATCCCCGTCGCCGACGGCGCCACCCCGGTCCGCTTCTCCTCGTTCAACCACCCGGACCGCTACATCCGGCACTGGGACTTCCGCGCGAGGACCGAGGCGAACGTCACCAACCTCGCGGACTCCCAGTTCCGCGTCGTCCCCGGCCTCGCCGGCAGCGGCACCGTCTCCCTGGAATCCGCGAACTACCCCGGCTACTACCTGCGCCACCGGGACTTCGAGGTGTGGCTGGAGCGCGACGACGGTTCGGCCACCTTCGCGAACGACGCGTCGTTCCACCAACGGCCGGGGCTGGCGGACTCGGCGAACGGCGTGTCCTTCGAGTCCCTCAACTACCCCAGACGCTACGTCCGGCACTACGCCGACCTGCTGTACGTCCAGGCGGTGAGCACCTCACTCGACCAGGCCGACGCCACCTACCGCGTCGAGTAGTCACTATCCCCGTCGTCCGGAGACCCCTCTCACCGCCCGCGCTCTACGGTCCCGCCTGACGTCCTCTCACCAGCTCCCCACCGCGCCCCTTCCCGTGGGCGCGGCGGGGAGCTCGACCAAGGAGCGCACCCTGTGAGGCATCCCCTCTTGTTCCGTTTCGGGCGCGGGAGAGTCGGGCGGCTGTCGTTGGCGGCCGCCGTCCCCCTCGCGGTCCTGGCGGCGTTGGTCGTGCCGGGGGCCGCGCAGGCGGCCGACGAGCAGATCACGGTGGCCGCCGGCGACGTCACCGCCAGTACCAGTGACGAGAACGAGCCGGCGAACGTCGTGGACGGCGACCTGAGCACCCGCTGGTCCGGCGAGGGCGACGGCGCCTGGCTGCAACTGGACCTCGGCGCCACCCGGACCGTCAACGAGGTCCGACTCGCCGTGCACCAGGGCACCACCCGGCAGAACCTCTTCGAACTCCAGGCCTGGACCGGAACGACCTGGCAGACCGTCCACGACGGCGAGACCAGCGGCACCAGCACCGCCCTGGAGTCCTTCACCTTCGACCCCGTCGAGACCTCCCGGATCCGCTACCTCGGCCACGGCTACACCGGCGACGGCGAGGGCGACTGGAACAGCCTCACCGAGGTCGAGATCTGGCACACCGACGACGACCCCGACGACCCCGACGACCCCGAGCCCGGCCGCACCGTCGAGGTCGCGGACTCGGACGAACTGCGGGGCGCGCTCGACGACGCGCGGGCCGGGGACCGGATCGTGCTGGCCGACGGCGAGTACGACATCGGCTCGATGACCGGCCGGCACGGGACGGAGAGCGAGCCCATCACGGTGGTCGCGGCCAACCGCGGCGAGGCGGTCATCACCGAGGGCCAGCTGGAGATCGAGGACTCCTCGTACGTCACCTTCGAGGGCCTGGAGTGGACGAACAGCGACACGTTGAAGATCACCAGCTCGAACAACGTGCGCCTGACCGGTAACCACTTCCACCTCACCGAGGAGGAGTCGCTGGACTGGGTGCTCATCGGCGGGGCGGACAGCCACCACAACCGGATCGACCACAACCTCTTCGAGGACAAGCACCAGCTGGGCAACTTCATCACCATCGACGGCTCCGAGACCCAGCAGTCCCAGTACGACCTCATCGACCACAACCACTTCCGCGACATCGGGCCGCGGGCGGAGAACGAGATGGAGGCCATCCGGGTCGGCTGGAGCGAGATCTCCGAGTCGAACGGGTTCACCGTCATCGAGTACAACCTCTTCGAGGAGTGCGACGGCGATCCGGAGATCATCTCCGTGAAGAGCAACGACAACACCGTCCGCTACAACACCTTCGTCGCCTCCCAGGGCTCGGTGACCCAACGGCACGGCAACCGCGGCGAGTTCTACGGCAACTTCTTCTTCGGCGAGGGTAAGGCGGGGACCGGCGGAATCCGGGTCTACGGCCAGGACCACACGATCTACAACAACTACTTCGAGGGCCTGACCGGCACCGGCTACGACGCCGCGCTGCAGCTCGACGGCGGCGACGTGGACACCTCGGGCGCGCTGAACGAACACTGGCGGGTCTACCGGGCGACCGTGGTGAACAACACCTTCGTGAACAACGTCTCGAACATCGAGATCGGCGCCAACTACGACCTCGCCCCGGTCGACTCGGTCATCGCGAACAACGTGGTCACCGGCAGTCAGGGCAGGCTCATCAACGAGCTCATGACGCCGGAGGACATGACCTACGCCGGCAACATCGCCTGGCCCACCGGGGACGCGACCGTCGGCGTCGACGAACCCGACTCCGCCGTGCTGTCGGTCGACCCGCGGCTGGCCCTCGACGGGTCCGTGTACCGGATCGGCGCGGACAGCCCGGCGATCGACGCCGGCGCCGGCGACCACCCGTTCGTCACCGACGACATGGACGGCCAGGCCCGCGCCGGCGGCACCGACGTCGGGGCGGACGAGCGCTCGTCGGCCGCCGCCACCCGCGGTCCGCTCACCGCGTCCGACGTCGGCCCGGGCGCCGCCTAGGACCCGCGTCCGTCCGGGTCCTCCTGGTCCGCCGGAGGCCGGGCGGCGCGGTGTGCCTACTGGCCGCCCAGTCCCGTGGTGGCGACGGAGCGGACGATGCGGCGCTGGAAGAACAGGAAGACGACCAGCAGCGGCAGGGCCGCGAGCACCGCCGCCGCCATCGACTGGGCGTACTGCACCCCGTAGGAGTCCTTGACCGTCGGCAGCCCGACCGGGAGCGTCATCAGCGCCGGGTCGTTGGTGCTGACGAACGGCCACAGGAAGTTGTTCCAACTGCTGATGAAGACGAAGATCGCGACGGCCGCCAGGATGGGGCGGGACAGCGGCAGCACGATGTACCAGAACACCCGGGGATGCCCGGCCCCGTCGATGCGCGCGGCGTCCTCCAGCTCGCGCGGGATGCCGTCGAAGAACTTCTTCAGGATGAACACCATCATCGGCGCGACCGTCTGCGGCAGGATGATCGCGGCGTAGGTGTCGATCAGGTTCATCGCCAGCATCTGCCGGAACAGCGGCACGATGAGGATCTGCGGCGGCACCATGATCGAGGCCACGGTGATCGCGAGCAGCACCCTCCGGCCGCGGAACACGGTGCGCGAGAAACCGTAGGCGGCCAGCGCGGAGACGGCCACGGTGAGCAGGGTGACGGCGGTCGCGACGATCAGGCTGTTGAGCGTCCACACCGGGAGGTTGCCCTGGTCGAGCACCGTCCGGTACGCGTCCAGGGTGAAGCCGCCGGCCGGCAGCCACGAGGCGTCGGGCGAGGCGGCGTCGGTCTCCGACTTGAACGAGGTGTCGATCGCCCAGGCGAGCGGCAGCAGCCAGGCGGCGCTCATCAGCACCAGCGCGGCCAGGGCGCCGATGCGGGCGCCGGGCCCGGGGCCGAGGGTGCGGTTGGCCGGCAGCAGGCGGCGCGTGCGCTGCCCGTTCAGGCGCGTGGTGGTGGTGTCGGCGGTGGTCACGGCGCGTCAGTCCTCCCCGCGGGAGACGAATTTCATCTGCGCGATCGACAGGACGATGATGATCGCGAAGAAGACGTACGAGATGGCCGCGGCGTAGCCGAGGCGGTAGCCGGTGAAACCGGTGTCGTAGACGTAGACCAGAACCGAACGGGTGGCGCCGTTCGGACCGCCCTGGGTGAGCAGGTAGATCTGGTCGAACACCTTGAGCGAGGCGAGGATCTGCAACACCCCGACCACGCCGGTGACCCGGCGCAGCTGCGGCAGCGTCACCGACCACAGCCGCCGCCACGCGCCGGCGCCGTCGATCGCGGCGGCCTCGTACAGGTGGTCGGGTATCGACTGCAGCGCCGCCAGGTAGAGCAGGAAGTTGAAGCCGACGTGCCACCACACGCTGACCAGCGCGACGGAGAGCAGCGCCACGTCCTCGTCGATCAGCCAGCCGACGTCGTCGGCCCTGAGGTACCCCAGCAGGTCGTTGAGCAGGCCCAGTTCCGGCTGGAACAGCCACGACCAGACCATGGTGACCACGGCGACCGGGAGCAGGAACGGCGCGAAGAAGGACAGCCGCCACAGCCACTGCCCGGGCAGGCCGGTGTTGACCAGTACCGCCATGCCGAGCGCCACCAGGATCAGCGGCACCGACGCGAGCACGGTGAACAGCAGCGTGACGCCGAGCGTGTCCCACACCTGCGGATCGGCCAGCGCCTCGGCGTAGTTGTCGAAGCCGATGAACCGGTCGTCGCCGAGCCCGGTGAGGGACGAGTCGGTCAGGCTCATCCACACGCCGTAGCCGATCGGCACGACGAGGAACAGCGCGAAGAGGGAGAGGAAGGGAAGGACGAAGAGGGAGCCCGAACCCGCGAACGGGCGGCGCCCGGGCCCGCGCCGCCGCGGCGCGGACGGCCGGTCCGCGGTCGGCGGCGTGCTGGTCGGGAGGGGAGAGCTGTGGCGCACCGTGGTCATGTCCGACGCTCCTTTCAGGTGCCTGCGACGGGCGTGGGCCTGGACAGGAAGACGTCGATCTCGTCGACCATGGCGTCGACCGCCCGCGCGGCCGGCCGCTCGCCGAGCATCGCGCTCTGCATGGCGTCGCACATCCGGGTCTGGAACTCCGAGCCGGCGCCGGTGAACCACACCGGCGGGTCCAGGAACACCCGGTCGGCGGCGGCGGCGTAGTGCGACTGCGGGGTCAGCTCCCGGTAGGCGTCGCTCTCCTGGACCGGCCGGTAGGCGGGGATGTGGCCGGCCTCGGCCCAGGTGAGCGAGGACTTCAGCATCTCCGCGACGAACCGGTGCGTCGCCCGCCGCCGTTTCGGGTCGGGCGAGGACTGGTGGGGGAGGACGAAGGTGTGGCTGTCGGCGAAGTTCGCCGGCCGCCCGAACAGGACGGGGAAGGCCGCGCCGTCCAGCGGCAGCCCCGGCACCGCGGCGTACGTGGTCAGCTCCCACTCGCCGCACAGCACCGCCGGCGCCTTCCGCCCCGCGAACTGCGAGGTGGCCGTCTCCACGTTGTACGTGCGGCAGTCGGGGGCGACCAGGTCCACCATGAACCGCAGCACCCGGGTGGCGGCGTCCCGGTCGACGTCCGCGCGCCGCCCGCCGAGGTCGAAGGTGGCGCCCGTCTGGCCGAACAGGCCCCAGAACAGCCGCCAGTTCTGCGCCGGATCGGAGACGTGGCCGAAGACCGGGCCGAGCCCGTGCTCGTTGCGGCGCCGCAACTCGGCGGCGGCGTCGAGGAAGTGCTCGGGGGACTCGAAGTCGATCAGCCGGCCCTCGGCGGTGAGCAGGTCCGCCGCCGCCATGGCGTCCCGGTCGTAGAAGACCACCAGCGGGTGGGTGTCCAGCGGTATCGCGTACGTCGCGGCGTAGCCCTGGCGGCACTGCCGCCACAGCTCGGGCGGGAAGTGCTCGGGCGTCACCCCCAACTCGGCGAGCAGCTCCATGTCCCACGGGTCCAGCAGCCCGCCCGGCGCGTGGCCGGCGAGACGGCTGGCGTGCATGACGGCGACGTCGGGCGCGCGCCCGCCCGCCGCGGCCATCGCCAGCTTGGTGTAGTACGGCGCGCCCCAGGCCAGCACGGTGTCCTCGACCCGGACGCCGGCCCGCTCCTCGGCCTCGGCGATCATCTGCCGTTGCAGGCCGCCGGCGCCGCCGGAGAAGAGGTTCCAGTAGCGGACGGTGTTCGGGTCGGCGGTGGCCCCGGCGACCGCGCCGCATCCGGCGGCGGACGCGCCGAGCGTGGCGGCGCCGGCGCCGGCCAACAGGCCGCGCAGCAGCCGGCGGCGGCCCAGGGGGGCGCCCCCCGGACTCCGGAGGCCCGGGGGAGAGCCGCCCGGCGGCGGGCCGTCCGGCGGTGCGGGTTCCTCACGCATGGCTGGCTCCTTCCTGGCTCCAGTTGTGTGGTGCGGTGCGCGGCCGGTAGACGGCGCGGGGCAGGTCATCGTCGGTGCGCAGCGACCAGCGCAGCAACTCCTCCACCAGCTCGGCGCGGACCGGGGCCAGCGCGGGTTCGGCGGCCCGGTCGCGCAGCTCCGCCGGGTCGGTCCCAAGGTCGTAGAGCTCGACGCGTCCGGTGGCGTCGAAGAGGAGCTTCCAGCGCCCGCGGCGGACCATCCTGGTGGTGCCGCTCATGGTCACGGAGTTCAGCTCGTCGAAGGTCGGGCCGGCGTACGGGAAGTGCAGCTCCGGCCGGTCGTCGGGCCCGTACGGCAGCCCGCCGAAGCCCACCTCGGCGCAGATGCTCCCGAACTCCTCCTCCGGCGCCGCCCCGCCGGTCAGGAGCGGCGCGAGGCTGCGGCCCTGGACGCCCGGGGGCAGGTCCCGGCCGAGCATCTCGCACAGGGTGGGCAGCACGTCGACGAGGCTCACCAGCGCGTCGTCCCGCCGCTGCGGCGCCACGCCGGGGCCGGTGATCCAGAAGGGGATCCGCACCAGACACTCGGGCAGCCCGGCGCCCTTCCGCTGGAGGCCGTAGTCGCCGGCGTAGTCGCCGTGGTCGGAGACGAAGAGGAACAGCGTGTCCTCGACCAGGCCCCGCCGGGCCAACTGCTCGTGGAAGCGGCGTATCTGGTCGTCGAGGAGGCGCAGCATGCCGCAGTAGTTGGCGCGGTAGCGACGCCACTGCGCGTCGTACCCCGGCCGCTTCTCCTCCACCAGGTCTCGCAGCCAGCGCCAGTCGCCGCCCTTGGCCTCGGCGGCCTCGGGCCCGGCGGCGCGCTCGGGGACGTCCCGTTCGGGGAAGAGGCTGAAGTACGGCTCCGGCACCTGGTACGGGTTGTGCGGTTCGGGAAAGGACAGCCACAGGAAGAACGGCCGGTCCGCGGGGCGGGCGTCCACGGCGTCGATGGCGTCGGAGACGATGCGGTACGGCAGCTGGCACTCCAGGGGGAACGGCGTCGGCTCGGACGAGACGCCGTGGTCGAGGTCCGCCAGCCAGTCGTCGAAGGCGCGCTCCCGCTCGGTGCGGCCGCCGGGTCCGCTGGTGTGCCAGTAGGGGGCGGCGAAGGTGTCGAAGTCGTCCGCGCCGCGGTGGATGTGCGTCTTGCCCGCCATGTGCAGCGAGTAGCCGGCGTCCCGCAGCACGTCGAGCAGGTCCTCGCCGTACCTGGCGTGCGCGGTGGCGCTGTTCTGCCGCACGCCGTGGGCCTTGGGGAAGCGGCCGGTGAGCAGGCTGGTGCGGGCCGGGGCGCAGGTGGGGTTGGGCGTGTAGGCCCCGGTGAACCGGGTGCCCCGGCGGGCGAGACCGTCCGTGAACGGCATGGTGTCCAGCGGGAAGCCGGCGCCCGCGGTGAAGTCGGCTCGCTGCTGGTCCGTCATGATCAGGACGATGTTCGGTCGGGGGGTGGTCATGCGCGTTACCTCTGCCGCTCACGGGCCGTGTCGGTTCTTGTACAGCGCTGTACAGGATGAACGCTCCGGTGTGTACAGCGCTGTATTTCCAACGATGTATAGCTCCTCGTGTACAGCGCTGTAAAGTGGTTGACGTCGAATTCACGGTGGGCAACACGGGGAGCGCGGATGGCGAGCGTGCGGATGGCGGATGTCGCCCGGCAGGCCGGGGTCTCCCTGAAGACCGTCTCCAACGTGATCAACGAATGGCCGCACGTCACGCCGGCCACCCGGGCCAAGGTGCTGCGCGCCGTCGAGGAGCTCGGCTACCGGCCGCACCCGTCCGCCCGCGCCCTGGCGCGCGGCCGCACCGGGGTGATCGCCCTGGCCGTGCCGCGCATCGGCATGCCGTACTTCTCCGAGCTGGTCGAGCACGTCGTGGTCGCCGCCCAGCTCAGGCGCTGGACCGTCCTGGTGGAACAGACCGAGGGCCGCCGGCAGCACGAGGAGAAGGTGGCGCGCGGCCACCTCGACCAGCAGGTGGACGGCGTCATCGTGGTCCCCACCCATCCCGCCGACGGCCTCACGGGCCCCGGCGGGCCACCGCTGGTGCTGCTCGGCGAGTACGGCGACACGGCGCCGTGGCCGAACATCTCGATCGACAACGTCGCCGCCGCGCGCGCCGTCACCGCCCATCTCGCGGCGCTCGGCCGCACCCGCGTCGCCGCCATCGGCGACCGCGTCAGCCGGCCGCCCGGCATGGGTGCCTCCGGCCAGCGGCGGGAGGGCTTCCGGCAGGCGCTCGCGGACGCCGGCCTGGAGTACCGGCCCGAGTGGGTGCGGGAGGTGGCCGACTTCACCGGTGAGGAGGGCGAGGCGGCCATGTACCGGCTGCTCGACGCGGCGGGCCCGGACGGTCGTCCGGACGCCGTGTTCTGCTTCACCGACCTGATGGCGCTCGGCGCCCTGCGCGCCCTGCGCCGCCGCGGCCTGCGCGTCCCCGAGGACGTCGCCCTCGCCGGCTTCGACGACATCCCCTACGGCCGGGTCTCCGCCCCGTCGTTGACCACCATCACGCCGGACCGCGCGAGGATCGCCGAGCACGCGGTGGACCTCCTCGACCGGGCCTGTCGCACCGGAGACAGCCCGACCAGCGCGGACGGCCTGCTCGTCCCCTTCGCCCTCACCGTCCGGGAGAGCGCGCCCCCCGCGCCGTGAGTGTCGGGGGCCCGGCCGCCGACGCGGCCGGGGGTCAGTCGGGCTGCCGGCGGGCGCGCCGCACCTCGCGGTCGACGGCCCAGGCGTCGCCGACCGGGCCGAGGTGGGCGAGCTTGTCGGGGTTGAGCATCAGGCGGACGGCCTGGATCCGACCGTCGAGCACGTCGAGGACCACGCTCTGCAGGATCCTGCCGTCCCGGTCGCGGAAGAGCGCGCCCGGCTGGCCGTTGACCTCGTGCGGTTCGAACGTGACGCCGATCCGGACCAGCCGGGGGATGTTCGTGCCCAGCACCCGGGCCACCTTGTCGGCGCCCGTGACGGCCCTGGCCAGCTGCGGCGCCTTGCCGCCGCTGTCGCCGACCAGCTGCACGTCGGCGGCCAGCAGCTCCCGCAGTCCGGCCACGTCGCCGTCGCTCAGCGCGTCGAAGAACCGGGTCGCCAGCTCCTGCCGCTCCCGGCGGTCCGCCGCGAACCGCGGCCGCCCGGCCTCCATGTGCCGCCGCGCCCGCACCAGCAGCTGCCGGCACGCCGCCTCCGAACGCTCCACCGCCTCGGCGACCTCGTCGAACCCGAAGCCGAACACCTCGCGCAGCAGGAAGACCGCCCGCTCCAGCGGGCTGAGCCGCTCCAGCAGGAGCAGCGCCGCCATCGACACCGAGTCGGCCAGCTCCACGGACCGCGCCGGGTCCTGGTACGGGTCGTTCAGCAGCGGCTCGGGGAACCACGGCCCGACGTACGCCTCGCGGCGCACCCGCGCGGACCGCAGCACGTCGATCGAGATCCGGGTCACCGTGGCCGACAGGAACGCCTTGGTGGAGGTGGGCAGGGTGGCCGAGCCCTGGAAGCGCAGCCAGGTCTCCTGCACCGCGTCCTCGGCCTCGCTCACGCTGCCCAGGATCCGGTAGGCGATCGAGAACAGCAGCGGCCGCAGCTCCTCGAACTCCTCGACCCTGTTCGGTCCGGCGTCCATCCCGGTGTTCATCCCGGATCTCCTCCTCAACGGTGTCCCGTCCGGACCACCGGCAGGTCAGGGTAACGCCGCCGGGCCCGGCGGCCCGGGGCCCGTGGCCGGGCCCCGGGCGGGTCGCCGGCGGCGCTCAGTGGAACTGTCCGGGCTCGTAGCCCCCGGCCGGCTGCTGGGAGATGATGTTCAGCCGGTTCACCGCGTTCATGAACGAGACCAGGATCACCAGGGCGGTGAGCTGCTCCTCGTCGTAGTGCTTGGCGGCCCGCGCCCACACCGCGTCGCTGACCCCGGTGCCCGCGTCCGCGACCCGGGTGCCCTGCTCCGCCAGCTCCAGCGCGGCGCGCTCGGCCTCGGTGAAGACCGTGGCCTCCCGCCACGCCGCGACCAGGTTCAGCCGCACCGAGGTCTCGCCCGCGAGGGCGGCCTCCTTGGTGTGCATGTCGAGGCAGGCGGCGCAGCCGTTGATCTGGCTCACCCGCAGCGCCACCAGCTCCTGGGTCTCGGCCGGCAGCGGCGACTCCTTCAGCGCCCTTCCGGTCGACATGAAGTACTTGCGGGCCTTGTCGGCGGTCGCGCCGGCGAGGAAGTTCAGTCGGGCGTCCATGGTGTGCCTCCGTGGTGGTGAGTGGGCTTCACCTCCTGAGACGGGACAGCCCGATCCCCTGTGACACGGCCGGATGTGACCCGCGTCTCGCCGTCGGGTCAGAGCGTGGACTCGAACTGCGTGAGGAACGCCCAGGCCTCGTCGGGGACCCAGGTGTCGGCGCCGCTGCCGGAGGCCCCGTCCCGGGGGGCGGGGTTGTGGTCTCCGTCGAACGAGGCCCACACCAGGGGGTATCCCTCGGCGCAGCCCTGGTAGGTGGTGGTGATGTGGGTCAGGCTGCCGGGAGCCGGTTCGGGTGTGTCCTGGGGGGTGCAGCCGTTGTTCGCGACGAAGGTGTCGCGTGCCGCCTCTCCGTTGCCGAACTGGTCGTTGGTGCCGTGCACGCCCAGGTAGGCGACGGGTTCGGTGCCGCCGGCGCAGCCGCTGATCGCGCCGGGGGATGACTGGGACACGATCGCGCGGAAGACGTCGGGGCGGGAGCACGCGAGGGAGTGGCTCATGGCGCCGCCGTAGCTGAAGCCGATGGAGAAGCGCAGCGTGGTGTCGACGCAGAGGTCCGCCTCGATCATCGCGAGCATGTCGTCGGTGAAGACCACGTCCTCGCCGCCGGCGTTGCCCCAGCCGCTGTTGAGGCCCTGGGGGGCCACGAAGATGGTGCTGTCGTCGGCCCGTTGCTGGAGCCCGTAGTAGGCCCAGGTGCCGGTTTCCACGATGCGGCCGGTGGCGACGTCCTGGGCGGAGCCGCCCAGCCAGTGGAACCCGAGGACCAGCCGGTAGGGGTGGCTGCTGTCGTAGCCGTCGGGGACGTCCAGGATGAAGGTGCGGTTCTTGCCGCCGCTCTGGATCGTGTACGTGCCGTCCTGGAGCGTGGGGGTCTGGCCGCATCCGGCGGTCGCCCCGGTGGTGCTCACGGGGCTGTCGCCCAGCGACGTGCCACCCGTGGTCACGACGAGCAGCGCCGCGAGCACGAGGGAGCCGAACAAGGTGCCGCGTGACGCCCGGTGGGGGCGTCGTGGGAGGCCGTACCTGTGCAGTGACATGAGCACTCCTTGAGGTGTGGGCACACACCTCCCAGCCCGACCGCAACGTAGCAACGCGTCCCGCCGTGCGGAAGTGCTCGTGGCGAGATCCGTGAAAAAAAGTTCACAGACGCCGGACACTGATCATTCGGGCCGTCATTCGAAAGTAGCCGTCGACGGGGCGGCGTGAGGGCTGGTGATCTGCGGCTCCGCACGGCGATGCCGCAGCTGTGGTCGGTATTTTCGGTGCTCATTCCGCAAATGAATGCCCGGAGGGGTTGACGGCCCCGCCCGAGGGGCGCCTATGCTTCCTGGCTGTCTGGAGATCCGGTCGTCGTTCGATATGCCGGATGCTCCTTCGCCCGGCCTGTGCCCGCCCCTCAGGCCACACGACAGCACGCGCACCATCCGTTTCTGTTCCGGTGAGGTCCCCCCACACGCCAGTTCACCGGATGCCCAGGACAGGCGATGTCCTGTGGGCGGACCCGACCGGCTGAGCCGCAATGGAGTCCCACGTGTTCCTCTCAGCTCGTCGTTCCCGTCCACGCCTGATCCGTGCCGCCGTGGCCGCGGTGGCGGCCCTGGCCGGCCTGACGGTGGCGATGTCCGCCTCACCCGCCTCCGGCGGTCAGGACGCCGGGGCCGCCCCCGCCGCCACCGCGGCCGCGGATCTGCCGGGCAGTTTCCAGTGGTCGTCCGGTGGTCCGGTGATCTCGCCCGCCGGGAACATCAACTCCGTCGCGGCGAAGGACCCGTCGGTGGTGCAGGACCAGGACGGCACCTGGCACGTCTTCTTCACCCGGGTCGACACCGCCGGAGACTGGGGCCTGGCGCACACCAGTTTCGACGACTGGTCCCAGGCCGGGTCCGCGCCGCAGACCGATCTGGAGTCCGCCTCGGCCATCGGTGGCGGCTACCGGGCCGCCCCGCACGCGTTCTACTTCGAGCCCACGGGCGAGTGGTACCTGGTCTACCAGACCGGTATGCCCTCGTTCTCCACGACCACGAACCCCGACGATCCGTCCAGTTGGTCGGCGCCGCGGAACTTCATGGACAGCATGCCCGACATCGTCCAGCAGAACATCGGCAACGGGAACTGGCTGGACTTCTACGTCATCTGCGACGCGAGCATGTGCTACCTGTTCTCCGCCGACGACAACGGGCACGTCTACCGGTCCGAGACCACCGTGGGCGAGTTCCCGAACGGCTTCGACAACACCCAGATCGTGCTGCAGGACTCCGCCAACAACCTCTTCGAGGGCGGCGCCGTGTACCAGGTCGAGGGCAGCGACCAGTACCTGCTGATCTGGGAGGCCATCGGGTCCGACGGCCGGCGCTGGTACCGCTCCTTCACCGCCGACAGCCTCGGCGGCCAGTGGCAGCCCCTGGCGGACACCGAGCAGAACCCCTTCGCCCGCAGCAACAACGTCTCCTTCGAGTCCGGCGCCTGGACCCAGGACATCAGCCACGGCGAACTCCTGCGCACCACCGCCAACCAGACCATGACGATCGACCCCTGCAACCTGCAACTCCTCTACCAGGGCCTGGACCCCAACGCCGGCGGCGAGTACTCCCAACTGCCGTACCGCCTGGGCCTGGCCAGCAACACCACCGACGGCTGCTGACAACGGTCTCCCGCGGCTCCGGGAGAGGGGGTCTCCCCGGAGCCGCGGGCCTTCCCCCACGTCCCCCCACGTCCCCCACGTCCCCCACGTCCCTGGAGTGCCCATGTCGATGAAACGACGTTCCCTGCTGAGCTCGATGGCGGCCCTGAGCGCGGCCGGGGCGGCGGGCGTGCCCCTGCTCGGTGCCGGGCGGGCGCGCGCCACCACCACGCCGAAGGACGCCCCGACCGAGACCTTCGCGATCGGGGTGCGGGAGTACGCCTGGAGCCGCGGCGACCGTCAGCTGGTCACCCGGATCTTCTATCCGGCGACCGGCACGCCGGGCGGTGAGCCGGTCCGTGACGCCCCGATCGCGGACGGGGTGTTCCCGGTCTGCGAGTTCAGTCACGGTCTGGGTGGTAATCCGGAGAGCTACGCGCCGTTGGTGCGTCCGCTGGCGGAGGCCGGGTTCGTGGTTCCGGCGCCGGTGTTCCCCACCACCTCGACCGGGACGGAGGGGAACATCCAGGACGTCTACAACGGCAACCAGTCGATGGACGTCTCGGAGGTCATCACCCGGACGCTGGCGCTGAACGAGGCGTCCGGTGATCCGTTCGCGGGGCGTATCGACACCGCGGTCGGGGTCGGGGTGGCGGGGCACTCGCTGGGTGGGATGACCACCCATGGTCTGCTGACCGCCTGGCCGGACGAGCGGATCGCCGCGGCCGTGCCCTTCGCCTGCGTGGACATGGGCAACCCGGACGGCACGGTGGGCGCGAACGTGCTGTTCGTGCACGGCGACCAGGACCCCGTCTGCCAGTACTCCTCCGCCCGCACCGCCTACGAGGAGCTGGCCGCGCCCAAGGCGTTCCTCACCCACCTCGGCGCGGCCCACGACGAGTACATCTGGAGCGGCTACAACCACACCCAGACCGTCGCCACGTACGTGGACTGGATGCGCTGGAGCCTGTACGCCGACACCGCCGCCCGCGACCGCCTGCAGGCCGACGCCACCTCGGGCACCACCACGACCAACTGGGAGGCGGAACTGGCGTAGCCCGCGCGACGCAACGGGCCGGGGCCGGCGCGGTCGCGCCGGTCCCGGCCCGTCGGCCGGTCCTCGGGGAGGGGCGTCAGCTCTTCACCGAACCGGACATCAGGCCGCCGATGAAGTACCTGCCGAGCACGATGTAGACCACCAGCGTCGGCAGCGAGGCGTAGAGCGCGCCGGCCATCGAGACGCCGTAGTTCGTGAGCAGGGCGCCGTTGGCCAGGTTGTTCAGCGCGAGGGTGACCGGGCCGTTCTGGCTGGAGGAGAAGAACACGGCGAACAGGAAGTCGTTCCACGCCGAGGTGAACTGCCAGATCAGCACGACCACGAAGCTCGGCACCGAGATCGGCAGGATGACCGACCAGTACGTGCGCAGCATCCCGGCGCCGTCGATGCGTGCCGCCTCGATCAGCTCGTGCGGGACGGTCTGGTAGTAGTTGCGGAAGATCAGCGTGGTGATCGGTATGCCGAAGATCACGTGGAGCAGGATCAGCGTGGGTATGCCGCTGGACAGTTGCAGGTCGAGGACCAGCTCGTTCAGCGGGATGATGACCGCCTGGTAGGGGATGAACATCCCGAACAGGATGAGCGTGAAGACGAGGTTCGCGCCGCGGAACGACCAGCGGGAGAGCACGAATCCGTTGAGGGAGCCGAGCACGGCGGCGATGATCGCCGAGGGCACGACCATCTGGACCGTCCGCCAGATCGCCGGTGTCAGCGCCTCCTCGGCCTGCCGCCAGTTCTCGAGCGTCCAGGTCGAGGGCAGGCTCCAGGCGCGGGCCGGCGACGCGTCGCCCGGGCCCTTGAAGCTGGTCACCAGCAGCACGTAGACCGGGATGAGGACGATCAGGAGGAAGAGCAGCAGCGCGGCGTAGCGCAGGGTGCGGGCGAGCCGCGGGCTGCCGGGACGTCGGGCCTCCGACGACGGGGCCAGCTGGCGCGCGGCCTCCTGGGGCGCGACCGGCTGGGTGGAGAGCGTCGCCATCACTTCTCCCTGCGATGCGTGCGGACGAGGTAGGGCACGACCACCAGGGCCACGAGGACCAGGAGGATCGACCCGACGGCGGCGGCGTTGGCGTAGTCGAAGCTCGACTTGAAGACGTACATGTCCACCGCGGGGACCTTGGTCTGGTAGTTCGCCGGCTTCGAGATGGACATGATCAGGTCGAAGGACTTCAGCGACATGTGGCCGATGATGATCAGCGCGGAGAGCGCGACCGGGGACAGCTGCGGGAACAGCACGTGGCGGTACAGCTGCCAGGTGGTCGCGCCGTCCATCCGCGCGGCCTCGCGCAGCTCGTACGGTATGCCGCGGAAACCGGCGAGGAACAGCGCCATGACGTAGCCCGACAGCTGCCAGATCGCCGGGATGGCGATCGCCGTGATGCCGTAGTCGACGTTGTTCCACCAGTTGTTCTGCAGGAAGTCCAGGCCGACCATCTGGAAGAGGCGGTTGAGCCCGGTGGCGCTCTCGTCCTGCCCGGAGTTCAGCAGCCACCGCCACACCACGCCCGAGGCGACGAAGGACACCGCCATCGGGAAGAGGTAGACGGCGCGGAAGACGCCCTCGCCCCGGATCGGGGTCTCCAGCATCCAGGCCCACAGGAAGCCCATGATCATGGTGCCGGCGAGGAAGAGGAGGGTGTACAGCAGCAGGTTCTTCAGCGAGTGCTGGAACGCCTCGCTGCCGAGGAGGTCGAGGTAGTTGTCGAACCACACCGTGCCGGACGGCTCCTGGCCGGTGGTCTGGGCCGCGGTGTGGATGTCGGTCGTCGAGGTGCCGAGGTTCACGGCTATCAACCCGTAGACGAACACGCCCACGAGGATCAGCGAGGGGGCGAGCAACAGCAGCGGCGCCCCGGCTCGTTTCAGAGTCTGTGTCATCGAGGTCTCGTGTCTCCCTGGGACGCTGGCGCGCCGCCGGCGGGGAAGGGCCGGCGGCGCGCTCTCACGGCGGTCCTGACGCGGCGAGGGGCAGGGATCAGCTGCCGGCCGTCGCCGCCGCGAGCTCCGACTGGAACGCCGCCAGGTCGGAGGCGCCGGAGGTGAACTTGCTGGTGGCGTCCGTGATGAGGTTGAGCTGGGACACCGGAACGGCGGCTCCGTGCGCCAGGGAGGAGACGATGGTGTCCTGGCTGAAGGACTCCATGGCCGACTGCTGGTACTCGGAGAAGTCGGCCGGGTCGGCGTCCTCGCGGGCCGGGATGGAGCCCTTCGCCGCGTTGAACGCGGTCTGGCCCTCCACCGAGGAGACGGTCTCCAGCCAGGCCTCGGAGCCCTCCGGGTTCGGCGCGCCGGTCGGCAGGGTGAAGGAGTCGGCGAGGAAGTCGAAGACGCCGTCCGTGCCGGGGACCGGGGCGGCCGTGAAGTCGGTGCCCAGCTGCTTGTCCTGCTCCTCGAACGCCGCGATCGCCCAGTCGCCCATCACGTTGAAGGCGGCGTTGCCGTCGATGACCATCTGGGTCGCCTCGGGCCAGTCCAGGCCGTCGCGGTCGTCGTTGGTGTAGCTCATGGCCTGCTCGAAGTCCTCGAGGGCCGCGGTGACCTCGGCGCCCTCCCAGTCGGTGGAGCCGTCCCACAGGCCGCTGTAGCCCTCGGGGCCGAGGTCGGCCAGCAGGATGGTCTCCAGCAGGTGCACCTGGGTCCAGGCGGTGGCGACCGAAAGCGGCGTGACGCCGGCGTCCTGGAGGGTCTCCAGGTCGGCGAACCACTCGTCGAGCGAGGCGTAGCTGGCGTCCGGGTCGATCCCGTTGTCCTCCAGCACGGCGCGGTTGGACCACAGCATGTTCGCCCGGTGGATGTTGGACGGGATCGAGTAGATCTTGCCGTCCTGGGTCAGCAGCTCCATCAGGTCCTCGGGGAACGCCTCGCGCAGGTTGAACTCGTCGTACAGCCCGGAGACGTCCTCCAGCTGTCCGGCGTTGATGTAGTCCTGCAGTTCCATACCGGCGTGCGCCTGGAACGTGTCCGGCGGGTCGCCGGCCTGGAGCCGGGACTGCAGCAGGTCCTTGGCGGCCGAGCCGGCGCCGCCGGCGACGGCACCGTTGACGAACTCGATGTCGGGGTGCTGGTCGTCGAAAACGCCCACCAGGGCGTCCAGGCCGGCCTTCTCGGAGCCGGCGGCCCACCAGGTGAAGACCTCGACCTCGTCTCCCGAACCGCTGCCGCCCGAACTGCCGCTGCCGCTGGAGCCGCTGCACGCTCCGAGTGTGAGTGCGGCGATGGCGACACCCGCCGCCACCGCGCTGACCTTGCGATTGACACGCATGGGAATTCCTACGCCTTCGTTGCCGTACCCGGAGATCGGCGCACGTGGGGACCAGCGCCGCCGACCGGACGCTGTGAGTGCGTCCTCGGTGTCTGGCGTCATCCAAGGGCCGGTCATCCTTGAAGTCAAGAAGTAAATCCAAAGAAGCCTCTGATCGTTATTTGCGGTCGTGTTATGGATTCAAGGGCGGGACGGTATCCTGCCCGCTGTGCGCACTGACCGGGTGACTCCGGGCTCGCAGACTTCACTACGTGAGGCCAACCGAGCCCGCATCGTGAGCGCCGTTCAGCGGCACGGCTCCCTCACACAGATCGAACTGGCCGGTGTCACCGGCCTGTCTCCGGCGACGGTCTCCAACATCGTCAAGGAGCTCGCGGCCGGCGGCGTGCTGCACACCTCCCCGTCCACCCGCAGCGGGCGGCGCGCGCTGCAGGTGACCCTCGCCCGTGGCCTGGGCCTGGTGGCCGGCGTCCACTTCGGCAGCCGGTCGCTGCGGGTCGCGCTCGCCGACGCCTCGATGCAGGTGCTCTCCGACCAGCGGATGCCGCTGGCGCCCGACCACCGGGCCGACGCCGGGCTGCGCCGCGCGGCGCTGCTGGTGGTGGAGATGCTGGAGTCCCTCGACGCCCGCCCCGGCGAACTCCTCGCCGTGGGCGTCTGCCTGCCCGCCCCGGTCGACCGCCGCACCGGCCGCGTCACCACGGTCGGCATGCTGCGCGGCTGGGACGACGTGGCGGTGCCCGAGGTGATCGGCGAGGAGCTCGACGTTCCGGCGATCCTCGACAACGACGCCAACCTCGGCGCCCTGGCCGAGACGCGGTTCGGCGCGGCCGCCGGCCACAGCGACGTCGCCTACCTGCGGGTGTCCCACGGGGTGGGCGGCGGCCTGGTCATGGGCGGGCAGCTCGTGCACGGCCGCGCGGGCGGCGCCGGTGAGATAGGTCACGTGACGATCGACGAGAGCGGCCCGATCTGCCGGTGCGGCAACCGCGGCTGCCTGGAGACCTTCGTCGGCGCCCCCGCCCTCCTCGGCATGCTCGCCGCCAGCCACGGGCACCTCACGCTGCGGGACGTGATCACCCGCGCCCAGGACGGCGATCCCGGCTGCCGCCGGGTGCTGTCCGACACCGGACAGCACCTGGGCGTCGCCGCCGCCAACCTGTGCAACCTCGTCGACCCCGAGATCGTCGTGGTCGGCGGCCAGCTCGCGGCGGCCGGCGAGATCCTGCTCGGCCCGATGCGGGCCGTCATGGAGCAGCGCACCATGCCCAGCACCCCGGGCCCGGCCCGGGTCGTGGCCTCCGAACTCGGCGCCGCGGCCGAGGTCCGCGGCGCCCTCGCGGTCGCCCTCGACACCGCCCGCCTCGCCGGCGCCCTGGGGGTGAACCCGTGATCCGCCGCGCGTCCGCGTTCTCCGCCGCCGCCGGGCCCCGCCGGTCCCGGTGGCCCCGGCGGCGGTTCCGGGCCGCCGCGCTCTGCCTCGGCGTCCTCGCGCTGGTGGCCACGGCGTGCACGCCCGGCGCCGCCGGCGCGCCGGCGGAGGGCGCCATCGCGCTGCTGCTGCCCGAGGCGAAGACCGCGCGCTACGAGACCACCGACCGCCCCACGTTCGTCGACGTCGTCGGGCAGCGATGTCCCGGCTGCGAGGTGTACTACGCCAACGCCGACCAGAACGCCGCGACCCAGCAGCAGCAGGCGGAGTCGATGCTCGCCCGGGGCGCCGACGTCCTCGTCCTCGACGCCGTCGACACCGTGGCCGCCGCCAGCATCGTCCGGGAGGCGCAGCGGCACGACGTCCCCGTCATCGCCTACGACCGCTTCATCGCCGACGCCGACATCGACTACTACGTCTCGTTCGACAGCGAGCTCATCGGCTACCTGCAGGGCGCCGCGCTGGTGACCGCCGTCGAGGAGGCCGCCCGGCGCGAGGGACCGCATCCGGACGGCAGCGCCCCCGGCATTCTCCTCGTGCACGGCGCGCCCACCGAGCGCAACGCGGGCGATCTCAGCGCCGGCGTCGCCCGCGCCCTCGAGGGAGCTAACATCGAGGTGCTGGCCGAGTACCACACCCCCGACTGGAGCCCGGACAAGGCCACCGACTGGGTCGAGAGCCAGGTGACCCGGTTCGGCGACCGCATCGACGGGGTCTACGCCGCCAACGACGGCATCGCGGGCGGCGCGATCGCCGCGATGAAGGCCGCCGGGTTCGACCCGGTGCCCCCCGTCACCGGCCAGGACGGGGAGCTCGCCGCGGCCCAGCGCATCATCTCCGGCGACCAGTACATGACCGTCTTCAAGGCGACCACAGAACAGGCCCGCAGCGCGGCGGAGCTCGCCGTGCGCGTGCTGCGCGGCGAGACCCCCCGCACCACCGCGACCATCGAGGGGGTGCCGAGCCTGCTGCTCGCCCCCCGGGCGGTCGGCGTGCACGACGTGGAGCGCGTCCTCGTCGACGGCGGGGTGCACTCGGTGGAGGACATCTGCACGCGTTACTACGAGGACGCGTGCGCACGAACCGGACTGCTCGAGGAGGCGCCGTGAACAGCACCCCGGCCGCGCCGCCCGCGCCCCTGCTGTCGCTGCGCGGGGTGTCGAAGAACTTCGGCGGCGTGCGCGCCCTCATCGACGTGGACCTCGACATCCACCCGCACGAGGTGCTGGCCGTCGTGGGCGACAACGCCGCCGGCAAGTCCACCCTCGCCGGCGTGATCGCCGGCGTGTACCGCCCCGACGCCGGCCAGATCCTGCTCGACGGCGCCCCCGTGGTGCTCGACTCCCCGGCCGTCGCCCGCGGCCTCGGCATCGCCGCCGTCTTCCAGGACCTGGCCCTGTGCGACAACCTCGACGTCGTCGAGAACCTCTTCCTCGGCCACGAGCGCACCCGCGGCGGATTCCTCGACGAGGTCACCATGGAGCGCCGGGCCTGGGAGCTGCTCGGCCAGCTCGCCACCAGCGTCCCCTCGGTCCGGCTGCCGGTCCGGGCCCTGTCCGGCGGCCAACGGCAGGTCGTCGCGGTGGCGCGGGCGCTGCTCGGCTCGCCCCGGATCGTCGTCCTCGACGAGCCCACCGCGGCGCTCGGCGTCCGGCAGACCGCCGAGGTGCTCAACGTCGTCGAGCGGCTCCGCGAACGCGGGCACGCCGTCGTCCTCATCAGCCACCAGGCCGCCGACCTGCAGGCCGTCGCCGACCGGTTCGCCGTGCTGCGACTCGGCCGGGTCGGCGGCGAGCTTGACGCCGCCAGCGTGGGCTACGAGGATCTGCTCGCCGCGATGACCGGAGCCAGCTGGCCCAGCGGCAGGAAGTTCCGATGAGCCGAGTCACCGCCACGCCGCAGCGCCGCGGCCACGTCGCCATGTTCGCCGGCGACGAGCAGCCATGGCCGCGGCTGCTGCGCCGCATCCCCGACCGCGAGCTGGGCATGGTCCCCGTCGCCGGGGCGCTCGTGCTGATCTGGGGCGTGTTCGCGGCCATCGAGCCGGCGTTCCTCTCCGCCGACAACCTGGTCAACCTCACCCTGCAGAGCGTCCCCACCGGCGTGATCGCGCTCGGCCTCGTCCTGGTGCTGCTGGTCGGGCAGATCGACCTGTCGGTCGGCTCGGTCAGCGGCCTCGCCGCGGCCGTCGTCGCCGTCACCACCGTGCAGACCGACTGGCCGATCACGCTCGGCCTGCTGCTCGCGCTCGCCGTGGGCGTCGTCGTCGGCCTCGGCTACGGGGTGCTGGTCACCCGGCTCGGGCTGCCCAGCTTCGTGCTGACCCTCGCCGGGCTGCTCGTCCTCGCCGGCGTGCAGCAGCGGGTCCTGAGCCCGCAGGGATCGATCAACCTGCCCTTCGAGTCGTGGCTGGTGCGGTTCGCCCAGCAGAGCTTCCTGTCCCCGCTCGCGGCCTGGAGCCTGGTGGTCGTCGCGGTCACCGTGGTCACCGCGGTGCAGCTCGTCGAGCGCGCCCGGCGCGCCCGGGCCGGGCTGCCCCGGGTCGGCCTGGGCCGGCTCGTGCTGCGCACCGCCGCCCTGGCGACGCTGCTCTGCGCGACCGTCGCCTATCTGGGCACGGAGCGCGGCATCGGCTACCCGGTGGTGCTGCTCGTGGCGCTCGTCGTGGTGTTCGACGTGCTGCTGCGCCGCACCCGGTGGGGGAGGTCCGTCCGCGCGGTGGGCGGCGATCCCCGCTCCGCGCTGCTGCTGGGAGTGGCCGTCCGGCGCACCACGGTGTCCTGCTTCGTCGCCTGCTCGACGCTGGCCGCGCTCGGCGGCATCCTGTCGGCCGGGCGGCTGGCCGCCGCGAACCAGGGCACGGGCGGCACCGAGACGTTCCTGACCGCCATCGCGGCGGCCGTGATCGGCGGCACCAGCCTGTTCGGCGGGCGGGGCAGCGCGTGGTCCGCGCTCCTCGGCGTGCTGGTCCTCACCTCCATCTCCAGCGGCCTCACCCTGCTCAACCTGGACACCTCCTCCCGCTACATCGTCACCGGCCTCGTTCTCGCCCTCGCCCTCACCGCCGACACCCTCATCCGCGGTCGCCGCGCACCGGACAAGGGGCCCGCGGCCCGGCTCCGGCCCTGAGCCGGGCGGATCGACGCGGCCGGTGTGCTCGGTGCGACCGGTGCGGTGGTCCCGGTCAGTCCGGCCGCGCGGCGTGGCCGGTGATCGCGAGCCGGCGGACCAACTCGTCGGCCGGCGGCCACTGTTCGGGTCCGAGGGCGGCGGGTTCCTCCGGCGCGAGGAGGGCGTCCATGCCGGGCCCGGTGTTGATGAGCGCGAGGGCGGTCACCAGCTCGGGGCGCTGTTCGGCGAGGGCGGTGGCGGCCATTCCGCCGCTGGAATGGCCGACCACCAGGGCGCGTTCGACGCCGAGCCGGTCCAGGGCCGCGCCGACCCTTGCGGTCCACCGCGGGTGAACGCGACGATCCGGCCGAGTGGGACGTCGCACGTCCGGAGCGGCCGAGCCGGTTGGCCGGCGTCAGCATGGCCGGGTTCGGCGTCCGCAGCCTGACCGAGCTGCGGATGGTCCCGCATCCGGCGGTGACGCTGCTGCTGGAGTTCGGCGCCGGCCGCCCCGTCGTGTCCGACGCCGCCGGGCGGCGGGCGCGCGTGATGGCCCAGGTCTGCCGGCACTGGGCGGCGAAACCGGCGTGGCAGGTCGCCGTTCGGCGCCACCGGAATCTGCCCGGAGACGTGCACGACGCGGGCGGGTGCGGCGATCTCGTACGAATGACGATAGCCGCCGCCGTCGGGGACGAGCGGGCCAGGAGTGATCATGCGGGGATGCTCACAGCGGAGGAGCGCCACGGCAACCGGGAACGGCCGGGACCTTCGAGGGGAGGGCGTCAGCGGCGGGCGTGGCGGATCGTCAGCCGGCCCATCCCCATGGCGCCGGAGATCCGGACCGTGGGTCCGTCGGGGCCGGAGCGGGTCCTGGGGCGGTAGCGCAGGTCCTTCCACACCGTGCGCAGGTCCTCGACGTCGACGATCGCGTCGCGCGGCACCGTGATCACGGCTCGGCCGGTGCCGAGCCGCAGCTCGATGTCGACGACCGGATGCTCGAAGACGGCCCGGGACAGATCCAGGCGCACCCTGCCGAACGCGGACTCGACCCTGAGGGTCCGCGGCACCTTCCAGGCGCCGCGCCGCTGGATCCGCCCGCTGGCGGCGCCGATCGTGGCCGTCCTGCCCGCGTCCTCCTCCGGCGGGAGCGGGAGCGAGGCCACGGCCCGCGCGATCTCGCCGTGCGTCGTGGCGGCGAGCACCTGGTCGAGCCGTTCGTCCAACTCCTCGTGCGAGACGTGGCCTTGGGCGTACGCCTCGCGCAGGCGCCGCACGGCCGCGTCGCGGTCGTCCTCGCCGACGGGTCGCGGCGTCTCCGGCTGTGCGGTCACCCGTTCACTCTAGGCCCTGTCCGGCGGATCTTCGCGGGCCCGCGACTCCCCAGACTCCGTCCGGGGGACGCACCTCGCTGCGTTACCGAATCGCCCACGTACGTCCCCCAGACTCCGTCTGGGAGGTGCCCCCATCGATCCACCGGACAGGACCTAACCCCGCGCCGACCCGACGGCCCCGCCGCGCGACGACCCGGGCCGCGGGACGGCGGCACTGTTAGGGTCAGGCGACGCTGATACGTGGCGACGGACCGAAGTCGAGGGGTCGAGGGATCGTGGACGAGCTGACGGACGAGCGAGTCGTACCGGGGACGTCGTTGCGCGCGACGGCGGTGAGCGTCGGAACCTCGTTCCTCGGCAATCCGCCGGGGCCGGACGGGTCGCCGGCCGCGGCGGCCGACGCCCTGGCGCGGGCGTTGCTGGCCGGCCCGTTCGCCGTGATCGACACCTCGAACAACTACGCCGAGGGCCGCAGCGAGACGGTCCTCGGGACCGCCGTGCGGCGCGACGGGCTGCCCGCGGACAAGGCCATCGTCACCAAGGTCGACGCGGATCCGGAGTCGGGAGCGCTGGACCGCGACCGGGTCTGGCGGTCGTTCGAGGAGAGCGTCGAGCGCCTGGGCCTGCCGTACCTGCCGGTGCTGCATCTGCACGACCCGTACACCATCGAGGTCGCGGACGCGCTCGCGCCGGGCGGCGCCGTGCAGGGCCTGACCGAGCTGCGGGACCAGGGTCTGGTCGGCGCCGTGGGCATCGCCGCGGGACCCGTGTCCCTGATGCGCGCGTACGCCGTCAGCGGCGCGTTCGACGTCCTGCTGACCCACAACCGGTACACCCTGGTGGACCGCAGGGCGGAGGAGCTGATCGACCTCGCCGCCGACCGCGGCATCGGCGTCTTCAACGCCGCGCCCTTCGGCGGCGGGATCCTGGCCGGCTCGGGCGACACCTACGCCTACCGCACGGCGGGTCCCGACCTCCTCGCCTGGCTGGAGCGGGCCCGCGAGCTGTGCCGACGGTGGGAACTCCCGCTGCACGCGGTGGCGTTGCGGCACTCGCTGCGGCATCCCGGCATCGCCTCGACGATCGTCGGGGTGGGCCGTCCCGAGCGCCTCGACCAGCTGCGGGAGCTGCAGGCCACGCCCATCCCCGAGTCCTTCTGGCCGGAGCTGGCCGCCCTGGGCACGCCGCCCTCCACGTTGGAGGACTGACGCGGTGACCGGCGGGATCGCCCGCCGGTCACCGGTGCGGGAGACGGTGGGACGGCCTCAGAAGCGCAGCGACCAGGAGTCGATGACGCCGGTGTCACCGGCGGCGGGGTCCCTGACCCGCAGCTGCCAGCCGCCGTTGGGGTCGAGTCCGGACTGGGTGAAGGTGAAGGTGCGGTAGATCTCGGTCCAGTCGCACACCACCTGCGGGCTGCACAGCACGCGCACGGTGCCGTCGGGCTGGACGAGTTCGACGGTGAGGTTGATGGCCCACTGGTGCTCGATGTCGACGTCGACGTAGAACGGGCCGGAGAGCGCGGGCACTCCGGACACGGTGATGCCGGAGGTCACCGTGGTGCTGTCCGTGATCGGCACGTCCGTGTCGTTGGTGAAGGTGGGCTGTTGCGGCACGTCCACCTCGCCGGACTCGTCGCCGGTGTGCAGCAGGACGTTGGCGGTGCCGACCGGCAGCAGCCGGACGGCGCCGGTGACGGCCCCGGCGACCAGCGCGTCCCTGACCTGCTGCGGGGTGGCGGTGGGGTGGTCCGCCAGGTAGAGCGCGGCGGCGCCGGTCACGTGCGGGGCCGCCATGGAGGTGCCGCTGCGGACCCGGCTGGCGGTGTCGCTGACGTTGTCGGCGGAGGTGATCTGGACGCCGGGGGCGAGGATGTCGACGCCGGGGCCGCGGTTGGAGCTGGCGGCGAAGGTGTCGGTGCTGTCCACGGAGCCGACGGTGATGACCTCGGGCACCCGGGCCGGGGAGGAGATGCTGACGTTCTGGCCGGAGTTGCCGGCGGAGGCGACGTAGGTGACGCCGGCGGCGATGGAGTTGCCGACCGCGGTGTCGAGGACGGGGTCGGCGTTGATGCCGAGGCTCATGTTGGCGACGGAGGGCCCGTCGGCCTGGCCGGTGACCCAGTCGACGCCGCCCGCGATGGTGGCGGTGGTGGCGACGCCGGCGGCGTCGATGACGCGGACGGAGATGACGGTGGCGTCCTTGGCGACGCCGAAGGTGGCGCCGGCGACGGTGCCGGCGACGTGGGTGCCGTGGCCGTAGCCGGTGGTGACGCCGTCGTTGAAGGCGTCGTAGCCGATGCTGGCGCGGCCCTCGAACTCCTGGTGGGTGGTGTGCACGCCGGTGTCGATGACGTAGACGTCGACGCCCGCGCCGCCGTGCGAGGGGTACTCGTAGGCGTTGTCGAGGGGGAGTTCCGCCTCGTCGAGGCGGTCCAGGCCCCAGGAGGGCGGATTGGGCTGGACGTCGGTGGCCACCTGCTGGGCCTGGTCCTGCCTGACCAACTCGACGGCCGGGTCGGCGGCCAGCCGGAGCGCCTCGGCCTCGCTCAGCTCGGCGGCGAAGCCGTTGAGCGCGTGCCGGTAGACGTGGGTGAGCTCACCGCCGTACTCCTCGGCCAGTAACGGGGCCGCGGAGGCGGCGGGGGACGCGTCGTCGAGAAGCACGACGTAGCTGCCTGGGACGGTGCCGGGATCACCGGCGTTGGCTATCAGGTCGGTGGTCGGGGCGGCGTCCCCGCCGCCGGCCCCGGCCGGGGAGGCCGCGGCCGCGAGCCCCGGGAAGAGGGCGACGGCGGCCACGGCGATCCCGGCGAGGGCGCGGCGCGTCAGGCGTGAGCTGTTCATGTGGTGCTGGATGTCCTCTCATCGGCATTGCGCCACGAGGGTCACGTCCCGGCACCCCCGTGATCTTCACCGCGAACGTACGCAACTCGCCTCGTCGCCACAAGAGTCAGCCACTTGCGGAGGTTTCACGACCGGTCGGCGTAGATGGAGTGAGCATGACACTGTGGGCTGCCCGAGGGGAGCGCGGGCAGGGCAGGGCGGGGATGCTGGCGCGGCCCGTTCCCGTCCGTTGGCTCGTGACCCGCTGCGCGGACCCGACGGCTCCCGTCAGCGGGTGGGCAGGCTCTGCTCGGCCCAGATCGTCTTGCCGGCGTAGGTCTGGCGGGTGCCCCAGCCCTGGGTGAGCTGGGCGACCAGGAGCAGCCCCCGGCCGCCCTCGTCGGAGGTGCGGGCCCGGCGCAGGTGCGGCGCGGTGCTGCTGGCGTCGGAGACCTCGCAGATCAGGCTGCGGTTGCGGATCAGCCGGAGCTGGATGGGCGCGGCGCCGTGCCGGATGGCGTTGGTGACCAGCTCGCTGACCACCAGTTCGGTGACGATCGCCAGCTCGTCCAGGCCCCAGTCGGCCAGCTGCCGGAGGGCGTTCCGCCGGGTCTCGGCGACGGCGGCGGCCTCCCGCGGCACGTCCCAGGTGGCGACGTGCGCCGTGTCCAGGGCCCGGGTGCGGGCCATCAGCAGCGCCACGTCGTCGGCGGGCACGTCGGGGAGCAGCTCCCGGAGCACGGCGTCGCAGGCGTCCTCCAGGGACGACGCGGGCCGGCCCAGCGCCTGGCGCAGCCTGTCCAGGCCCTCGTCGATGTCACGCCCTCTGGCCTCGACGAGACCGTCCGTGTACAGCGCGAGGACGCTCCCCTCGGGCAGTTCCAGCTCCGTGACCTCGAAGGGCAGGCCGCCGAGCCCGAGCGGCGGTCCGCCGGGGACGTCGAGGAACTTCACGACGTGGTCCGGGGTCACCAGGGCGGGCACCGGATGGCCGGCGCGCGCCATGGCGCAGCGCCGGGAGACCGGGTCGTAGACGGCGTACAGGCAGGTGGCGCCGAAGTCGCCGGACGGCCCCTCGGCGCCGTTGGCGTCGTCGGCCGCGGTGGACAGGTGGATGACCAGGTCGTCCAGATGGGTGAGCAGTTCGTCGGGCGGCAGGTCGACGTCGGCCAGGGTACGCACGGCGGTGCGCAGCCGTCCCATGGCGGCCGAGGCCTGGATGCCGTGGCCGACCACGTCGCCGACGACGAGGCCGACCCGGGAGCCGGAGAGCGGGATCACGTCGAACCAGTCCCCGCCGACGCCGGCCCGGGTGCTGGCGGGCAGATAGCGGGAGGCGATCTCGATGGCGGCCTGCCCGGTCAGCCGTTGCGGGAGCAGGCTGCTCTGCAGGGTCAGGGAGGTGTAGCGCTCGCGGGCGTAGCGCCGGGCGTTGTCGATGGACACGGCCGCCCTGGCGGTGATCTCCTCGCCCAGCAGCAGGTCGTCCTGTTCGAAGGGTTCGGGACTTCGGTGGCGGGAGAAGGTGGCCACGCCGAGGGTGATGCCGCGCGCGTGCATCGGCACGGCGAGCACCGAGTGGAAGCCGAACCGGCGCACCCGCTCGGCCCGCTCCGGGGCCTGCCGCTCCCATGCGGCCAACCCGGCGGTGGTCACCTCCCGGATCAGCGGCCGGCCGGTGGCCAGGCATTCGGCGGCCGGCGAGCCGTCGGGGTAGTTGGCCACCGTGCCGTGCTCGATCACCGCCTCCGGGCAGCCCTCCAGGACGGACTGGCAGGCGAGCCGGCGCAGCATCACGGGGCTGCTCGGCGGGCCGACGCGCGGGTCCTCGCCGCCCTCGATGGTGGGCAGCAGGTCGACGGTGGCGAAGTCGGCGAGGCGCGGGATGGCCACGTCCGCCAGCTCCTGGGCCGTTCGGGCGATGTCCAGGCTGCTGCCGACGCGGGAGCTGGCCTCGTTGAGCAGGGCCAGCCGCTCCCGGGCCAGCTGCTCCTCGGTCATGTCATGCCCGGAGACGAGCACCCCCCGCACCGTCCCCCCCTCGTCCCGCAGCGGGACGAGGGACAACGTCCAGATGCTGTCGCGTTCATGGCCCGCCAGGTGCAGGACCGCCCGCGTCTGTTGCGGTTCGCCGGTCTGCAGCGCCCGGCGCATGCCCTCCTCGATCCGGATGCTCTGCGGCTCGTCCACGAATTCGGGCACCCGCAACCCGCGGATCGCCGCCTCGGGCAGGCCGAGCACGCGTTCCGCGTCGGCGTTCGCCCGGAGCAGCCGCAGGTCGGTGTCGTAGAGCGCCATCGTGGAGCGGGACTGGTCGAACGCCCACCTCAGCAGCGCGTCCTCCTGAACGGGCGGACGCGAGCGGGCCAGCGGGGAGACCAGGAACCACCCGCCGTCGGGACCGCCGACGCGATCCGGCTCGCGGTGGTGGGCCAGCAGGTCGACCGCGACCCGGCGGCCGTCCCGGTGGCGCAGCGGCACCGTGCCGTGCCACATCGGCAGCGCCCGCAGGGAGCGCAGCCGCTCGGCGGGCGGCTCCTCGGCCAGCAGCCGGGCCGCGGGCCGGCCGACGACCTCGGCGGCCGGGTAGCCGAGCAGCCGGCGGGCTCCCTCGCTCCACCGGGTGACGGTGCCGCGCGCGTCCAGGACGGCGCGGGCCGTGGCGGGATCCTCCGACCACCCCGCCCGCTCGCCCCCGGCGGCCTCAGCGCCCGTCATCGTGCCATCTCGCCCTCAGCTCGGTCCTTCCCGCATGGCCTCGTGGGCCACTCTGGTCCGGGGACACCGATACGTAAATTTATAGTATATTTTATCCCTTTCTGTGTCCGCCACCTGATGTGGCCGCCGGGGGAGTCCGGCGGCCACATCAGGGCTCATTTGGCGTACATCAGGGTGCCGAAGCCGAGCTGGTCGTAGCCGCCGCTGGTGGAGCCGTAGTCGCCGCCGCCGCCCTCGGGCGCGACGAGGCCGTAGTACATGTCGCGGATGTGCGGGTCATCCCAGTACCTGCGCCGGTTGTAGTGGAAGTGGATCAGCGCCCACACCGGGCGCACCTGGCCGCGGGAGGCCGAGGAGATCACGGTGTGCTCGCTGTAGGCGCAGCTCTGGCCGGTGCCCCAGGTGTACCTGGTGAAGGGCACGTCCTGGCCGAGGTTGTACTTCGCCACGTACTGGGCCGCCTTGAAGAAGCGCGCGTCGTCGTAGCCGTACAGGTCCTCGCCCTGGTTCCAGGCCATCTCGCAGAACGCGCCCATCTGGCCCATGCCCATCACGGTGTGGCCCTGGTCGCGGCCCGACTCCTGCCACTGGCCGAGGTCGTGACCGTCGACGTTCGGGTGCAGGAACGGCACGGCGTGCTGGATGGAGCCGTTGCCCTCGCCGGACGTGAAGTAGGTGACGGCCTGGTCGTACAGGGGCCCGTCGTCGCACAGGATCCCGATGGCCAGGACCGAGGCCATGTTGCACAGGTCCCAGTTCGCCCAGTAGTTGGTGATGCAGGCGCCGTTGTGTTCGGTGAGGAACTGGTTGTTGAGCGGGTAGAAGACGTTGACCATCATGTCCTGGAACCGGCCCAGCTCGAAGCCGGGGTAGCCGCGCATCAGTTCCGCGGCGTTGGCGAACTGCCACCCCTGGAGGCCGGCCAGCAGGAACCGGTCGGCGCTGCCGTTGAGCACGCGGAGCGTGGACGACCAGGCGTTGAGGATGTCGCGCGCGCAGTCCCCGTGCGCGGTGGAGCCGGAGACCTGGTAGCGCAGCGCGTTCTGGTACGCGGCGGCGATGTCGTTGTACAGGACCGGGTAGTTCTGCTCCCAGCCGGAGCCTCGGTACACCTCCGCCAGCGGGCGGGGGGCCCAGGTGGAGGCCGAGTGCGGGTTGGCGGTGAGGCGGTTCCAGCCCGACAGCCACGGGTCGGTGCCCTCCCGGACCCGCACCCGGGCCCGGTTGATGTCCCCGGCGTTGTGCAGCATGCCGGGGTGGGTGAACGTGGCGGGCGCCGCGGTCGCGTTGCCGCCGCCGAACGCCGCCGTGCCGGCGGCGCCGGCGGCCCCGGCGGCGGCCAGGCCGCCCGCGGCCTTCAGCAGGCCGCGGCGGCTCATCGGCGTGGAGTGCCGGTGACTGCTGGTGGTGCGCTGTTCGGTGGTGCGACTCCTTGTACTCATGGGAGAGGTGTCTCCGTTTCTGCGAGTGGGGGGTTGGGGGTGATGACCGTGCGGATCCGTGCGGATCCCGCGGCCTCACACGACGCTCACCTCGTCGAAGACGACGGTGGTCAGCGTCGCGGGGTCGCGGGAGCAGACGACGAGGCCCGCGTGGTACGGGGCCTCGCCGAAGTTCGGGATGGCGCCCTCGGCGATCGGCGTCCAGCTCTCGCCGTCGTCCGAGACGGCGGCGGCGAAGGTGGTGCCGGTGCGGCTCAGGCGCAGCCACAGCGGGAGTTCGGCGGCGGTCGCGGTGCCGGTGAACGCGCTGGCGCCGGCCACGGTCGGGCGCAGCATGAGCTGAGCCGCGCGGCCGCCGGTGAGGATGGCGCCGGCCGCCTGGTCGAAGGGGGAGAGCGACTTCGCCATCAGCAGGCCGACGCGGTCGGCGGTCAGGGCGCCGGTGCGGGAGACCAGACGGGCGGTGAGGGTGGCGTCGCCGCTGACCGGCCGGCGGGCGAAGTGGCCGGTCATGCCCTGGTTGTTGACGGTGAGGTCGGTGCCGGCGCCGCGCAGGGTGAGGCGGCCGGCGCCGGCGTCGTGGGCCGTGCCGCCCGGGGTGCGCACCGCCACCACGCCGTGGGTGCCGAGCCGCCGTTCGTCGACGACGTGGTCGCCGAGGTCGCCGAACGTCCAGGGTGCGGGCGGGGGAGTGGCGACGGTGAGGGTGAGCCGCCCGGTGGCCGTGGCGGTGGCGTTGGCGGCGCTGACGGTCAGGACGAACTCGCCGGTGGCCGTGGGCGTTCCGGAGATCAGACCGGTGCGGCGGTCGAGGCGCAGCCCGTCGGGGAGCCCTTCGGCGGCGAAGCGGCCGGGCTGGTGGCTGGCCCGGAGCAGATGCTGGAAGGGGACGCCGACGGCGGCGTGGGCGGCGTCGGGTCCGGTGAGTTCGGGAGCGCGCGGGGTGGGCATCGTCGCGCTGGCACGCGCCGAACGGGGGCCGCCGCCGGCGACGTTGGTCTTGGCGACGGCGTAGTGGTGGCGGCGTCCCGGGGTGCCGGTGGGGTCGGCGTGGTGGATGAGGGTGCCGAAGCCGACCGGGCCGACGCCGGCGGCGATCGGTTCCCCGTCCCGCAGCACGGTGTAGCGGGCCGCCGGGTCGGGGTCGCGCCAGCTCAGCTCGACGGCGTCGGGTCCGGTCCGGGCGGTCAGCCCGGTGGCGGTGGTCGCGGGGACCGGCACGGACCAGCCGCCGTCGGCCGCGGTGAGGCGGACGTTGTCGAACGCCGCCGTGCCGGTCTCGGCGTACGGGGCGTCGACGCCGAGGCAGGAGGTCAGCACGAGACCGGCGTGGACGGTGCCGCCGAGGGCCGGCAGACGGGTGTCGCCGACCTCGGTCCAGGTGGCGCCGTCGGGCGATATGGCGCCGGTGAGGCGCGTGCCGCGGCGTTCGATCCGCACCCAGTACGGCATCCGCATCCGGTAGCCGTCGCCCGCGCCCTCGACGTACGGGGCGGCGAGCGGGGTCGCGGACTCGGGGAGGGTGCCGAGTTCGGAGAGCGGGAACGCGGCGGCGCTGGTGATCGCCTGGCGCTGGGTGGGCGGCACGGGGGTGCTGCCGGTGCCGGTGGCGGGCGCGCCCGCCTCGGCGCGGGTGGTCCACACGCCGCTGAAGGTGTGCAGGGGCAGGCCCTGGATCAGCATCGCGGCCTGCGGGGCGCCGGCGTCGAGCGAGGCGCGGACGGCCACGCCGGCCTTGGCGTACTGGGAGCTGAGCGGCCACACCAGGCGGGCCACGAGGGCGCCGTCGCCGCGCAGCGGGAGGTGAGCGAAACGCGCCGCGTCGGCGGTGCCCCCCAGGTCGGCGCCACCCGCCTCGACGATGAAGCGCTCGCCGTCGAACGCCGCCCGCCCGGGGCGGCGCACCTCGCCGACGTCGGCCGACCGCCAGGGTTCCGGCAGCCCTGCGGTGGCGGCCAGGACGGTCGAGTCGGGGCCGGCACCGGCGGAGTTGGCGGCGCTGACGGTGTAGTAGTACGTGCGGCCCTGCCGGGCGGTGCGGTCGGTGTGGACGGGCTCGGTGAGGTCGGCGACGAGCGGCCGGAACGGGCCTGCGGGGGTGCTGGCGCGGCGCAGCGCGTAGCTGTCCGCGCCGGACGAGGCGATCCAGGCGAGGGTGGGGGCGCCGTCGTCGGCGGGGGCGGCGTGGAGCCCGGCGGGGGCGGCGGGCGGTGCGGTCGTCGGCACGGGTTCGGCGCCGGCGTAGGCGAGGGTGCCGAAGGACGGCAGGTCGTCGTTGCCGCCCTCGACGCGGCCATCGATCGCCCGGCCGGTGTTGGGGGCGGAAAGGCCCCGCACGCCGGCGTAGTGGGCGTGGAGCATCGTGTAGATGGGCGGGATGTTGCCGCGGGCCCTGTCGGAGACGGTCTGTTTGAGGTACTTGCCGGTCCGGTCGAGGTCCGGGGTGAACGGCACGTCGTCGCCCAGGTTGTAGCCGGCGGCGTACTCGGCGTTGGCCAGGATGCGCTGGTCGGCGAAGCCGTAGAGGTCGACGCCCTGGTTCCAGGCGACCTGGGCGGCGTCGGCGAGCAGGCCGACGGCTAGCTGCTCGTGGCCCTGGTCGCGGCCGGACTCCTGGCCCTGGCCCTCGGCGGTGACGATGCGGCCGAGCACGCTGCCGTTGCCCGCGCCGGCGGCGGCGAAGCGCAGCGCGTCCTCGAAGAGGGTGCGGTCCTCGCAGAACACGCCGATGGCGAGGATGGTCTGGACGGCGGTGAGGTCCCAGTTGCCGTTGGCGTAGAGCATGTAGCCGGAGACGGACGGGTACCACACCCGCAGGAACGACTCCGCGCAGGCCGCGACGTCCGCGTCCGCCCAGCCCTGGTAGCCGGTGTGCCGCAGCAGTTCGGCGGCGTTGACGAACTTGAAGCCCTGCAGGCCGGCGCCCAGCGGGCCGTCGGCGCCCGTGACCGCGGTGAGCGAGGCGGACCAGGCGTTGAGGATGTCGCGGGCCTTGTCGGCGTGCGCCCGTTCGCCGGTGACGCACCACATGAGGGCGTTCTGGTAGGCGGCGGCGGAGTCGGCGACGGCCTCGGCCATGTGGTTGCTGGGGCCGCGGCCCCAGGAGGTGACCTGTCCGGTGTTGCCGACGGCGTAGCCGGCCTGCGAGCGGGGGTGGGCGGCCAGCGCCTGGAAGCCGGCGTACTGCGGCGCGGCCTGGGCGGCGACGGCGTCGCGCATCCGCACCAGGTCGGCGGCGGTGTGCAGCAGTCCCGGATGGGTGAACGCGAAGGGCGCGGCGCCCGCCCGCGCGGGGGCGGGCAGGGCCAGGGCGCCGGCGCCCGCCGCCAGCAGGGCGGACGAGGCGGCCAGGACGCTGCGCCGGGTGGGGTGCGGGAGGCGGGTCACTGGGCCGCCGCCTCCTCCGTGGTGAGGAAACGCAGGTTCCGGACGTGGTCGTTGGCGAACATGGGCACGCCGTCCGCGGCCAGGTACCAGCTCGGCTTGCCGCCGCTGTCGCGGAGGACCCGGCCGTTGACGACGAGGTTCTCGAAGGTGACGTCCTTGATGAGGTGGTCGGCGTCGTAGCCGATCAGCAGCGAGATGTCGGCGTGGGTGCCGGTGTAGGTGAGGTCCTTGATGTGGACGTTCTCGATGCCGCGGCCGGCCGTGGTGTTCCACTTCGGGTTGAAGGTGACCCGCATGTGGATGAGCTGGCCCCAGCGGAAGTCCTCGACCCGCATGCCGTCGACCCGCACGTTCCTGACGAGGTTGCCGTCGCCCGGGTTGATGGCGACGCAGCCCTGGTAGAGCAGCTGCGGCTCGCGGTGGTCGAGGATGTCGATGTTCTCGAAGACCAGGTTCTCCAGCACCTCCGGGTTGTCGGGGTCGGGGTTGCCGTGGGTGCCGATGTTGATCGGGTGGGCGACGTCGGCCCAGAGGGTGGTGTTCCTGACGGTGATGTCGCGGGTGTCGCCGTAGTACTCCCAGCGGTGGGTGTAGAGGGCGATGCAGTCGTCGGAGTTGCGCAGGAAGCAGCCGTCGATCGTGACGCCGGTGGAGCAGAAGACGTCGATGCCGTCACCCCAGCCCTGCTGGCTGAACGAGCGCAGGTTGCTGATGGTGACGTTCTGGGATTCGGCGACGGTGATGGTGTTGTACCGGGGGTTGACCACCGTGATGCCGTCGACCTGGACGTTCTCGCAGTCGTGGACGAGGATCGCGCCGCCGGTGGCGCCGTGGATCACGCCGCGCCCGACGAGCCGCGCGTTCTCCACGCCCTCGAAGATGACGTTCGAGGTGAGGACGGCGCCGCCGGCCAGGTAGACGGTCTTGCCGCTGGGAACGGTCAACGTGCGGTCGGGGTGGGTGTGCACTCCGGGGCCGAAGTAGATGACGTCAGGATCGTCCTGGGCGGGCGGGTCCTGCTCGACGGGGTTGGTGAGCAGGTGCAGGCAGTCGAAGATCTCGTCGTCGCCCTGGACGACCACGTTGCGGGGCTCGGTGAGGGTGAAGCGCACGGTGCTGCCGCGGAGTTCGTGCGCGATGCCGTAGGAGTCGGGGCGGATGCGGGCGCTCCTGACACCGCCGCGCGAGAAGGTGACCTCGACCTCGACGGTGCCGGCGAAGTCGAAGGTGGCCATCGAGGAGTTCTGGGACCGGTTGGCGCCGGTGGTGGCGTCGATCAGCGGCAGCTTGACCAGGTGGATGCCTATCGTTTTCCAGGCGCCGCCGACGGGACGGACCCGCACTCTGACGGCGTCGTTGGTCGGCACCCCGTCGGGGATGGCGTAGTGGACCACCCGGTTCGCGGCCCGGCTCCCGACGGTCTCTTCCTGGGCTCCGGCGGATCCGGCCGCCACCGTGGCGGCCGCGGTGCTGGCGAGGACGCCTGCTCCGGCGGCCTGGAGGACCGAGCGGCGCGAGAACGGCGTGCGCATGAGATATCCCTTCAGAAAACGAAATCTAGAAAACGTTCATCTATCGTGGCGCACGGACGCCCGTGAGGCCATGGCCGTGCGGGTACTTCTGGGTGGGTGCTTCCGTGCGGGGCTCCCGCCGCGGCTACTTGAGGCCCGAGGTGGAGATCCCCGCGATGAAGCCGCGCTGGGCGACGAGGAAGAGCAGCAGCGGCGGCAGGACGTAGATGACGGCGCCGGCGGCCATGAGGTTGTTGATCGGCAGGCCCTGTTCGTTGACGAACGACGTGGACAGCGCGACGGCGAGCGTGGTCCTGTCGCTGCTGAGCAGCATCATCGGGGCGAGGTAGTCGCCCCAGCTCCAGGCGAAGGAGATCACCAGGCTGGCGGCGATGGCGGGCCAGGACTGGGGCAGGAAGATGCGCCAGAAGATATGGGCGTAGCCGCAGCCGTCGATGATCGCCGCCTCCTCCAACTCCCGCGGCATGCCGGCGAAGAACTGGCGGAAGAGGAAGATCAGGTAGGGGGCGCCGACCACGCCCCACAGCACCCACGGCCAGTAGGTGTTGAGCATGTTCAGTCGCGCGAAGATCAGGTACGTGGGGATGAAGGTGATCATCTGCGGCAGCATCATCGTGCTCAGCAGCAGGCCGAAGAGCGCCTTCTTGCCCGGCGCCGACAGCCGGGCGAAGCCGTAGCCCGCCCAGGCGGAGCTGAGGGTGACCAGCACGCTGTAGATGGCCGCGATGATCAGCGAGTTGCGGGCGTAGCCGAGGTAGTCGATGACCCCGCTCCACGCCTCGGAGTAGTTGCCCCACCGGAAGGTCTCGGGGAGCCACTGCACCGGGAGCGCCGCCACCTCCTCCGGGGCCTTCAGGGAGGTGAGGACGAGCCAGCCGAACGGGCCGAGCATCAGGCCGGTGACGATCACCAGCGCCGAGTACAGGAGGAGCCTGGGTGCGCGGACAGTCACTTCTTCGCCTCCGGGTCGACGTTGTAGAACACCGCGCCGGCGGTGAGCTTGAAGATGAGGGCGGTGACCGCGACGATCACCGCGAACAGCACCCACAGCAGCGCGGAGGCGTAGCCGAAGCGGCCGTAGGCGAAGTACTGCGCGAACACGTTGATCATGTACATGTAGTTGTCGCCCGGTACGCTGGTGGCGCCCGCCGGGGTGGAGTTCGCCGCCAGCAGCAGCGGCATGAAGGTCTGCAGCGCGCCGATCACGCCGGTGATCGTCTGGAAGAGGATGACCGGGGAGAGCAGCGGCAGCGTGACGCTCCGGAAGGAACGCCAGGCCGTGGCGCCGTCGATGCGCGCGGCCTCCTGGAGGTCCCGGGGGATGTCCTGCAGACCGGCCAGCGAGATGATCATGACGTTCCCCGCGCCCCACAGCACCGTCATCATGATCACGTAACGGGCGTAGGGGTCGGTCAGCCAGCTGACGGCGTTGACCCCGAAGACGTCGAGAACGCCGTTGGCGGCGCCGGCGTTCTTGTCGAAGACCAGCTTGAAGGTGAGGGCCGCGCCGACCGGCGGCACGACGGCGGGCAGGTAGAGGAGCGTGCGCCACAGGCCCCGGCCGCGCAGCGGGCGGTTGACCATGACCGCCAGGATCAGGCCGGCGACGATCGACATCGGCACCGTGACCGCCACGAACAGCAGGGTGCGTCCGAGGGACTGCCGGGTCAGCGGGTCGGACCACAGCTCGCGGTAGTTCTCCAGGCCGACCCAGTGCCAGTTGGGCGAGATGCCGTCGAAGTTGGTGAAGCTCATCCACAGGGCGTAGCCCATGGGGAAGACGGTCAGCAGCACGAAGCCGAGCAGCCAGGGGCCGGTGAACATGTAGAAGGCGCGGTGCCGGCGCCTGGTGGCGCTGTTACGCCGCGGCGTCGACGCGCGGGCCGCGCGCGCGACCCGCGCGGGCGGGCTGGCCGCGCCCCGGATCTCCTGTACGGCCATCACACGAGCTCCTTACCGAGGTCCATCTGGTGGTTCATGCGCTCGTTGAGCTCGCGGACCAGGTCGTCGACGGCCCGCTCGCCCCGCATCGCGGCGGGCAGCAGCTGGTTCAGTACCGCGTCGAACGCCTCGGGGCGCACGTAGGGGGTGAAGGAGAGGACGGAGAAGTACTCCAGCTCCGCCTGCTGCACCTCGAAGGCCTGCCGCTGGAACGGCTCGGCCGTGGGCATCAGCGGGCGGAGGGACTCGAGGGTGGGGATGCCCCAGCCGCCCGACGCCCGGGCCTCGGCGGGTCCCTCGCCGAAGTACCACTCGAAGAGGCGCCAGGCCAGCTCCTTGTGGGGCGCCTTTTTCGGTATCCAGAAGCCCGTTCCGGCCTGGCAGGGGCTGACCCGCCGGCCGGTGTCGAACTGGGGGGCGGGGGCGAAACGCGACGCCTCCGCGATCTCGGGCGTGGCGGCGATGTTGCCCAGGAACCAGTAGCCGGCGCCCGCCATCGCCATGCGGCCGGCGTTGTACGTCGGGCCGTCCCATCCGTCGGGGTTGGGGTCGATGAGGCTGGGGCCGACGCCGGCCCTGGCGAAGTCCAGGTACCAGGTGAGCGCCCTGCGGGCCTCGGGGGTCGAGAAGTCGACCCGGCCCAGGTCCTCGCTGAACAGCGAACCGCCCGCGGACGCGGTGAGCACCATGAGGTTCGAGAACAGGCCCAGGCCGCTGGCGCTCAGGCCGTAGACGGTGGTCCGGCCGTCCCTGCGCTGGGTCACCCGTTCGCCCAGGTCCAGCAGCTCGTCGTACGTCACGGGCTCGGTGGTGGACGGGTGGCCGACTCCGGCCTCGTCGAAGAGCGCCGTGTTGAACCAGAACATGGAGTCCTGGGAGTAGTCCTTGGCCATGCCGTAGATCGGGCCGCGGCCCTGCCGCCGGCCGTCGTAGCGCCAGAGGTCGTTGACCGGGTCGAGGTCGTCGACGTTCAGGATCGAGCTCCGGGCGAAGTACGGATCGAGCTCCTCGGCCACGTCGCGCGCGGCCAGGTACGGCGTCTGCAGGGCGCCCAGGCCGCGCACCAGGTCGGGCGGTTGGCCGCTGGCGAGCATCGCGGTCAGCAGGGTGACGTCCTCCAGGACGACGTTGATCCTGATGCCCAGCTCGTCCGCGGCCTGTTCGATCATCTCGTCGGTGAAGTCCCCCTCCGTCGCCATGATCGTGACGGTGTTCCTGCCCGTCGCGCCGCCGGCGACCGAGAGGGCGCAGCCGGAGAGCGCGGCCGCGCCCGTGGCGGCGCCGCCCGCCGCGAGCCCGAGGAAGCCGCGGCGGCCGAGGGGAGCGCCGGGGCGCGGGAAGTTGCTTTGCGTCATGCACTCATCACTTTCGTGTGAAGAGTTGATGGGTACGTCGGACGTGCGTTGCGGAAGTGCGTCGGAAGATGTGCGGTTGAGTGGCCAGAGCCTCGGACTGCGGCGGGAGTCTGTCAAGACTCTTGACGAACTTTCGAAACGACGAGGTACTCTGCGCTCTATGAGCCAGAAGCCCGGAGGAGCCCTGCGCAACCTCCGCCGCACCAACCAGGAGGGGGTCCTCTCCCTGCTGCTCGCCCACGGACCCCAGCACCGGGCCGGCCTGGCGCGGCGGGCCGAGGTCTCCCGGACCACGGTCTCCACGATCGTCACCGACCTCATGGACCGCGGCCTGGTGATCCAGTCCGAGGGGGACCCGGGCCCGGACGGCGACGGGCAGGTCCGCGACGGGCGGGTCCGCGACCTGCTGGCGGTCAATCCGCGGGCCGCCGCCGTGGTGGGCATGAACCACATCCACGACGGCGTCTGGGTGCACCTGAGCGACCTGTCCTCGCGGCGGATCGCCAGCGCGGGCGCGGGCGTCGACCCCGCCACCGGCCCCGACCAGCGCATCGCCGCCGGGCTCGGCGTCCTCACCCGGCTGCTGGACGAGCACGGCCTCGGGCGCGACCAGATCATCGGCGCCGGCATCGGCGTGCCGGGCCCCATCGACCACACCACGGGCGTGGTCGGCGTCTCCCTGCCGGGCGAACCCTGGTCCAACTTCCGCGCCGCCGACGCGTTCGGGCGGGCGCTCGGGGTGCCGGTGGCGGTGGAGAACAACACCCGCCTGGAGGCCGTCGCCGAGGCGCGCTGGGGTGCCGGCCGGGGCGTCGCCGACCTGCTGTACGTGGGCCTGTCCAGCGGCATCGCCGCGGGCCTGATCCTCGACGGGCGGCTGTACCGGGGCACCCTCGGCGCCGCCGGCGAGCTGGGCCACGTCTCGGTCAGCATCGACGGGCCCGCCTGCCGCTGCGGCAACCGCGGCTGCCTGGTGCTGCACGCGGGCATCCCCGCCGTACTCGACGCGCTGCGCCCCGTCTTCGGCCCCGGCACCGGCCTGGAGGAGATGCTGGCCCGCACGGCGGCCGGCGACCGGGCGGGCGAGGGCGTCCTCGCCGACATCGGCGCGGTGGTCGGCCAGGTGCTGGCCAACCTGTGCAACCTGCTCAACCCCGAGCGCATCGTGGTGGGCGGCGAGCTCTCCCGGGCCGGGGAGACGCTGCTCGCGCCGATGCGCACCGCGCTCCGCCGCTACGCGCTCTCGCTGGTGCGCGACGTGGACGTGGTGGCCGGCGAGTTGGGGCTCGGCGCCCGGGTCGGGGCGCTCGGCGGCGCCGCGTTGATCCTCGGCGAGCCCTCGGACCTCGCCGCCGCGCTCAACCGCATCACCGGACCCCCGGCGTGACCCGCCTCCCGGACCGCCTCGCGACGCGCCTCCCCGGCCGCTTCGCGACCCGTTTCCCTGACCGCTTCGCGGAGCGGGTGGCCGTGGTGACCGGCGGCGGCAGCGGCATCGGCGCGGCCTGCGCCCGGCGCTTCGCCGCCGAGGGCGCGGCCGTCGTCATCGCCGACGTCGACGCCGAGGCCGGCGAGCGGGTCGCCACCGCGCTGCGCGCCGAGGGCCACCGGGCCGACCACGTCGCGTGCGACGTGGCGCGCGCCGCCGACTGGCAGCGGCTGGCCCGGGCGACGCTCGCCGCCCACGGCCGGGTCGACGTCCTGGTCTCCAACGCCTACGCGATGAGCGTCAGGCCGGTCCACGAGCTGCCCGAGGAGGACTGGCACCGGGTCCTCGACGTCTGCCTGACCGCCGCCTACCTCGGCGTGCGCGCGCTGCGCGAACCGCTGCTGGCCGCCCGCGGCAGCGTGGTGGCCGTGTCCTCGGTCCACGCCAGCGCCGGGCGGGCCGGCTTCGCCGCGTACGCCGCCGCCAAGGGCGGCCTGGAGGCGCTGGTGCGGCAACTGGCCGTGGAGTGCGGCCCGGCGCTGCGCGTCAACGCCGTGGCACCTGGCCCGATCGACACCCCGCAGTGGAGCCGGGCCGGCGAGCAGGAGCGTCGGGCCGAGGCGGAGCACACCGTCCTGGGCCGCTTCGGCCTGCCCGAGGAGGTCGCCAGCGCCGCGGCGTTCCTCGCCTCCGACGAAGCGGGTTTCATCACCGGCGCCACCCTGCCCATCGACGGCGGATGGCGCATCCGCCTCTGAGGCGTGACGCGTCGCCACCCGCCCGATCTGAGAGGTTCCATGAAGATCGTCAGGATCGAGACCTTCCTCGTCCCGCCGCGCTGGCTGTTCCTGCGCGTGGAGACCGACGAGGGCATCACCGGCTGGGGCGAGCCCATCGTCGAGGGCCGTGCCGAGACGGTGGCCGCCTGCGTCGCCGAGCTCTCCGAGCACCTCATGGGCTCCGACCCGCGGCTCATCGAGGACCACTGGCAGGTGCTGGCCAAGGGCGGTTTCTACCGGGGCGGTCCGGTGCTGAACAGCGCGCTGGCCGGCATCGACCAGGCGCTGTGGGACATCAGGGGCAAGGAGTTGGGCGTGCCCGTGCACGAACTGCTCGGCGGCCCGGTGCGGGAGCGGGTCAGGGTCTACCGGTGGATCGGCGGCGCCAGCGCCGCCGAACTCGCCGAGGCCGGGCAGCGCGCCGTCGCCCAGGGGTACACCGCGGTCAAGTGCAACGCCGCCGAACGGCTGCGGGCCGTCGACTCCGCCGCCGCGGTGCGCGACGTGGTGGCGCGGCTGACCGCGCTGCGCGAGGCCGTCGGCTGGGAGGTGGACATCGCCGTCGACTTCCACGGCCGGTTCTCCGCGGCCATGGCCCGCCGCACGCTGCCGCTGCTCGAACCCCTGCTGCCGCTGTTCGTCGAGGAGCCGACGCTGCCGGAGTTCTCCCGCGACCTCGCCCAGATCACGGCCGCCACCGCCGTGCCCATCGCGGTCGGCGAACGCCTCTACTCCCGCTGGGACTTCAGGGACGTGCTGCCGACCGGCATCGCCGTCGCCCAGCCGGACCTCTCGCACGCGGGCGGCATCTCCGAGGTGCGCCGCATCGCCGCCATGGCCGAGGCGTACGACGTGGCGTTCGCCCCGCACTGCCCGCTCGGCCCGATCGCGCTCGCCGCCTGCCTGCAGACGGACTTCGCCACGCCCAACTTCCTCATCCAGGAGCAGAGCCTCGACGTGCACGCGCCGGAGGACAACGAACTGCTCGGCACACTCGTGGACCCGACCGTCTTCCGCTTCGCCGACGGGCACCTGGCGCGACCCCCGCTGCCGGGACTCGGCGTCGACATCGACGAGAGGGCGGTGCGCCACGCCGCCGCGGCCGGCCACCGCTGGCGCAACCAGGGCTGGCGGCACGCGGACGGCTCGTTCGCCGAATGGTGACGCCCCCGGGCTCGTACGACCGGCGCTACCCCTCGGGCGACAGGGTCGAGAGCGGCACCCAGCCCTCCCGGCCCGCGCCGTCGCGACACCACAGCCAGCCGCTGGCCAGGTCCTCCGCCAGCACGTCGAGGACGTCGCCCGCCGCGGTGGGCAGTTCCGTCGTGTCGTAGGGCTTCTCGACCCTGACCTGTCCCGAGGGTCCGGAGAGGTGCCGGGCCGGGACCCACCCCGTGCCGTGGGCGGCGGTCACGAACACGAACTCGGGCCACACATCGTCGCGTTTCCCCGCCTCGACGAGCTCTCCGGCGGCGAGTCGCAGGGGCGCGCGCTCCGGGATCTCGTGCGGGGTGGCGGCGGTGACCTGTCTGTTCATGGGCCAGACGGTGACACGGGGCGAGGCGCCGCGCAAGCCGCGGACGGTCAGTCGCCGGTCAGTCGCCGGCCGCCGCCATGCGGAGGTCCGGCACGGCGCACATGACCTGGAGCGGTCCCGTCTGCTCCGCGGCGACCTCGTCGTCCACGGTCACCCGGCAGCTCAGCTCCTCCGTGTCGGACCCGGGGGCCAGCACGTCGGCCGGCGTCACGCTCAGGTTGGGGCTGGCGCCGGCCTGCTCGGACCGTCGGGCGGTGAACTCCAGGCTCCAGGGCAGTTCGGCGTCGTCGACGATCTGGAGGGTGCCGTCGGCCTCGGTGTAGGTGATGTCCGCCGCACCCGACGGGGCGTCCACGCGGTAGTCGACCGTCACCGAGGCGGGCTGGTCGCCGAGCGGGGAGAGCCCGCCCGACGAGCCCTCGGGCGCGTCGTCCGAGGAGCATCCCGTGGCGCCGATGCCGAGGATCGCGGTCAGCGCGGCGACGGCCGCGCCCGTTCTTCGGGACGTCATGTCTCCCCCGTCGTTCGACCGGCCGGACGCCGGAACGCCGCTCATCCTAGGACGGTTCGCCGCCACCGGCGCGGCGTGGCACGAACGCTCGACCGCGGGAATCGCCCTGTGGCAGGCTGCTCCCACGTAGGTACCGAAGGCGGCGACGAGGACGAGGGCGGGGCACGGTGAACGACGGTGGCGCGGGGCCCGTGGACGGGCTGATCGACAACACCCGTCCCCATTCGGCGAGGATCTGGAACTACCTGGCCGGCGGCAAGGACTACTACCCCGTGGACGCCGCCGCGGCCGAGCGGGTGCTGTCGGTGTTCCCCGGCATGCGCGACATGACGCTGCACTCGCGCGCGTTCATCGGCCGCGTGGTGCGGCACCTGGCCGGGGAGGTGGGGATCCGGCAGTTCCTCGACATCGGCACCGGACTGCCCACCCAGGACAACACCCACGAGGTGGCCCAGCGGGTGGCCCCCGAATGCCGGATCGTCTACGTCGACAACGACCCGCTGGTGCTGGCGCACGCGGAGGCGCTGCTCACCAGCGACCCCGCCGGTTCCTGCGCCTACCTGCACGCCGACGTCCGCGAGCCCGAGGAGATCCTGCGGCAGGCGGAGAAGACGCTCGACCTCTCGCGCCCGGTCGGGCTGATGCTGATGGGCATCCTCGGCCTGGTGCCCGACGCCGACGAGGCCCGGTCGATCATCGCCCGGCTGCTCGCGGCGCTGCCGCCCGGCAGCTACCTCGGGCTGAACGACGGCGCCACGACCGACCCCGCGTACGTGGAGGCCATCCGCCGGCACAACGCCAACAGCGGCGCCGTCCCGTACACCCCGCGCGACCCCGAGCAGATCACCACCTTCTTCGACGGCTTGGACCTCCTCGAACCCGGCGTCGTCAGCTGCTCCCACTGGCGCCTCGAGGTGACCCCCTTCGGCCTCCCCGACGAGGTCGCCGTCTGGGGCGGCCTCGCCCGCAAGGCCTAGGCTCTGGCTCCTGGGCCGGCGCGCGCCCACGCCTACCTCCCGGCCGTCGCCGGCGTCGTCCGGGGGACGGGGTGGAGGATGGGTGGGGCCAGGTTGGGGGCCGTGTAGCGGGTGGCGTCGACCGGGGTGACGTGGAAGACGTGGGGGACCAGGCGGGCCTCGGCGTGGGGCGTCGTGGGGTCGGGGTAGCCGAGGATCAGCGCCGGGTCCGCGAGCGAGTCGAGGCGCAGCACCAGGTCGGCCTCGTCCTGGGCGCCGGGGTCGGCGAACTCGTGCGAGGGCACCGGTCGGAAGCCCAGCTCGGACTTGAACACCAGCAGTCCCGGACGGGTGAGGTGGCCCAGCAGGTTGGGCTCGTTCCCCAGGGTGGCCCGGGTGTACCCGCGGCGGCGGCCCTCGGCCAGGGCCGTCAGGTAGAGCACCCGGGCCAGGCTGGCGCGGCGCCAGCGGGCGCTGACGGCGGAGAAGCGCAGCACCAGCGTGTCCACCGCCGGGCATTCCAACACCAGGCAGCCGCCGGCCAGTTCGTCGCCCTCCCAGGCGAACACACCGAAGAACCGCCGGGGCCCGTGCAGCACCGCGTCCCGGTAGTCGAGGGCGAACGGCACGCCGAACCGCATGGCGCCGACCCGTTCCCGGTAGAGCTCGAGGAAGCGGTCCAGGGACCGGGGGGTGACCGGGTCCTCGACGGTCTCGCGCAGGCCCGCCCGCCGCGCGTCGCGGCGGGCGCGGCGGACGGCCCTGCGGGGATAGCGGCCGAGGCCCGCCAGATAGGCGTCGTCGTCCGGGCCGGCGTCGCCCGCCCACGTCACCACGGCCGGTTTGCGGACGAAGCCGCGCCGCGCCAGTTCGTCCCAGAGGCGGGCGGGCGGGTTCGGCATCCGGACGACGTCGAGGGGACGGTCCGTCCGGGTCCACGGCTCCCGGTCCAGCTCCGCGGGCTCGATCAGCGCCAGCCGCAGCCCGAAGCGGTCGACGATCTCCATCGGGCGAGGTCAGGCCCCCGCGACCGGCGACGGCGCCGCGGACCTGGCCAGGCAGTCGCCGAAGCACTCGAGCGTCGCCGACCAGTTGGCGGCGTACTCCCGGCTCACGGCGAGGAACTCCTCGGCCTGCGCGGGGTCGGTGACCATGTGGGTCATGCCGGTCTCGTCGTCGCTGACCTGCGCGGCGTGCACGGTCTCGGCCTTGATGTGCGAGTCGATCCAGGCGAACTGGTCGTTCTCGGTGAACACCTTCTCGCCGCCCACGAGGACCTTGCCGTACATCCGGCGGAACGCCACCGCGATGTCCAACGCGATGGTCTCCACGACGCGCAGCTGCACGGCGGCGCCCAACGGGGAGTCGGCCAGCCGTTCCATGTTGTCCAGCAGGCCGCGGATCGGCTCGGGGAGCTCCGCGTCGCTCGCGTCCTCGGACGCGTCCTCGCCGAGCCTCGCCGCGAGCGGGGCGACGATCGTGTCGTGCCACCACACGTAGTGGATGCCGGCGGGGCCGGTCGGCGCGACGGCCTTGAACTCGGGGGCGGCGTTGTCCAGGTCGTCGCCGATCACCTGGTACACGGTCTGGAAGGCGGCCAGGACCTCGCGGTTCGGGGCCGGCTGGGTGGCGAACCGCCGGGCCATCTCGCCGAGCCCGGCGAGGGTGGTGAACATGAAGCCCTTGGTCGTCTCCCGCCACCACACCGCGACGCGGTAGGCGGCCCGCGGGTCGACGGTCTCGAGGCTCCTCGCGGTGCCGAAGAAGCCGTTGTCGGCGCGGCGCAGCCGGGCTTCGTCGATCACCCGCTCCACCCGCTCGTCGAGTTCGGTCCGGGCGGCGTCGGTGAACACAGGTGCGGTAGTCACGATCACTCCTGTAGGTGTGAGCTCTGGTGGGCGTCCGATAGGTGCGGACGTGGGTGGTGCACACAGGTGGTGCACGTGCCGGAGGCACTGGCGGTGCTGCGGTGCTGCGGTGCGGCGGTGCCGGAGAGAAGGAACCGGGGGAGTGGCCGCCGGGCCGTGGGGACCTGGGCGGCCGGGGCGCAGCGGGCTAGATGCCCAGCCTGCGCTTGACGTCCGCGAAGAACGGGACGTAGCGGTAGTCGCGGGCCACCGGATCGTAGTCCGTGTAGTGGTTCACGAACTCCAACAGCCGCTTGCGGACGGCCTCCACGGGCTCCTCGTGGATCCGACTCTCGATGCGCTGGATCTCGGCGAGGAACGCGGCCAGCACCTCGGCGACCGACGGGCTGAGCTCGATGATCTCGTTCCGGACCCGGATGCCGTCGTGCTCGCGGAGAAAGCCGAACAGTAACTGGGAGGCCACGGCGTCGTAGTTGGGGTGCGGGATGCCCTCCACGGCGTAGCGCAGCAGGCGCTCCGCGAGGATGTACTCGTAGGCGACGAGCGACTCCTCGCGCGGCAGCCGCTCGTCGTTCAGCAGCGCCATCATGCCGGAGACGTCGACCCGCAGCTCCTCCAGACCGGCGAGCGGCTTGTACTTCTTCGCCGGGAGGAATTCGGGGATCGGCATGTCGCCCTGGCGGTGGTGGTACTCGTGCAGCCGCACCCACCAGGAGGACGCCTGCTGGACGGTCTGGTCGTCGGCGCCCCGGATCAGCGGGAAGCTGCCCTCCGCCATGACCGCCTCGATCATTTTCCGGGTGATGCGGTTGTGGCGCTCGACGAACTTGTCGATGAAATAGAAGATGAGGTCGTCGGGACGCTGGATGCCGTCGATGTGGTTCTCCGGGAAGAGGGCCACGACGACCCGCGACCTGAATCCCTCGGAACTGCCCTTGATGACGACCGGCATCGTCGGACTGGCATAGGTCTGGACGAGATGGGAATCCGCCGGGAGTTCCTCGTAGACGAGATAGTCGAGGGACAGTTTGGGGAAGTAGGAGGCGTCGAACAACGAGAATATGTGGTTGTCGCGCCGCTCGTTGATGTGCGCTTTGGTGGCGTTGAGTCGAGCCCCTGGGGAAAACGATCGGAGATCGTCGATGAGTGCCTGGGCCAGCGGCTGTTTTCGCAGCTCACGGGAGTCTTCGAGGCGGTTGACAAGCTTCTTGAGGTTCTCTTCCTCACGGAAGCCTGAGCGTTCTCCCAGACCCTGCCGCAGTGCGTTGACCTCCGCGAGTACCGAGCGCATGTCGTCTGTCACAATGCCTCCGCTTAGGTGGCGCCGGGATCTGCGCCGAAGCCTACACACGATCTTGCGCCGGTGGAAGGTTTTTCGGGGAAGTTCTGTCGTGTAAAGGCGCTCTGCCGGAATTTCGGCGGTTTGCTGGATACGTACACCCCTACTGCGACTGGGGTGGGGTCTATTCACCCCCGATAGCCGCCCGGAATACGGGCGGCGAGGCGCCTGCGGCTAGGCACCGGCGGGCTAGGCAACGGGCACCCGCGGCGTGGCGACGCGGTCGGCCGCGCCGCCCACGATCGCGTCGTGGACGAGGGCGGTGATCTCGTGCGGGCTGCCGAGCGGTTCGGCGCTGACCTCGTCGAGCCGGGCCACCTGTTCCCCGTCCAGGGTGGTGTCGAGCGCCCGGAGGTAACCGGCGAGTTGGTCGTCGGTGCGCGGCCCGACGAGCGGCACCACACCGGTGGCGGACCGGTCAGCGCGGGCCCGAAGCCAGGCGAACGCGACGTGCGACGGCGGGACTCCGGCCTCGGCGGCGATGTCGCGCACGGCGTCGACGACCCCCTCGACGCGGTCGGTGTTGTGCCGCGGATGCCGGCGCCCCGACGCGCTGGTCCACCCCTCTGGGGTGCGGCGGTATCCGCCCGTCAACAGCCCGCCGGCGAGCGGGGACCAGGCGGCCACCCCGAGGCCGAGCGCCTCCGCCATCGGCAGCGTCTCGCGCTCGGCGGTCCGGTTGACGAGGTTGTGCTCCGTCTGCACGCCGATGATCGGCGACCAGCCCCGGGTCTCCGCCAGCGTGACGGCCCGGGCCACGCGCCAGGCCGGGAAGTTCGACAGGCCCGCGTAGAGGATCTTCCCGGCGGCGACCAGATGGTCGAGGGCGGCGAGTATCTCCTCGGTCGGGGTGAGGGCGTCGGGGAAGTGCGCCCAGAACAGGTCGACGCGGTCGGTGCGCAGCCGGCGCAGGCTGGCCTCCGCCGAGCGGATGATGTTCTTGCGGCTGTTGCCGGTGCCCGAGACGCCGGCGTCGGGGCCGTCGCCGGCGGTGAACTTGGTGGCCAGCACGAAATGGTCGCGGTCCGCGGCGACGAACTCCCCGAGCAGTTCCTCGGCCCGACCGAACTGGTAGCAGTCGGCGGTGTCCAGGAACGTGCCGCCGGCCTCCGCGAAGCGGTCGAAGATCCGCCGCGCCTCCGCCCGGTCGGGACCGTCGGTCCGGCGCGCCCACAGCGGCCGCCCGGAGTGCGGCGCGCCGCCGGTACCGGCACCGGCACTGGCACCGGCACCCGCACTGGCGCCGGCGCCGCCGAAGTGCGAGGTGCCCAGCGCGATCTCGGAGACCCGCAGGCCGGTGGTCCGGCCGAAGGTCAGGTACCGCATCAGGCCGCCCCGTCCGCCCCTTCGGCGCACGCCCGCTCCACCCAGTCGAACACGCCGGCCAGCACCTGCCGGTGCTGCTCCCGGCCGAGGATGTTGAGGAAGCCGGGCACCGGGTTCACCTCCAGGATCACGTAACCGTCGGGGGCGGGCAGGATGTCGAGGCCGGCCAGGGTCAGGCCCATCGCGCGGGTGGCGCGCACCGCGATGTCGACGAGTTCCTCCGGGGCGTCGAGGCGCTCGAAGGTGGCGCCCATCGTCGTCCGGCACTGCCAGTTGCCGGGCGCCGGAAGCTTGAGGATGTTGATCGGCGTGGCGTCGCCCGCCACGGTGATGCGGTACTCGCCGCCCTCGGTCGGGTAGAACGGCTGGCACAGCAGGGTGGGGTGGCTGGCCAGCAGCCGCTCCACGACGGCCTTGTCGGCGACCGGGTCGACGATGCGCTCCACCCCGTCACCGGCGAAGCCGAAGGTCGCCTTGAGGATCACCGTCCCCCACTCGGCGCAGGCGGCCTCCAGTTCCTCGAACGAGCGCACCGACCGGGTCGGGGGCACCGGCAGCCCGTGCGCCGCGAGCAGTTGGGTGGTGCGGAACTTGCTGTCCCCCGCCAGCCACGCCTCGGCCGGGTCGAAGATCCGCAGCCCGGGGACGTTGCTGAGCAGCGTCAGCCGTTCGATACGGTCCCGGAAGTCGTCGCCGTAGAGCTTCCCGCGGCTGATGACGGCGTCGAACGACTCGGCCGGTTCGCCGCGCAGCGAGAGGGCGAAGCCGGTGTCGCCGCCCGGCTGGTAGTCGATCTCCTCCAGCGTGAAGAGCGACATCTCGTGTCCGCGTTCCCGGCCGAAATCAACCAGGTTGACGCTGTCCGGGTCGATGCCGGAGTAATCCCATCCCAACAGACCGATCTTCATTGGACCTCCCCGCGCCTCGCCTGCCTGCGAAGCTTCACCAGCCTTCCGATGGTCTGTCAAGTGCCCTGTAATTACGGGGCATTGTGGTGTCAGAAGGGCGTTTTTGCGCCAATGCGACGAGAATTAGCAATCCGCGCAAGGATTGCGTCAAACAGGCGGAGAACCAAAATTTTGCGAGTAATCAAGGCTGCCGTGACGTCAATCTCTGCTGTTAGCCTTTCAGCCACGGAAGTTCATGATCAACTAGGGGAGGGGTGTGCCGTGGGCATATGGGAGACGCTCGTGGCGCCGAGCCCGGACCAGGCCGCCTCGTACCGGGCGCAGGGTGCCTGGCGGGAGACCACGTTCCTGGACGACCTGGCCGAGGCGGCCCGCCTGCGCGGCGATCACCCGGCGATCATCGCCTACGAGCGGCGGGAACGCGTCGCGGAGCTCAGCTACGCGGGGCTGGCCGCCAAGGTGGAACGTTTCGCCTCCGCCCTGGCCGAACTCGGCGTCGGGCGCGGCGACGTGGTGGCCTTCTACCTGCCGAACCGCTGGATGCTCACCCCCCTCTACCTCGCCTGCCAACGGGTGGGCGCGGTCGTCTCCCCCGTCATCCCCGCCCTGGACGTCCGCGAACTGGGCTTCGTGCTCCGCGAGAGCGGGGCCCGGGTGTGCGTCACCGTCGACCGGTTCAACGACGAGGACTACGGCGCCCGCCTCGCCGAGGCCGCCCCCGACACCCTGGCGCACCGCGTGGTGGTGGGGGACGCCGCCGCCTCCGGCGCGATCGACTTCGAGGAGTACTTCGACCGCACCCCCTGGGAGGAGCGCCACCCCCTCGACCCCGAGGCCGCGCTCGGCCCCGACGACCCCGCCCTGCTGCTGTACACCTCCGGCACCACCGGCCGCAGGAAGGGCGTGGTGCACACCCAGAACACCCTGCACGCGGCGGTGCTCGCGGTCACCCGGCCGCACCTGCTCGGCGCCGACGACGTCATCTCCATCCCCAGCTTCGCCACGCACATGGCGGGCCTCACCTACGCCTGCTACATGCCGCTGCTGCTCCACGCCACCTGCGTCGTCCAGGACCCCAGCAGCGACATGGAGCTGCTGCTCGACATCATCGCCACCCACGGCGTCACCTGGGCCTACGCCACCCCCGCCTACCTCGTGGGCATGATCGGCGCGCAGCGGGAACGGCCCCGCGACCTGTCGGGCCTCACCCAGCTCGTCTCCGGCTCCGCGCCGATCCGGCCCCAGCTCATCGCCGAGGTGCGGGACACCCTGGGCGTCGAGGTGCGCGCGCTGTGGGGCATGACCGAGAACGGCGCCGTCACGGTGACCCGCCCCGACGACCCCGAGGGCTGGGGCGCGCACAGCGACGGCCGCGCCGAGCCCTTCATGGAGCTGCGGATCGACACGGGCGACGCCGCGCCGCGGCCCGGCGCCGAGGCCGCCGAGGGCCGGCTGCTGGTGCGCGGCGCCTCCCAGTGCCTCGGCTACCTCGGCCAGCGCGAGGTCTACGAGGCGTGCCTCGACGCGGACGGCTGGTTCGACACCAGCGACATCGCCAGGGACGACGGCCGGGGCGGCATCCGGATCACCGGACGCAGCGCCGACCAGATCACCCGGTCCACCGGGCTCAAGGTCTCCACGCTGGAGGCCGAGTCCGTGCTCGCCGTCCACCCGGGCGTCAAGGAGGTCTGCGTGGTGGGCGCCCCCGACCCGAGGGTGCCCGGCGCCGAACTGGTCTGCGCCGTCGTCGTCCCGCAGGGCGAGGAGGTGCCCACCCTGGAGGACCTGCGCGCCCACCTCGCGGAGGAGAAGGTCACCGAACTCCTCTGGCCCGACCGCCTGCAGTTCATGTGGGAGCTGCCGAAGAACTCCCTCGGCAAGGTCCTGCGCCACCCGCTCCGCGAGCGCCTCGAGATCGAGCACGCCGCGCGCCGATGACCGGGCCACCGGCAGCGTCACCGGCACCGCGCCGCCCGGCCGTGACCGCGGGGGAGGGGCCGGCGGGCGCGGAGGACGGCGGCGGGGGACACACCTCGCTCGCGCTGGGCGTGATCTCCGCCGCGCAGCTGATGTTCCTGCTGGACTCCACCATCGTGAACGTCTCGCTGCCCGGCATCCAGGACTCGCTCGACGTTTCGGGCTCGGGCCTGGAGTGGGTCGTCGCCTCCTACTCGGTCGCCTTCGGCGGCCTGCTGATGCTCGGCGGCCGGATGGGCGACATCCTGGGCCGGCGGCGGATGTTCCTGGTCGGCGTGGCCACCTTCACGGCGGCCTCGCTGCTCGGCGGCTTCGCCGTCGAGGCGTGGCAGCTCATCGGCATGCGCATCCTCCAGGGCGTCGGCGCCGCCGCGGCCTCGCCCGCCGCGCTGTCCCTGATCGCCGTCACCTTCCCCGAGGGGTCGCGGCGCGACCGGGCCGTCGCCTGGTACACGGCGGTCGCCACCGCCGGCGGCGGCGCGGGCCTGCTCGCCGGCGGCCTGATCAACGACCATCTTTCCTGGCGCTGGGTGATGTTCGTCAACGTCCCGGTCGGCGTCGTCATCCTCGCCGCCGGGGCCCGGGTGCTGCGCGAAACCCCCCGCATCCGCGGGACGTTCGACGCCACCGGGGCGCTGACCGGCACGCTCGCCGCACTGCTGCTGATCTACGGGCTGATCGAGGGCGCCTCCGGCGGCGGCGACGGCTGGACCACCCCGCACGTGCTCGCGGCGCTGGTCACCGCCGCGCTGCTGGTGCCGCTCTTCGCCGTGGTCGAGCGGCGCGCCCGGCAGCCGTTGATGCCGCTGCACCTCGTCACCGACCGGGTCCGCTTCGCCGCCTACGCGGTCGCGGTGTGCACCAGCACCTCGATGTTCGGCATCTTCTTCTTCCTCACCCTGTTCCTCCAGGACGTCTGGGACTACAGCCCCACCCACACCGCGCTGGTCTACCTGCCGCTGACCGTCCTGCTGGTCGTCGGGGCCCGGGCCAGCGCGCCGCTGGCCGAACGCTTCGGCGCCCGCGGCCTGGTCTGCGCGGGACTGCTCGTCTCGGGCGCCGGCATGCTGTGGCTGGCGCGCATCGGTGACTCGGGCGGCTACCTCACCGGCATGCTGGTGCCCACCGTACTGACCTACGTCGGACTGAGCGTCACCGGCGTGCCGTTGACGCTCGCCGCCCTCGCCCGGGTGCCACACGGCGACACCGGCGCCGCCTCCGGATTACTGACCACCTCCCGCCAGATCGGCGGCGCCACCGGCCTGGCCGTGCTCGGCACCGTGGTGTGGGCCAGCGCCGGCGCCAGCGACGGGACGGTGTCCGACGCGGCGCTGTCCACCGCGATCGGCCACGGCTTCGCGGTCGCCGCGGGCGCCACCCTGCTCTCCGTGCTCGTCGCCCTCGCCGCCCTGCCCGGCAAGCCGGCGCACCCCGCGCCGCCGGGCCTGGCCGGGGAGGCGGGGGAGGACCGAGGTACCGGATGACGGGGCCGGCGACGGACTGCCTGGTCGTGGGGGCCGGCATCGCGGGGGCGGCCGCCGGCTACTTCCTCGCCCACCACGGCCACCGGGTCACCCTCCTGGAGGCCGAGGCCGCCCCGGGCACGCATGCCACCGGACGGTCGGCCGCGCTGTTCTCCGAGTACTACGGCAACCCGACCGTGCGCGCCCTCACCTCGGCCAGCCGCCCGTTCTACGACGCCCCACCGCCCGACGTCCACCCGGGACACTCGGGCCCCCCGGCGCCGCTGCTCCGCCCCCGCGGCGTGCTGGCCCTCCAGACGCCCGGCAGCGAGGCCCTGTTCGCGCCCGCGCTCGCCGCCGGAGCCACCGCGCCCCAGCCCGCCACCGCGCTGGACGCGCCCGGCGCCCGGCGGCTCGTCCCGGCGCTGCGCCCCGGCGCGTGCGAGCGCGCGATCCACCGTCCCGGCGCGTGCGACATCGACACGGACGCCGTGCACTCCGGCTTCCTGCGCGGGCTGCGCGCCGCGGGCGGCACCGTCGTCACCCGGGCCCGGGTCACCGCCCTGGCGCGGCGCGGCGGCCGGTGGCACGCCGCCACCACGGCGGGCCCGCACGTCGCGCCGGTGCTGGTCAACGCCGCCGGCGCCTGGGCCGACGAGGTGGCCGCGCTGGCCGGTCTCGCCCCCGCGGGGCTCGTGCCGCTCCGCCGCACCGTCGCGATCGCCGCCGTGCCCCCGGACCAGGCCGACGCCGTGGCCCGCTGGCCGATGATCTGCGATCTCGCCGACACCTTCTACGCCAAGCCCGAGCCCGGCGGGCTGCTGCTCTCGCCCTCCGACGCCATGCCGTTCCCGCCGGGCGACCCGAGGCCGGACGAGCTCGGCGTCGCCGCCGCGCTGGACCGGGTCCGCGCCGTGGTCGCGCTCGACCTGAAGCACATCAGGCACGCCTGGGCCGGGCTGCGCACCGCCCCCGACGACGACACCCCCGTCATCGGGCAGCACCCGGCCGAGCCCGCCTTCTGGTGGCTCGCCGGCCTGGGCGGCTACGGATTCCAGACGGCCCCGGCGGCGGCAACGCTGCTGGCGGCGCTCATCGCGGGACGCGAGCCCTCACCCGGGCTCGCCGCACTGGCGCCGGCCGTCAGCCCGGCCCGCGCCGGCGCGGCACCCTCCTCCCGCACCCGACCCCGATAACCATGGGAGTGCGAGGCCGTGTCGAACGAGGTGTCCAACGAAACCCCGCCCGCGGGCTACAGACCGGCAGCCGCGCCGGCGGTCGCCGGCCGGCGCGTCGACCACGGCCGCTACCGGCCGGTGACCGCGTTGATCGAGGACCGGGCCGACGCCACGCCCGACCGCCCCGCCGTCACCGTCACCCGCCGCGCCGGCGGCGGCCGGGCGCCGGCGGTGGAGACCACGTTGCGCTACGCCGAGTTCGACGCGCTCGCCAACGGGCTCGCGGCCGACCTGGTCCGGGCCGGCGTGCGCCGGGGCGACACGCTGCCGCTGCTGCTCGGCAACAGCGCCGAACTCCCGGTGTGCATGGTCGCCGCCATGAAGCTCGGCGCCGTCTTCGCGCTGTGCGACCCGGCCTGGCCGGAGGAGCGGATCCGCGCCGTGCTGCGGACGTTGGGCGCCCGGCTGGTCCTCACCGCGGGCGCCCCGGTGCCGGCGGGCCACCGCCCGTACCTGGTCGCCGTCGACGACCTCGCCCCGCGCGCCGACCGTCCGGGCCCGCCTCCAGGGGCCGGTGAGCCGGCCTACGGCGTCTTCACCTCCGGCAGCACCGGCGTCCCCAAATGCGCGGTCAACGTGCACGGCGGCCTGACCAACCGGTTCCGCTTCATGTCCCGCTACTTCGCCGCCACCGGCGACGAGGTGGTGCTGCAGAACAGCCGCCACACCTTCGACTCCGCCATCTGGCAGCTGCTGTGGCCGCTCACCACCGGCGGCCGCACCGTCATCCCCGAACAGGGCGACTTCCTCGACCTGGAGCACACGGTCGCCACCATCGCGCGCCACCGGGTCACCGTCACCGACTTCGTGCCCGCCATCCTCGGCATGCTCGTCTCGCTGCTGGAGTCCGGCGCCGCCGACCCCGCCGCCCTCGCCTCGCTGCGGCATCTGGTGGTCGGCGGCGAGGAGATCATCCCCCGCGCCGTGCACCGGCTGCGGGCACTGGTCCCCGGGCTCGACATCACCAACGGCTACGGACCCTCCGAGGCGTCCATCGGCATGGTCTTCCACCGGGTCACCGGCCAGGAGGGCGACCACATCCCGCTCGGCAGCCCCATCGACAACTGCTACGCCGTCGTCGCCGACGACGCGCTGCGCCCGTTGCCGCCCGGCGCCACCGGAGAGATCCTCATCGGCGGCGCCTGCCTCGGCGCCGGCTACCTCGGCGACCCGACCCGCACGGCCGAGGTCTTCGTGCCGAACCCGCTGCCCGGAGTCCCCGGCCGCCGGCTGTACCGCACCGGGGACCTCGGCTGGTTCGACGAGGCCGGGCTGCTGCGCTTCGCCGGCCGCCGCGACCGGCAGGCCAAGGTGGACGGGGTGCGGATCGAGCCCGGCGAGATCGAGACCGCGGCGGAGAGCTGCCCCGGCGTGGTCCAGGCGAAGGCGCTCACCCTGCGGCGGGGTGGCCGCATCCGGCTGGTGGCGGTGGCCGCCTCGGACACCGCCGTTTCCCCCGGGATCTCCCCCGAGACGCTGCGCCGCCACCTCGAGGTCCGGCTGCCCCGGGTCCATCTGCCATACCGCTGCGTGGTGTTGCAGACGCTGCCGCTCACCGACAACGGCAAGGTCGACCTGGCCGCGCTGCGCGCGATCGTCGAGCAGAAGCTCGACGAGGAGGCGGGCCAGCGAGCCCCGGCGGAGCGGGACCCGGCCGAGCCGGGCTGTGGCTCTGCCGGCGGGGCCGGCGGCGAACCTGACGGAGGGATCGGCGACGGCAGGTCAGGCGGCGGATCCGGCCGGTCCTGCGGTGGGTCGGTCGATGGGCCTGACGCTGGGTCGGACGGCGCGTCAGGCGGGGCCGGCGGTGGGCCGGTCGGGGCGTTGGCCGGTGCGTCGGACGGGGCGTTCGACGGGGAACCGGATCCCGCGTCGGGCGGCGAGCCGGCACCGACACGGCCGTCCGTGACCCCAGCGAGCCCTTCGACCCCCGCGCCCCGGGCCGCCCCGGGCCGCCCCCGCACCGCCGCCGCGCCGGCCGACCGGCTGGCGCGCCTGATGGGCGAGGCCCTGGGCCTGCCCGGATTCGGCACGGGTGACGACTTCCTGCGGCGCGGCGGCGACTCGTTGACGGCGCTGCGCGTGGTGGTGGCGATCCGGGACGCGTTCGGCGTCCGGGTCTCGGTCGCCGACGTCTACGACCGGCGCACGCCCGCCGCCTTGGCCGAGCACCTGGTCGCATCGGCCGGGCACGGCCGGGCCGCCCGTGCGGCCTCGGCGGGCGCGGCCCGGGAGGACACCGCCGCGTCGGCGAACCGTGCCGATCCGGCCGACGCGGCGGAGCTGGTGCGCGACGCCGCGCTGCCGCCCGACCTGGCCCGACTCGCCGAACGCGCAGCCCGCGAGCGGCTCCCCGACACCACCCCGCCCCGCACCGTGCTGGTCACCGGCGCGAACGGCTTCGTCGGCGCCCGCGCCGTGCACCGCCTGCTGACGACCACGCCCGCCCGCGCCGTCTGCCTGGTCCGCGCCGCCGACGACCACGGCGCCCGCGAGCGGCTCGCCCGCGTGCTGCGCGCCCAGGGGCTGTGGCACGACGCCATGGCCGAACGGCTCGACGTCCGGCACGGCGACCTCGCCCGCCCGTGTTTCGGCTGGCCGCCGGGGGAGTGGGAGGCGCTCGCCGCGCGCTGCGACGCCGTGCTGCACATCGGCGCCCGCGTCAGCTTCGTGCTCGACTACCGCGCCCACCGGCCGGCGAACGTGCGCGGCACCGCCGAGGCCCTGCGGTTCGCCCTCTCCGGACGCCCCAAACCGCTGCACCACGTCTCCACCCTCGGCGTGCTCGACCACCACGCCGCGACCGTCGCGGCCCCGCTCGCCGAGGACTTCGCCCCGGAACGGGCGGCGCCGCCGCCGAGCGGCTACAGCCGTTCGAAATGGGTGGCCGAACGCCTCGTGCTCGACGCCGGCCGGCTCGGCGCCCCCGTCGTGGTCTATCGACTCGGCGAGGTGATGCCCGCCGCCGACAACGGCGTCGCCAACCCGCGGGCGTTGACGCATCTGCTGCTGTCGGCGTTCCACCGCCTGGGCGTGCGGCCCGACGTGCCGATGCGCTCCGACTACACCCCGGTCGACGAGGCCGCCGCCCGCCTGGTCGCCGGCCTGACCGAGACGGCCGCGCCCGCCGCGCCCGGCGTCGGCGGCGTCTACCACGTCTTCCGCCCCGGCAGCGTCGACTTCGCCGCACTCGACCTCGCCGCCCCCGGGCGGCCGGCGCCACGCCCGGTGGCACCCGAGGAGTTCCTGGCGCGGCTCGGGCGGGCCGCGGCGACCGGCGGCGAACCGGCCGTACTGCACGCGTTGTTGACGACGCTGCCGGCCACCGACCCCGGCGGCGTGCCCGAGTTCCGGCGGCTGCTCGCCGACAATCCCGCGCTCTTCGCCCGGGAGGCCTGCGACGCGCTCGACGCGCGTCACGCCCTCCGCGAGGGCGCCCTCCCGGCGGCGCTCGCCGCCTACCGCACCACCCTCAACGGCCAGGACGACACGGAGGAGTAGAGACCAGATGCGCTACCGCACCATGGGCCGGCTCGGCTGGCAGGTCAGCGAGATTGGCTACGGCATGTGGGGCATCGGCGGCGGCCCCGGCGGCTTCACCGGCTGGGACTACGACGTCGCGCCCGACTGCCTGGACCTCGCCGTCGACGAGGGCTGCACCTTCTTCGACACCGCCTGGATCTACGGCCGCGGGGTCAGCGAGCGAATGCTCGGCGACCTGCTGCGGCGCCACCCCGACCGGCGGCTCTTCGCGGCCACCAAGGTCCCGCCGCTCAACCGCGAGTGGCCGCCGCGCCCCGGCGACACGCTCGACGACGTCTTCCCGGCCGACCACGTCCGCGCGTACGTCCACCGCAGCCTGGAGAACCTGGGCGTGGACCGGATCGACCTCCTGCAGTTCCACGTGTGGGAGGACCGGTGGGCCGCCGACGAACGGTGGCAGAAGGTGGTCGCCGACCTCAAGGCGGAGGGCGTGATCGACGGGTTCGGCATCAGCGTCAACCGTTGGGAGCCCACCAACTGCTTCGCCGCCCTCGACACCGGCCTGGTCGACGTCGTCCAGGTCATCTACAACGTCTTCGACCAGGCCCCGGAGGACGAGCTGTTCCGCCGGGCCGAGCGCGAGGGCATCGGCATCATCGCCCGCGTCCCCTTCGACGAGGGCGGCCTGACCGGCACCCTCACCCGGGAGACCACCTTCCCCGAGGACGACTGGCGCGCGGTCTACTTCGGCCCGGAGAACCTCGGCCCCACCGTGGACCGCGCCGAACGGCTCGCCAGGGTGGTGCCCGACGGCACGACGATGCCCGAACTCGCCCTGCGCTTCGTCCTCGACCACCCCGCGGTGACCACCGTCATCCCCGGCATGCGCCGGCCCGCCCACGTGCGCGCCAACCTCGCCGTCTCCGAGGCGCCGCCGCTCAGCCTCGCGCTGCGGGCCAGGCTGCGCCACCACCGCTGGGACCGGGAGCCCGCGCCGTGGTCCATGTGATCGCGCTGTGGGCCCACCCCCGGTCGGTCTCCACGGCGTTCCTCCGGATGATGGTGGAACGCGGCGACCTGACGGTGGTGCACGAGCCGTTCGTGCTGCTCACCGACCACGGCTCGGTGGCGCTGCCGGCGGTGGGCGGCGCCGACGGCGACACCGTCACGCTCGACGAGCCGGGCGCGGTCCTGTCCCATCTGGCCCTCCTGGGTGCGGAACGGCCCACGTTCTTCAAGGACACCCTCGAATACCACTACCAGTACCTCTTCGACCACCCCGAGGCGATCGCCGGCTTCCAGCACACCTTCATCATCCGGCACCCGGCCAGGGCCATCCCCTCGCACCACCTGGTGAAGCCCGACTTCGCCTGCCACGAGGCCGGCTACGAGCACCAGTTCGCGCTCTTCGAGCTCGCCTGGCAGGCGACCGGACGGTGCCCGGTCGTCGTCTCCGCCGAGCGGCTGCTGGCCGACCCGGCGGCCACCGTCGCCGCGTACTGCGCGCGCGTCGGCCTGCCCTTCGTGCCGGACGCGCTGCGCTGGCGGCCGGGCGAACGCCCCGAATGGCGGCCGAACGCCAGGTGGCACGTGGACGCCAGCGCGAGCTCCGGCTTCCGCGCCCCGCGCGACGACTACCCGGTCACCGTCGACGACGACCCCCGGCTGCGCCGCTACTACGAGCACCATCTGCCGTTCTATGAACGCCTTCTGTCCCACGCCCTGTGACCTCTTGACCTCTCGAAGGAGCAACGCGCCATGCACGTCGAGTCCTCGCCCTCGCCCGGTCTCTCGCCCGGCGAACTGTTCGCCGACGCCTACCTGTCCGACCCCGAGAAGGCGGAGGTCCGCTTCGACTTCACCATCACGGACGCGTTCCAGCCCGGCAAGGACCGGCCGCGGCTGACCGCCCGCAACCTCTTCAAGAAGCAGCCGGTGCGCGGCGCGGTGGACGACGCCGTGCTGTGCTGGTACGAGACCAGGTCGGGCGCCGCCGACCCCGAAACCGGCCTGCGCGAGGACGCGTTCCGCTTCGGCGTGGCCGCGCACACCCTGCGCCCCATCACCGCCTGGGTCCAGCTCCCCGAGGAACTGACCGAACACCCCGCCAGCCTCGCGGCGTTCATCGACCACCGGCTGATGGTGCGCCTCGGCACCGCCGAGAACCGCGCCCTCACCCGCGACATCGTCGACCACCAGGACGTCGCCACCCTCCCGTACTCCGGGTCGTACGCGGCGGGGCTGCTCGCCGCGTTCGACGAGATAGAGCAGACCGGCGGCACCGGCCACGCGATCATGGTCAACCCCCGCGACTACTACGAGGAGCTGGTCGGCTCCGGCAGCCTGCTGGCCGACCTCGCCCGCGAACAGGTGATGATCTGCCGCCACCGCCAGGTCGCCCCGGGCCGCGCCGTGGTCGGCGACTTCGCCATGGCCGCCCGCCTCCTCGACGCCGAGGCCTCCGTCATCCGGATCGCCGAACCCCCCGCCGGCACCTTCGACCGCCCCGGCACGGCCGTCTGCGCCCAGATCCACGAACGCGTCGCCGTCCAGCAACCCACCCACTTCTTCCACATCGCCCCGGCCTGACCCCCCGCCCGGGCCCCGGCCATCCGGGGCCCCGGGCCGTATCCTGGTCATACGGGGCCGCGACGACACGGCCCGGGGGAGGAGCAGCCATGTCACCCCAGCAGCCCACGGACCCGGCCGCGGCGGCCCGCACCGCCCGCTTCGGCACACTCCCCGACCCCATCCGCCTCGACGACACGGTCGAGGAACACGAGACCACCCCCCGCGACCCGGCCAGGTACGCCTTCGACTCCGACGACTGGCTCATCCGCAACTGCGGCTGACCGAATCGCACGAAGCGCGTCCGGCCCGCGTGGGGGACGGCGCATGTCGGTCAGGGAACTCCCCGCATCCGATTCAGCAGGCCCGTGGGGTCCTTCGAGGAGGGCGTCGGCAAGCGCGGACTTGCTTACCGCATCTGAACGCGACTGGAGTACTAGGAGCCCTCCTCGGCAGCCACCGCGGTGTGGAGCTCCCCGGCGAGCTCACGGATCCGGGCGTCGATGTCGGCGGCGGTGAAGACGATGTCCTCGGCGGCAACAGACGAGGCCTGCCAGGTGATCTGGGCCTTGTAGAGCAGAGCACCGTCCCGCAGCAGGGCGTACGAGATCGCCTGGCCGTCGCCGGAGCCCGCGCTGACCTGGGTGCCCTGGGCCCAGGTGCCGTCCAGTTCCTCGACGGCGGCCTCCGGCGAGGCGCTGATCTCGGCCACGCGGTCGTCGAAGCTGCCCGAGGCGGCCTCCTCGCTGTCGTACGGCACCACGGCGAGGTGGACCTGGCCGCTGAAGTCGCTTCCCCCGCCGTGAGGGCCGAGCTGCGCCGCGCACTGCGGGCCGCCGGGGTCCGAGCCGCTGCCCGGCTCGACGTCCTCCGGCTCGACCGTGAACTCCCCCTGGACGGTGTCCAGCAGTGGCTGGAAGTCCACCAGGGAGCAGACCAGGAGGCCGTCCGTCGACAGGCCGCCGCCGGGCTCGGCGCCCCCCGTGCCGCCCTCCGAGGCACCGGCCGCGTCCGGTGGGGTCCCGGAGTCCCCGTCGGAGCCGCACCCGGTGAGGGCCAGCAGCAGGCCGGCGGCGAGGAGGGAACCCGCACGTCTCGCGCGGCGGGATCGGGCGCGGCGGAGCGCCGCGGGATGCGTGTCGGAACGCGTAGCAGATCGCATGGCGGTGAAACCCCGTGTGTGAAGGCCCTGTACGGGCCGTTTCGTTGGTCGGAGCTACTCACGCCGGGCGGTGCGTTCCGGTTCCTCCACCCTCGCCGTGGGCTGGGGCGTGGACCTCACCGCCCCCGCCGCACAAGACCGTCTGGGCCGAGCTCCACCTTTCCCACCGACTGCGGTCGGTGGGAAAGGTGGGGTCCGAGGGACTAGCCCGCCGGCGGCCTTCTGTCAGCCGCTCGAGGATCAGAGATCCTCGGGGAGTAGCCGGAAGGCATGCTGGCCGGTCAGGGGTCGCATCGTGCGGTAGTGCCGGTCGGTGGTGAAGAGGTCGGCCGTCCGGAAGGCCGCCGCGAGCGCCACGTTCATGGCGTCGGCGAGACCCACTCCCGCGCCGCCGTCGGCATCCGCGTACCCGCCCATCACCGCTATCGAGGCCCTGAGATGGGGTGCGGTGTCGGGGATCTCGAAGCGACGGGCCTCCGCCTGCCGGGCGATGAAGTCGAGGGCGTTCCTGGCCACCGACCCGCCGATCCGGGAGGTGAGCAGGTAGTCCAGCTCCGCGAGGACCATGGGGGACACCACGAGATGCCCCGTCTGGGCAAGGGCCTGCCGGTGAGTCGCGTGAAGGGGATCCTTCGGGGTGAACAGTCGGTACAGGGCGTTGGTGTCGGCGATGGCGACCGGGATGTCAGTCATCGACTCCCTCGTTCGCCGCGGCTTCGCCCATGCCGCGGAGCGTCGCGTTGATCTCGTCGTCGTCGAGGGCCGGACCTCCCAGGTCCGGGAGGTCCAGGTCGCCCATGGGGTCGGTGCGGAACGGATACGCGGGCGGGCCAGTCAACGTGCCCCTCGGCACGATGTCCCCTATGGGCACCCCGTCCTTGGTGATGGTCACCGTTTCTCCGGCCGCCACTCGGGCCAGGACGCGCGATGTCTGCTGGTTCAGCTCCCTCAGCGGGACCTCCGCACCGTCGCTCATGCCCGCCAGTGTAGTACTCGTTCTACGGCGCGGCGCGTCGTCATCAGGTCAGACCGCGCCGTCCGAGGCGCCTCGGTGGTCGGGGGTGCGGGGCTCGGCGGGGGCGGCCGGGGCGGGTGGGGCGGGTGGGCTCGGTGTGCGGCCGCCGCCGAGGGTGTCGACGAGGCGGAGGAGTTCCATGGGGATGGGGAAGACCAGCGTGGAGTTCCGCTCGCTGGCGATCTCCGTCATCGTGGAGAGGATCCGCAACTGCATCGCGGCGGGGTTGCGTTCGAGGCGTTGGGCCGCGTCCGCGAGGGTCTGGGAGGCCTCGTACTCGCCCTGGGCGTGGATGACCTTGGCGCGGCGGTCGCGTTCCGCCTCGGCCTGGCGGGCCATCGCGCGGCGCATCGCCTCGGGCAGCTCGACGTCCTTCACCTCGACAAGGGTGACCTTGACGCCCCAGGGGTCGGTCACGTCGTCGATGATGTCCCGCAGCCGCCGGTTGATCTCCTCCCGGTTGACCAGCAGCTGGTCCAGGTCCACCTGGCCGAGGATGCTGCGCAGCGTGGTCTGCGCGACCTGCGAGGTGCCCGTGATGTGGTTCTCGATCGCCAGCACCGAGCGGTTCGGGTCGAAGACGTTGAAGTAGGCCACGGCGTTGACGCGGACGGTGACGTTGTCCTTGGTGATGACGTCCTGCGGCGGGATGTCCATGGTGACCGTCCGCAGGGAGACGCGGGTGATGCGGTCCACGACGGGGATGATGAGGAACAGCCCGGGACCCCTGGCGCCGGTGATGCGTCCGAGGCGGAAGACCACGGCGCGCTGGTACTCGGGGATGACCTTCACGGCCGCCATCGCGTAGAGCAGCAGGACGGCCGCGACCACGATGACCACGACGAGCACGGCGTCGTTCATTGGCGGCTCGACCGACGGCGCGATGACTTGTTTGAGCGCATATGTCCATCATGACGGAATCTGTCATCCGCTCCGCCGTTCCCCACGGCCACTCCGCCACCCGGGTGACGGCCGGACGTGTCACCGCCCCGCGGGCGGGGCACGACCACAGCGGAGACGGTTCTGGCCAGTGGTGTTACCGTTCACCTCATGGACACCGCAGCCGCACAGCGACTCGCACGCACCCGCGTGCGCCTCGTGGCGCGCCTGCACATCGATCTCTGTCGCGGCGTGACCGCGGCCTGTCGCTGACCTTCGCGGCTACCGCCGCACGCACCGCGACCACCCCTCACCACGTCACCGCTCATCACCCTTGACCGGAGTGTGCCTGTGTCCTCCCCCTCTCCCGCCACGTCCCCCGACGCGCCCGCGCCATCCTCCGGGCGACCACGAATATCCCTCCCACCCTTCTGGGCGCAGATCCTGCTCGGTCTCGCCCTGGGCGTGCTGCTCGGCTGGGCCGCCCGCACGTGGGACGTCGACTGGCTCGGCCGAACCCTGGAGGAGGTCGGCGACACCTTCGTCCAGCTCCTGCGGCTGGCCGTCGGACCGCTCGTCTTCTTCGCGATCGCCGTCTCCATCACCAACCTCCGCGACGTGTCCAACGCGGCCCGGCTGGCCGGCCGCACCCTGCTGTGGTTCCTGACCACCTCGCTGATCGCCGTCGCCATCGGCATCACCATCGGCCTGATCACCAACCCGGGACAGGGCAGCGGCTTCACCCCGGCCGACGGCGCGCCGCCGGACGCCGGCTCCGAGGGGTCCTGGCTGGACTTCCTGACCGGGATCCTGCCGACCGACATCGTCACGCCGTTCGTCGACCTCAACGTCCTGCAGATCGTGTTCCTCGGCGCGGTCACCGGCGTCGCCGCCCTCCGCCTCGGCGAGCGCGCGGAGCCGTTGATCACCTTCGGCGAGACCGTGCTCGCGCTGCTGCAGAAGGCCCTGTGGTGGGTCATCCGGCTCGCCCCGATCGGCACGATCGGGCTGATCGGCCGCGCCATCAACGAGTACGGCTGGGACCTCATCGGCGACTACGCGACGTTCACCGCCGACGTCTACGTCGGCTGCGCGCTGGTGCTCTTCGGCGTCTACCCGCTGCTGCTGCGCTTCGCCGCCGGCGTCGACCCGCTGCGCTTCTACCGCGCCGCCTGGCCCGCCCTGCAACTCGCGTTCGTCTCCCGCTCGTCGGTCGGCACCCTGCCGGTCACCCAGAAGGTCACCGAGCGGCTCGGCGTGCCGCGCGAGTACGGGTCGTTCGCGGTGCCGTTCGGGGCGACGACCAAGATGGACGGCTGCGCCGCGATCTACCCGGCGCTGGCCGCGATCTTCGTCGCGGAGATCTTCGGCGTGAGCCTGGGGATCCAGGAGTACGTGCTGATCGTCTTCGTCTCGGTGATCGGCTCGGCCGCCACGGCCGGCCTCACCGGCGCCACGGTGATGACCACGCTGACCCTGACCACGCTCGACCTGCCGCTGGAGGGCATCGGCCTGCTGCTGGCCATCGACCCGATCCTGGACATGATGCGGACCGCCACCAACGTGGCCGGCCAGGCGGCCGTCCCGGTCATCGTCGCCGCGCGCGAGAAGATCCTCGACCACGACGCGTACGACACGGCGACGAGCTTCGACATCAACGACGCGGAGTCGGAGGCCCCACAACGCGAGGAGCTGAAGCCCGCCGCGTAGCGGAACAGCGCCTTCCCCGGGCGTGCCAGGAGCCGCCGCCCCCGATCGGTAAGCCGGCCGGGGGCGGCGGCGCTTGACCGTACCCGGGAGGGCTGTCATGGTCGCTGGCTGTGCGGGATGGGTAGTACCGACGAGTCAGGCCCGATGCGGGCGATGCTGGAGTGGGCCGCGGCGTGCGTGGACGACGCCGCCCGGGTGGTGGGCGTGCGGGCGCTGCACGCCGGTGACGGGCCCTGGTTGCTGCGGGTCGAGTCGCCTCGGCGGCTGGTCGAGGTGGTGCTTCGGGCGCCGACGCCTCGTATCGACGGCGAGATGATCGCCACCAACGTCGCCGCGCTCAGGGTGGCGGAGGAGCACTCCCTGCCGGCGCCGCGGCTTCTCGGCGCCGACCTGGATGGGCTGGCCGCCGGGGTGCCGGCCAGCGTCGAGACGGTGGTGCCGGGGAGCAGCGCCTGGCCGGCGCGGGTGGGCGCGGACCGGCTCCGGGCCGCCGGCGCGGCGATCGCCCGGGTGCACCGGATACCGCTGGCGCCCTCGGATCACCTGCCGGTGCGGGCCCGGCCCATCGCGGTCGACGACTTCGCGCGGGAACGGCGGCTGGGCCGGATGCCGACCACGCCGCTGCTCCGGCACGCCGACGTGGTGGTCCGGGCCGTCACGGCGGCGGGCGGCCCGACGGTCTTCCTGCACGGCGACGTGTGGCCGGGCAACACGATGTGGAGCGGCGCCGTCTGCCGGGCGTTGATCGACTGGAAGACCGCGGGCGTGGGCAGCCCCGGTGTGGATCTCGGCGAACTGCGCAAACAGGTGGCCCTGGCCAACGGGCCGGACGCCCCGCGCCATGTCCTGGAGGGCTGGGAACGAGCCAGCGGCGTCCGCGCCGAGGACGTGCCCTACTGGGACGCCGTCGCCGCGCTGAACACCCCGACCGCATGCGACCCCCCGGAACACACGGCGCCCCGCGACTCGTTCCTGCGCGCGGCGCTGGCGCGGCTGGAGTAGCGCGTTCCGTCCCTCCGGCGCTCGGCCTGGCTGATCAACGCCAGGGCCTCGCGCGGGTTGAGCAGCACGGCGCCGATGGCCGCGCCCAGGGATGGCGAACGGCCCGAGGGTGGTGACCCACGGCAGCGTCAGCCGGTCGCCGGAGCCGGAGGACCTTCGGGGCGGCCGACGACGCCGAGCGCGACGCGCACCGTCGCGGCGGGCAGCGGGGCCCACTCGCGTCGGTGCGCGTCGGCTACCGCCTGGCCGACGTCCGGGGCGGGGGTGGCGGTCAACGGGTGGTGGGCGGGATGCCGCCCGCCACGGGCCGCACCTCGACGCCGCCGCGTCCCCACCGGACGGCGGGGTTGCGCCGCGCCAGTTCCAGGGCGGCGTCCAGATCGGGGGCCTCGACCACGTAGAAGCCGGCGACGACCTCCTTGGCGTCGACGAAGGCGCCCTCGGTGACCACGTCGCCGCGCAGCGAGATGGCGGTGTCGGCGGACCTGAGGGCGTACGCCGTGGTCAGGACGCCGGACTCGACGAGGTCGTCGGCGTGCCGCTGGCTCGCCGCCTGCTGTTCGGGGGTGTGGTCGCCGGCCGCGGGGTCGTCGAAGATGAGGATCGCGTAGTGGGCCATGATGGGTCTCCCTGACTGTGCGTCTGGTCGGTACGCCCCTCTACGTCGGACGGGCGACGCGCATTCGACAGACCCGTACGCGGGCTTTTCTCGACAAGGTACCCGGGCCGCGCCCCGGTCGCCGGTCGCTCCCTACCCGGTCAGGGCGCGGAACCATGCGATGGTGGCCGTGGTGGCGGCGACGCTGGAGCCGAGGTGGCGGGAGTCCTGGTAGTCCACCGCGCCGAGGTCGACGACCGGCACGGCCGTCCCGTTCGCCCGCAGTTCCGCGCGGCACCAGGCGGTGTTCTCCACGACGGCCTGTTCGTCGCCCGTCGCCATGTAGAGGCGGGTCGGCATCCGCGGCGCCCAGTCCGTGCACACGCTGCCGGCCGCGCCCAGGGCCGCGGCGAACGATCCGGTGGGGGCGGTCAGCAACCGGAGACCGCGCTCCGTCAGCAGTTCCTCGGGCGAGCCGGGGAGGCCGGCCATCATCTCCTGGCCGGTGTGGCTGCCGTCGAACAGTTCCTCGACGGAAGCGGCGTACGGGGACCGGAACACCTCGGCCGGGTCCTCGTACACGCCGCCGTGCAGCCGTTGGACGGCCACCAGCGCGTACGCCGCGTACACCGCGCCGTACCTGGGCGCGACCCGCTCCGCGTCGAGGAGCGACGGCAGCGTGGTGCCGACGAAGTCGTAGGCGCCGCTCACCGGCGCCAGCGCGCCCGCCCGGAACCAACGGTCCTCGCCCGCCTGCAGGGCCCGGGCCAGGCCCATGGCGGCGGACGCGCCCTGCGAGAAGCCGGTGACCAGCACGTCCCGCCGCAGGGTGTGGCCGGTGTGCGGGGCGAACGCGCGGGCGGCGCGGAGCAGGTCCAGGGACGCGGTCGTTTCCGACGGGACGTCCATCCAGGGGTGCGTTCCTGGCCCGAGCCCCATGCCGAGGTAGTCGGGCGCTACCCCGGCGAAGCCGGCCGTGGCGTAGCTGATCGGCGCCGCGCTGACGAAGTTCCGCCGCCGCATCGAGGGCGCGTCCTCCTTGTGGACACCGGTGCCGTGGGCGAACGACACCGCGTGCAACGCGCCCTGGTGGGTGCGGGGCAGCGCGAGAAGGCCGCTGGCGGTGGTTGGTCGCCCGGCCGGGTCAACGGTCCGGTACACCAGCCGGTACACGTCGACGCCGTAGCGGGCCACGCTCCCGTCGAACCCGGCCGCGGCCAGTTCGGCCGCGGCCTCGGCACGGCCGTCCAGGGTGTAGAGCAGCTCGGCGGAGACCAACGCCCCGCGGTGCCGCTGCTCGTGCTCCGCGGTGGCCGGGGCGGAGGCGGCGGCGACGGTGGCGGCCGGTTCGGCGGCCACCGCGGCGGGGGCGCCGGCCAGCAGCAGTGCCGCGCAGGCGACGGTCACCAGGGGAGTGTGGGCGTGCATGGGATGCCTGCTTCCTTGTTCGGTCGGCGTTGTCCCTCGGCCCTCAGCATGTGGCGCCGGCGGGCCCGGCACAGTGGGTCCAACCCCCGGTCCGGGGTGGTGGCAGGTCCACCCGGGGCTCGACCGCGTCCCGGCGCCTGGAGAGCCTGGCGAGGGAGGGCGGGGAAGCCGCGAACGGCCGGTGTCGGGCGGCGCGTTCAGGCCGCGGTTCCACGCTCCCGCCACTCGCCCACGGTGATTCGCCAGACGACGCCGATCCCCACCTCGCCGGGCGCCACCGCCCCGTCGGGCGCCGGGGCGCGTTCGACCTCGGTGAACCCCAACCGGAGGGCGACGGCTCCGCTCGCGGCGTTGGCCGCGTCGTGGTGGATCTCCACGCGGTCGATGCCCGGCAACCGGAAGCCCTGGTCCGTCAGCGCCGCCCCGGCCATCGTGGCGAGCCCCCGTCCGGTCCAACGCGGGTGCAGCCAGTAGCCGATGTCGAGGCCGCCCGCGCCGATGCGGCGCATGAGGCCACAGGCGCCGATCAGCGCGCCGCCCGACGTGATCGCGTAGTTGAAGGCCTGCCCGGTGTCCCACTGGTGCCGGGCCCGGACGAGGAACTCGACGGTTCGCCGCCGATCCTGGTCGGCCGCCCAGGGCATCCACGGCACCAGATGCTCCCGGGACTCGTCGATCGCTCGCACCAGGGCGTCGAGGTCGCCCGCGCGCCACCGGCGCAGTTCTGCCTGGTCACGACGGATTCGGTCGGCGGGTGCTGCCATGCACCGGATGCTCTCGCGATGCGCCGCCGCCGACAACGGGATATCGGGCCGCACGTCCCGCCCCCGCGCCCCCCCGACGCCAGCCGAGAAAGTGGTGCGCCGGCTCTTGACCTCCCGCACCGGGGACCCAATGATTCAACCGTCTGGCTCCTCGTACGTCGTTCGTAATATCGAACCAGCGAGTTTGTGCCTGCCCCACAGACCGCGACAGCACCACGCGCACCACCTCCCCTCGGTGAGGTCCGACGCGTACCACCGGTCCGCCGTCGCGCACGCCCGTCAGCGCGCCGTCGGGGCCCGAAGGACCTCGCCCTTCTTGATCCGGAAAGGGTAAAGATGTCTTCCTCCGTCAGCCGGCGGCGGCTACTCCAGGCTGCCGGGGCGGCAGCCGTCGTCTCCGCCGCCGGGCCCGTCATCGGCAGCTCGACCGCCCGGGCGTCGGCGATCGCCCCGGCCCTGGACGAGATCGGGGTGTCCGCGCACCCGTTCGCGTTCGGTCAGGTCCGGTTGACCTCCAGCCGGTGGCTGGACAACCAGAACCGCACGGTCAGCTATCTGCGGTTCGTCGACGTCGACCGGTTGCTGTACGTCTTCCGCTCCAACCACCGGCTGTCCACCAACGGCGCCTCCTCCAACGGCGGCTGGGACGCCCCGTCGTTCCCGTTCCGCAGCCACATGCAGGGGCACTTCCTCACCGCGTGGGCGCAGGTGTACGCGGTGACGGGGGACACCACCTGCCGGGACAAGGCGAACGCCATGGTGGCCGGGTTGGCCGCGTGTCAGGCCAACAACGGCACCGCCGGCTTCACCACCGGCTACCTGTCCGGCTATCCCGAGTCCGACTTCACCGCCCTGGAGAACCGGACCCTGTCCAACGGCAACGTGCCGTACTACACCATCCACAAGACCCTGGCCGGACTGCTCGACGTGTGGCGGCTGATGGGCAGCACCCAGGCCCGTGACGTGCTGCTGGCGCTCGCGGGCTGGGTGGACTGGCGGACCGGCCGGCTCAGCGGCAGCCAGATGCAGGCCATGATGGGGACCGAGTTCGGCGGCATGAACGCCGTGCTGGCCGACCTCTACCAGCAGACCGGCGACTCCCGTTGGCTCACCGCCGCCCGACGGTTCGACCACGCCGCGGTGTTCGACCCGCTGGCGTCCAACCAGGACCAGCTCAACGGGCTGCACGCCAACACCCAGGTGCCCAAGTGGATCGGCGCCGCCAAGGAGTACAAGGCCACCGGCACCACCCGCTACCGGGACATCGCCACCAACGCCTGGAACATCACCGTCAACGCGCACACCTACGTCATCGGCGGCAACAGCCAGGCGGAGCACTTCCGCCCGCCGAACGCCATCGCCGGCTACCTGAACCAGGACACCTGCGAGAGCTGCAACACCTACAACATGCTCGTCCTCACCCGGGAGCTGTTCGGGCTCGACCCGAACCGGGCTGCGCTGTTCGACTACTACGAGCGGGCGTGGCTCAACCAGATGATCGGCCAGCAGAACCCGTCCGACAGCCACGGTCACGTCACCTACTTCACCCCGCTCAACCCCGGTGGCCGACGCGGCGTGGGCCCGGCGTGGGGCGGCGGCACCTGGAGCACCGACTACAACAGCTTCTGGTGCTGCCAGGGCACCGGCCTGGAGATGCACACCAGGCTGATGGACTCGGTCTACTTCCACACCGACGACACGTTGATCGTGAACCTCTTCGTGCCCTCGGTGCTCGACTGGACGGAGCGCGGCATCACGGTCACCCAGACCACGTCGTACCCGGTCAGCGACACCACGACGCTGACGGTCACCGGCGACGTCGGCGGCAGTTGGTCGATGCGGATCCGCATCCCCGGCTGGACCAGCGGCGCCACCATCAGCGTCAACGGCGAAGCACAGGACATCACCACGACGCCCGGCAGCTACGCCACCCTCACCCGTTCCTGGACCGCGGGCGACACGGTCACCGTCCGGCTGCCCATGCGGGTCGTGATGCGGGCGGCCAACGACAACGCCAACGTCGCCGCGGTCACCTACGGCCCGGTGGTGCTGTCCGGCAACTACGGCAGCACGTCGCTCGGTTCCCTGCCGTCGCTGAACACGTCCTCGGTCACCCGGACCGGCACCGGATCGCTCGCCTTCACCGCCACGGCCAACGGCTCCACCGTCAACCTGGGCCCGTTCTACGACGCGCACGGCCACAACTACACCGTCTACTGGAACGCCAACGGGCAGGGCGGAGCGGACACCGTCCGGCTGGTCAACGTCGCCAGCGGCCTGGTGCTGGGCGTCCAGGACATGTCCACGGCCGACGGCGGGCGCGCGCTGCAGTGGAACGACTCGGGCACCGCGGACCACAACTGGGAGATCATCCAGGACGGCAGCGCGGTCCGGTTCCGCAACGCCAACAGCGGCAAGGTGCTCGGCGTGCAGGACATGTCCACGGCCGACAACGCGCCCGTCCTGCAGTGGGCGGACAACGGCACCGCCGACCACCGGTGGACGCTGGTCGACCAGGGGAACGGGACGTACGAGATCCGCAACGAGAACAGCGGCAAGCTCCTCGGCATCCAGAACAACTCCACCGCCGTCGGCGCCTTCGCGGTCCAGACCCCGGACGACGGCAGCGCAGACAACCGCTGGCGCGTCGTGGACAACGGCTGAACGACGGCTCCCACACTCGCCCCCAGACCCTGCCGGCGTCGCCCTCACGGCGTCGGCAGGGCGCCGGCTCCGCCTCCCGAGGGAACCGCGCGCGGTTGCACCTGCGTCCTCTTCTGACAAGCCCATGACGGGTCCATCGGGGGAAGGACAAGGGTCATGACTGTGCTTACGGTCACTCGCATACGCATGCGCGAACGTCTTCGGCTCGTCGCGGCAGCGGCGTGTGTGCTCCTCACCTGCGGTGTCCTCACCGCGTGCGAGGACGACGTGGTGGAGGAGGGCGGAGGGGCGGGCGGCTCCGAGCAGGCTGAACTGGAGGTGCCGGAGCGGGACCCGGAGAGGTTCGAGTTCTCGCTCGTCCCCGTCGAGGGGGAGGGCGGCGGCGACGGAGACGGCGCCGCGGGCCACGACCTGACACAGAACCAGGCGGCGCCGAACGAGCCGGCCTGGCAGGGATGCCTGCTCAACTGGCTGCTCGACTGGCCGCGGGAGGCCAGCGACGACTACACGCTGGACGCGACGTACGGCATCGCGCTGGAATGCGACCTGCCCGCCATGGGTGGCCCGACCATCGACTCGGACGTCCAGGCCACGCTCTACGACGCGGCCAGCGGCGAGGTGATCGACGAGGCCCCGAAGGTCACCGGCGGTTGGGACACGGAGGACTACGTCGAGAGCTCCGACACGGTCGGGGTGACGTGGCCGCGCGAGATGCGGATGACGGCGCACGTGGAGATGCAGCTGATCCCCGGCTGCGACATCGCGGGCTGCGGCGACCCCGATCCGGGGTGGATGTGGGGACCGATGCCGGCGAACTGTGAGGGCGTCGGCCTGTGGCTCGCGGTCTGCGACTACGAGTGGGAGTTCATCCCGGTCGGCAACGCCCAGTGCCCCACCGACCCGCGGTTCGACGAGGGACCCGACCACGTGCAGTTCCACGTCACCTGCTCGGGCGGCGTGTCCGTCACCGCGGAGATCGCCAACATGAGCGACGACGGGAAGTGCACCTACGCCATCGCCGTCGTGCCGGGGGGCGAACAACGCTGGGACGCGGTCTGCGAACCGGGCGAGACGAAGACCGTCGACCTCGGCAGCTCCACCGCCGACGGCACGGGAGGGACCGCGCACGTCACCATGCTCCGCCAGTACGGTTCGTGACGTGACGTGATCTCCCGGACGGCGGCCGAGGCTCAGCCGCCGTCCGCCTCCGTGTTCGGGTCGGCGTCGACCGCACACCGCTGAGACGACCTGGCGGTCAACGCCGACCGGCGGACGGGCGCGTGCACCCGCCGTCCGCCACCACCCGCCGCCCGCCGGGCGTCACGGGTGGGTGGGCGCCAGCAGGGCGGTCAGCAGACCGGCGACGTGGGTGACGGTGCGGTCGGCCAGACGGGGGCCGACGAGCTGGACGCCGAGCGGGAGCCCGTCGGACGTGGTGCCCACCGGGACGGCGGCCGCCGGGAGGCCGGCCAGGCCGGCGAGGTTGAGCCAGGTCGTCTGCTCCCAGTACCTCCGCCGCCGGCCGTCGACGGTGAGGTGCCGCCGCGGGACGGGCAGGTCCGTCTGGTCGGGCACGGCGGCCGTGGGGGCGGCGGGCGTGACCAGCACGTCGACCCCGTCCACCCCGTCGAAGTAGGCCGCCCACCGGTCGCGCAGCCGGCGGCGTTCCTCGTCGGCGAGCAGCCAGTCGCGGTGGCGCATGGTGCGGGCGCGCCGGAAGCCCGCGAGGGCCGAGCCGTCGTCGGGGTCCAGCGCCGCCGCGGCCTCGACCTCGGCGGCGAACTCCTCGGGCGCGGCGGTCGCCGACGAGCCGGCGAACAGCAGGGACTGGAAGAGGCGGTCGGAGTCCGCCAGGTCCACGGGCCGGGTGGTGCGGTCGATCCCGGCACCGGCGCCGGCCAGGGCCTCGGCCACCCGCTCCAGCAGCGCGCGGGTCTCCGCGTCCACCCGGCAGTACGGGTCGTCGGCCCAGACGCCGACGCGGTACTCCGCGATCCGCTCGCGGCGCGGGGCCGGCAGCGCGAGGCGCCAGGCGGCCGCGTCGCCGGGCGCGGGGCCGGCCAGGACGCCCAGCGCGAGGTCGAGGTCGGCGGCGTCGCGCGCCACCGGGCCGAGCGTGATCATGTCCGAGGAGGACAGCCATCCGGGCGGGCGCGGGACATGGCCCCGGGTCGGCACGAGGCCCCGGCTGGGGCGCAGGGCGAGGACCCCGCAGTAGTGGCCTGGCAGCCGCAGCGACCCCGCCAGATCGCTGCCGAGGTCCAACGGGCTCAGGTGGGCGGCCACCGCGGCGGCCGACCCGCCGGAACTGCCGCCGGCCGTGCGCCCCGGGTCGTGCGGGTTGGGCGTGGTGCCGAACAGCGCGTTGCCCGTCTGGATGTCCTGGCACAGCGCGGGGCAGTTGGTCTTGCCGAGGACGACCGCCCCGGCGGCGCGCAGCCGCGCCACGGCGTCGGCGTCCCGGTCCGGCACGTGCCCGGCCAGCTCCGGCGACCCGCAGGCGGTGCGCAGGCCCTCGGTCTCCAACGAGTCCTTGACGGTGACGGGCAGCCCGAGCAGCGGCCCACCCGGCCGTCCTGCGGCCCGCAGTTCGTCGGCGTCCGCCGCCGCGGCCAGCGCCCGTTCCGCGTCGAGGGTGACGACGGCGTTGTACTCGGGGTGGTCGTCGATCCGCCGCAGGTGGGCCGCGGTCAACTCCCGGCTGGAGACCTCGCCCCGCCGCAGCGCGTCCACCTGCGCGGCGGCCGAACGACGCGTCGGATCCATGATCTCGCGGCTCCCTCTGCGATGTGTGCGGCACCCGGTCGACCCCCAACGCTACGACGCCCACCCCCACGCCCGCGCGAGCCCTGACCCTCGCGCGGGCGGGGATGGTCGGGCGCGCTTACTCGGGGACGTAGAACTTCGTGGTGGCCGCGACCGTGGTGGCGACCTCGTCGGGGGAGGCGCCGAAGGCGGCGTGGGCGGCGCCCCATGCCTCGGCGCTCCGGGTCATGAACTCCTTGGCCTCCGGCGAGTGTTGCCAGGTCTGCTCGTCGAACGTCTCGCCGCGCAGGTGCGCGGCCAGGCTGAGCAGTGATCCGTCCCAGCCGACGCCCACCGCGCCCGGTCCGAACTGCCCCCAGAAGCCCGGGTCGACGACCGCCGCGTGCTCCAGCACCAGCAGCGTCCCGCCGTCCGGCTCGGCGGACAGCCGCACCTCGACCTCGCTGATGTCCTTCTCGGTGACGTTCTCGCCGAAGATCCAGGTCACCCGGAGCAGCCGGGGCGCCTCGCAGACCAGGATCTCGCCGCGGGCGTTGCCCTCCAGCTGGTACTCGCCGCCGAGCGTGAGGTCGCCGCTGACGGGCAGGAACCAGCGGCGCAGCCGCTCGGGGTCGGTGCAGGCGTCCCAGACGTCCGCCACGGACGCGTCGTAACTGCGGCGCAGCACGACGACGGTGGCCTCGCCCGCCGGGATGCGCTTCTCGCCGAGCTCCCGGTGGACGGCGTTGATCTGGTCGACGATGTCGCTCATGAGCCTTGTGAGCCTTTCCTTCGTTCGCGCTTGCCGCGGGCAAGCTCGGTGGCCAGCGCGTCCAACGGCTGGGACCAGAACGCGCGGAAGTGCGCCAGCCACGCGTCGACCTCCCGCAGCGGGGTGGGGTCGACGGCGTAGAGGCGCCGTGTGCCTTCGGGTCGGACGGTGGCGAACCCGTTCTCGCGGAGCACCCGCAGGTGTTGCGATGCCGCGGGCTGGGATATCCCGAACTCCTCCTGGATGACCGCGCTGATCGCACCCGAGGTCTGCTCGCCGTCGACGAGCAGTTCCAGGATGCGGCGGCGCACGGGATCACCGAGGACGTCGAAGGCGTGCACGGCGCTCACTCTTTCAGTCTGTGCTTATTTAAGTCAAGACTTATAGATGGGCGGGCGGGGTCAGATGAGACCCGTCGCGTAGTAGGGCTTGCAGACGTCGCCGTCCCAGTCGGTGGCGATCTCCAGCACCCGGGTGCCGTCGGTGGAGGGCAGCAGGGGAGAGGAGTAGTTGGGGCAGAAGTTGACGGTCGCGCCGGGGACCGCGACGGGGGACGGGATGTCGCGCCAGGGGCCGGCGCCGTTCGCCTCGTTGACGAGGATGGTGTTGCCGTTGCCCGCCGCCGTGGAGCCGTCCGCGTTGAGCAGCATCTGCCCGATCAGCAGGATCCGGCCGTCCGGGTTGCCGTCCGGCGAGGGCGCCCAGGCGATGGTCGGCGTGGCGCGGAAGTACCGGCCGTCCGCCGTCTCCGGTCGGTACCCGAGGTGGGCCGGGTCGCCCCAGTTCCAGCCGTCGGCCGAGGTCCGGTAGTGCACCACGCACTGGTACTGGCCGCCGGGGTTGCAGATCTCGTAGCTCATGAAGTAGGTGCCGTTGGGCAGTTGCCGCACCATGGGCATGCCCGGGCGGTCCTCGGACCAGCCGCTGGCGACGGTGTCGTGGTGGTCGGTCCAGGTGATGCCGTCGTAGCTGCGGGCGGCGGACAGCTTCTGGCTGTGGCCCGGGTCGGTCTCGTCCGCGTAGTGGCACACCAGGGCGCCGTCGGCGGCGATGGAGAACTCCGGCTCCCACAGCCCGCCGGTGCCGGTGGCCGTCGCGCACGCGGACAGGTACGACCAGGTGCGGCCCACGTCGTGGCTGACCCAGACGCGCAGCGCCATGCGGCGGTCCGCCTCGTCCTGGCCCGCGGAGGACGCCCACAGCAGCGTGCCGGCCGGCAGGTCGCCGACCTGCCGCGGCAGTTCGTAGAGGGTGGCGCAGCACAGGCCCTGGCCGGCGGCCGACTCCGGGTCGGCGACCGCGCCGACCTGCTGGAAGGTGGCGCCGTCGTCGGTGCTCTCGTGGATGGCGCCGAGGCCGTTGTTCCCGTCGAACGTGACCACGCTGGCCAGGATCCGGCCGTTGGCTTCGCCGTTGTGCGCCAGTCGGATGGCCCGCGGGTAGAGGCCGGTGTCGTTCCGCAACGGGGTGCCGGTGGCGGTCGGTTCGACGGCGTCGGCGCTGAGGGTGGGGTCGGCGCCGGGGGCGGCCGCGGGGGTGGCGGTCGCGGCGGGCGGGCCGAGCAGCGCGGCCAGCAGCGCGCAGACGCAGAACAGCACGGCGCGGGTCGGCCAGGACGCGGGGGATCGGGTCACGGGGCGTCTCCGGAGTGTGGGGGGACGGGTGCGGGCGCCGCCGGAACGGGCGTTCGGCCCCGGCGGTCTAGACCAAACGTATCGGCGGCGGATGCGCGAGGGGAGGGGTCGGACCGCGCCATGCCGCGTTCCCCGCAACCGGGCGTGCCCGGCGCGACGGTCGAACCGCCGTGCCGGGCACGTTCCCATGAGACCGGGCCGGAACCAGGGGGAGGACCCCCGGGATCAGACGCCGATGTCCGCCTGCGGGCCGGCGCCGTCCTGGACGATGGACGGGACGTCCTCGGCGGAGTCGAGGGTGTAGTCGTAGAACGAGCTCGGGTCGAACGCGTCGCCGCCCGAGTTCTGGTCGCCCTCGCAGTCGACGAAGATGTTGCCGCTGTCGACGAGTTGGGCCGCGTCGTCCTTGATGAGGGGGTCGTTGACGCCCTCGAAGTAGCTGTTCTCGATGACGGTGTTCGACGCGCCTCGTGACCAGTTCCCGCTTCCGAGGTCCTGCATGTAGTTGTTGTACAGGTGGGCGTTGGCCACGTTGTCGATGCTCGGGTTGCGGGAGTCGGTGTTGCTGAACCAGTTGTGGTGGATCGTCATCTGCGAGGTGACGTTCTCGGTCCAGCCGATGCCGAACGTCTTGTGGTTCTCGTTGATGATGTTCCAGGACACGGTGAGGTTGGTGGTGTCCTCGCGGCTGTCGATCAGGCCGTCGTTCATCCGCTCGAGACGGTTGTGGTCGATCCAGACGTGGTCGGCGTTGTCCATCTGGATGGCGTCGTAGTCGTAGGCGTCGTCGTCCGGGTCGTCGTCCGCCATGCGCGTGTCGCGGATGGTGAGGTTGCGGATGATGACGTTGCTGGTGTCCTCGCCGAGGAAGAACCCGCCGCCGACGATCTCGCCCGCGGTGCCGACGCCGATGATGGTCTTGTTCGACGTGACATCGACCTCGTGCCCCATCTCCGGGTACTCGATGGTGCCGCCGACCTGGATGACGTGGGCCCCGTCGGCGCCCGCGTACTCCTCCAACTCGTCGAAGCTGGTGACGGTGATGGTCTCGCCGCCGGCGCCGCCGGTGGTGCCGCCGTCCGTGGAGGCGAAGCCGTCGGCCGTGTCCGCCCAGGTCGGGACCGGGCCTGGTCCCGCCTGCTCGGGCACCGTGTCCTCGGCGTTGCCCGCGGGGGCGTTGATGGCCAGCAGGCCGCCGCACAGGGCGACCGCCGGCACCATGAGCAATGACCAGCGCTTCGTCGCGGCTCTCGTGGTCATGACGTCTCCAGTTGTCGTGGGGGATACGGCCGAGGGTGGGGGTTCCTCCGGGCCCGGGGCCCGGAGGAGGCTCGACCGGCCGCTGACGTGCTGATCGCCGCGTGCCGGGAGGCGAGGTGGGGCCCGGCGCGCCGCGTGCTCGAAAGTTTCGTTGAGATCGAGGCACCCAGCGGCCCGGAGACTCTAGGAATCCGCCCCGAGACCGTCAAGTCCCCCTCGGCCCAGGGGTCGCTGAGCTGGACCGCACATCGAAACGTTCGAAGTGCCGTCCCCTACACTGCCCCTCATGTCCCCAGCAGAGCGGAGCGATTCCGCCGACGGCGCCAGCACCCCGACCGGCACCGGCGCTGGCACGGGCACCGGCGCCGAACCGCTGACCACCGCGCAGATCGCCGAGCACGCCGGGGTCTCCGTCGCGACCGTCTCCAAGGTGGTCAACGGGCGTTCGGACGTCGCCGCCGGAACCCGCGCCCTCGTGGAGGAGATCATCCGCCGGCACGGGTACCGGCGGCAGAAGCGGGCGGCCCGCCCCGCCGCCGTGCTGGAGCTGGTCTTCCGCCAGGTGCGCGACGCGTACGCCATCGAGATCATCAACGGCGTCCAGCTGGTGGCGCGCGAACACCGCCTGGCCGTGGTGCTGTCCGAGCTCCAGGGCCGCCACACGCCCAGCTACGGGTGGGTCGAGGACGTCCTCTACCGCCGCCCGACCGGCGTGATCGAGGTCTTCTCCGGCCTCACCGACACGCAGAGCGGTCAACTCCGCAGCCGCGGCATACCGTTCGTCCTCGTCGACCCCGGCGGGGAGCCGGCCCACGCGTCCCCCTCGGTGGGCGCCAGCAACTGGAACGGCGGCCTCTCGGCCACCCGGCACCTGCTCCAGCTCGGGCACCGGCGCATCGCCGTGATCACCGGACCCGAACGCGCCCTGGCCTCCCGGGCCCGGGTGGACGGCTACCGGACCGCGATGGACACCGCGGGGGTGCCGGTGGACCCGGACCTGGTCCGCGTCGGCGACTTCCGCGCCGAGGAGGGCCACGCCCGCGCGCGGGAGCTGCTCCGCCTGCCGGACCCGCCGACCGCGGTCTTCGTCTGCAACGACGCCCAGGCGCTCGGCGTGTACCGGGCGGCCGCCGAGGCCGGGCTGCGCATCCCCGAGGACCTGAGCGTGGTGGGCTTCGACGACCTGCCCGCGGCCCGCTGGACCGTCCCCCCGCTGACCACGGTCCGCCAGCCGCTCACCGAGATGGCCGCCACCGCCGCGACGATGGTGGTCACCATGGCCCAGGGCCAGCCGCTCGCCCAGAACCGCGTGGAACTCGCTACCGAACTCGTCATCCGCGACAGCACCGCACCCCCGCGCACCGCCCCCTGACCCGGGAGCGCCCCGGCCCGGCCCGCTCAGCGCCGCGAGGTGGTGAACGCCGCGTCGACGGCGTTCACCAGACGGGCCTTGGCCTGGTCGGAGCCGGTCCGCGCGGTGATGTAGGCGGTGACGTGGCGGCCCGAGGCGTCGAGACCGCTGCGGATGGACGAGCCGAGGGTGTCACCGAGGTGGCCCCAGAAGCAACCGCCGCCGGTCAGCCGGAACCGTTGGAGACCAAGGCCGTAGCCCTCGCCCGGCCCCGACTCCATAACAGTCCGCATCTCGGCCAGCGCCCGCCGGGACAGCAGCCGGCCCGCGAACAGCCGCCGCCAGAACGCGTCCAGGTCCGCCGGGGTGGAGACCATGGCGCCGGCGGCGCCCGAGAGCGAGGGCTCGAACTCGGTGACGTCCCGGAGCGGAGCCTGCGGATCCGCCGGATCGCCCAGATACACCTGGGCGTGGCGGCCGCGGATCTCGCGCTCTCCCGTGGGCGGCCAGTAGGTGTCGGGCAGCCGCGCGGGCTCGATGACGCGTTCGGTCACCGCCGTGCCGATGTCCTGGTCGGTCAGCCGCTCCACCAGCATGCCGGCGATCAGGTAGCCGGTGCTGCAGTACTTCCAACCCCTCCCCGGGTCGAAGTCCGGTTCGATGGCCAGGGCAAGCCGGACCAACTCCTCCGCGTCGACCGGACGGTCCCACTCGGGCGGGTTGATGTGGTCCATGTAGTCCGGCACGCCGCTGGTGTGTTGCAGCAGTTGCCGCACCGATATGTGGCGGCCGTCGATCTCCGCGCCGTCGCCCGTGCCGCGCACCACGCCGGGCAGATAGGTCTCGATCGGCTCGTCCAGCCGGACCGCACCGTGGTCCACCAGCTGGAGGACGGCCACGGCGGTGAACGTCTTGGTGACGCTGCCGATCCGGAACCGCGCGTCGCCCCCGACCATCGGCCGGCCCGTGCCCAACTCCGCGGTTCCCGACGTCAACGTGGTCGCCGGGCGGTCACTGTCGCGGATGTACGCCAGGACCCCGGGGATGCCGTCGACGCCGGTCAACAGGTCGAGCTCCCGCTGCACGGCGTCAGACCTGTCGACTCCGTTGTCCGCCGAACCCCGCCTCGTGGCGGCGTGCCCCGCGAACGCCCCCACACCCACCGCGCCCACCGCGCCCATCGCCATGCCGATCATCGCGCGACGGCCCACGCGCCTGCTGTTCCCCACTGCATCTCCCTCGAACGGTTCGACCGCAGTCAGCCTCGTTCACGGTTGGGGGGCGCGGCCATGGAGCCATCCCCTCAACCGGTACTGGTGCTGGCCCCACCCCACCCGCCGGGTCGCCCCGCAGGTCAGGGGACGAGTGCGGCGCGTAGCCGCTCCGCGTAGGCGCGGCGGCGGTCGGCGGGGAGCCAGTCGGGCTGCGGGGGCGTGCCGTAGAGGTCGTCGCCGGGGTAGCGGGGGAAGAGGTGCTGATGGAAGTGCCACACGTCCTGGTTGCCGGCGGGCTCGTTGTGCTGGCGGGTGGAGACCCCCGCGCAGTCGTAGGCGGCGCGCATGGCGCGGGCGAGTGTTCGGGTCGCGTCGAAGACGGCGTGGCCCTCGGCGGCGGGGAGATCGTAGAGGTTCTCGTGATGGGCGACCGGGATCATCAGCAGATGGCCCGGGTTCCGCGGCCACCAGCGCGGGCAGACCATCGCGAAGACGCGCTCGTCGCGGTAGACCACGTCGGGTTCCCGGTCCGGGGTGAGGTGGCAGAACGGGCAGAAGTAGTCCGGCGGTTCGTGGTTGTGCACGAGGCACCTCCCTGGCTGGTCGTCGGCGTCCGCGGAGTCCGGCTCTCCGCCGCGCGGTTCGTGCGCTCAGCCGTCGCGGGAAGCGCTCAGGAACCGGCCGACGGCCATGCGACCAGGTCGTCGAGGATCGGGGGTTGGTAGCCGAGGCCCTTGAGCACCTTGCCGTCGGCTCGGCGGAGGACTCGGCCGTCCGCGTCCCGCTTGCTCATGTTGGACCGGTGGACCTCGACGAAGACGGCCGGCAGGTCGATCCCCAGCGCGTCCGCGGCGCCGTAGGTGACGTAGAGGACGTCGGCCAGCTCCTTGGCCACCGCCCGGTACGCGGGGAGCGGATCGTCGCCGGTCCGCAGCGCCTTCGCGAGGTCGGTGAGGGCGTCGGCAGCCTCGCGGGCCTCCTCGACCAGCAACGTCCGGCGGTGGTCCGGCAGTGCGTGGCGCTCGGCTGCCGTCTCGGCCGCACCGTCGAACACCTCACGGAACTCGGCAACTCGCCGCATCGGCTCATGATCCATGCCCTGACCCTAGGCGTTCGGTGTGACATTCCCCCACCAGCCCCTCGTGGTGCCCGGCGGCGGCAGGCGTCGGGCTCGAAGCGCTCCCGCCACGAGGGCCGAGGCCGCGTTAGCGTGACGAGATGAGCAACGGCAACCCCCCGTGGGCGTACGAGAGGGCCGAGGTGCACGCGCCCGACCCGCGGTGGGCGGCCGATGCGGAGGCCGAGCGCGCCCGGCTCCTGGACCTGCTGGCGCCGTGGCTGGTCGACGGCGTCGAACACGTCGGATCCACGGCGGTGCCCGGCCTCGTCGCCAAGCCGATCCTCGACCTCATGGCGTCGGTGCACGATCCGGAGGCGGTCGTCGAGCGGGCGCTCCGGCGGCTCGTCGAGGACGGCTGGTGCCACGTGCCGCCGGAGCTCGACGGCCGGCCGTGGCGCCGCTTCTTCGTCAAACCGGACCCGTCGGGCCAGCGCCGGAAGGCGCACCTCCACCTGCTCCCCTGCGACCACGAACGGTGGAGGGAGCAGATCGCCTTCCGGGACATGCTGCGCCGGGACGCCCACCTGGCGGCCCGGTACGCGGACCTGAAACGCCGGCTGGCGCACGAGTACGGCGACGACCGCGAGGCCTACACCGAGGCCAAGGCGCAGTTCATCGCCGAGGCCCTACGCCGCGGAGCCCGCTAGCCTGCCGCGCCGGAACGAGCGCGGCGGCCCGGGGCCCCCCGGGGACTTCGTGCGCACCACGTCCCACGACATGGGACCTGCCGCGCACGAAGTCCTGTCAGGGCCGGGTCAGCGTTCAAGGCGGGCTTCCCCGAAGGTCCGCGTCGGCCAGCACGTGCGGCCCCGACGCGTTTCGTCCGCCACAGTTGGTCAGAACGCGTCAGGTGTGGGTCGGTCACGGCGAGCCCAGCCCGGGTACGCTCGACCGCACAGCGAGCACCCATCTCGCCGTTCGTGCCCCGTGAGGTGCTGATGAACTGTCACGAGAGCATCGGCGACCGGATCGCCCGACAGCGACGCCGGCAGCGGCTCACCCAAGAACAACTCGCCGAGCGGGCCGGCCTTTCGGTCGACATCGTGCGCAAGCTGGAACAGGGACGGAGGCAGACCGCGCGCCTGGCCACGCTCAACGCGCTCGCCCGCGCGCTGGACGTCGAGCCGTCCGTGCTGGTCGGCCAGCCGACCACCTTCGAGCCGAAGGACAACGAGGACACCGCGTCCGTCCTCGCCCTGCGGCAGGCCGTTTCGCCCGCCTCCGCCGTGCTGGGCGAGGAGCCGGACTCCGAGGAGCCGCCGCCCCTGGGGCAGTTGCGCGCCTCGCTCCGATCCACCGAGGAGATCCGCCGGGAGGGACGGATGGCCGCGATCGGCGCGTTGCTGCCGCAGCTCATCCGTGACGCCAGGGCGGCGGCCCACGCGTTCACGGGCGACGAACGGGCCGGTGCCTGGGCGGTGCTGGCCGAGGCGTACCAGGTGGCCGCAACCACGCTCACCGCCCTGGGCAGGGAGGACGCCGGATTCACCGCCCTCGAGCGCTCGTTGGACGCCGCGCGCCGCTCCGACGACCCTCGTCTGGAGACCGTCGGCATCTCCACGCTGTCGTGGATCTTCACCAAACAGGGGCGGCTCGCCGACGCCGAACGCGTCGCGCTGGCGCACGCCGAGCGCATCGAGCCCGGTTTCCGCTCCCAGCCGCTCGACCTCGCGCTGTGGGGAATCCTGCTGCTCCGCGCCGCCACCGCCGCCGTGCGCCAGGAGAAGGAGGACGCGGTGGTCGAGGCGCTGAACATGGCCTCGGCGGCGGCGGCCCGCATCGGCAGGGACGACCTCGTGTACGCGACGCCGTTCGGGCCAACCAACGTGGGGGTGGCCAGGGTCAACTTCCTCGTGGAGATGGAGCGGAGCGGCGAGGCGCTTCGCGCGGCGCGCGCCGTGCCCGAGCCCCGGAGCCTCCCTCCGACCTGGTGCGCCCGTTTCCACGTGGACCGCGCCATCGCCCACATCGATCTGGAGGACGACGAGGGCGCCACACGCGCACTTCTGGTCGCCGAGACGGCGGCGCCGGAATGGATGCGCTACCACGCCACCTCCCGCCGCGTCGTCGCCGAACTCCGCGGGCGCGAGCGCCGACGCAACTCACCGGTCACCGAACTGGCGAACCGCCTGCGCCTGGACGCCTAGGACGCGGCGTCCCACCCCGCGCCGACGTGCGGACGCCACGTCCCCACCCGCCGCGCGACAGGACGAGGTGTCCCTGTCACCGGGCAGCCGTCGTACAAACCTCCCGGATCGCGATCCGGAACAACGCCTGTGTCCCGGCCACCGGGTCAGTCGCGGTAGTCCTCGGTGGGGCCGAGGGGTTCGAAGGTGGCGTTGTTGACGTGGAAGAGCTCGGTGCCCGAGCCGCGGTACTCGCCGTTGGCGTCGAAGCGGATCTCGCCCGTCAGTCCGTCGTAGCGGGCGCCGGCGAGCTCCTCGTACACCGTCGTCCGGTCGGCCTCCTCGCCCAGTTCCGCCACCGTCTCGATGATCATCATGGTGACGTCGTACGCCCTGGGGGCGTGGGGACCCGGCGGCCGGCCGGTCCTCGTCTCGTAGCGGTCGGCGAAGTCGCGGCCGTCGGAGCTCTGCGAGGGGTCGGAGCACGGGCACACCGCGTACCAGCCGTCGCGTCCGGGACCCGCCAGGTCGAGGAACTCCTGGTTCATGATGCCGTCCCCGCTGACCCGGATGCCGGCCCAGCTCTCGTCCGACAGCGCGGCGGCCAACGGGCCCGCCTCGGGGTAGGAGCCGCAGAACGCCAGGGCCTCGGCGCCGGAGGAGATGACCGTCTGCGCCAGGGCGTTGAAGTCCGGGGTGTCCGCCAGGGACTCCTCCATCACCTGCACCCCCACGCTCGTCAGGACGCTGGCCGCCGCGTCGGCGAGCGTCACCCCGTACTCCGTGAGGTCGTCGACCAGCATCACGCTGGTGACCTCCTGGAGCGCCAGGAACTGGCCGATGTCCGTGCCCACCTGCTCGTCGTTCGGCGTGGCGCGCAGGAAGGTCGGATAGCCCTGCTGGGTGAGGGACATGTTCGTCGCGGTGGGCGTCACGATGGCGAGTCCGGCCTCGCCGTACTGAGGGGCCGCCGACTGCACCGCTGCGGAGAGCACGGGGCCCACCACGGCGAGGACGAGCGGGTCCGCGATCGCGGTATCGGCCGTCTCCCCGGCGAGCTCGGCCATGCCCTGGTCGTCCAGTTCGAGGATCTCGACGCGCAGGCCCGGGTGGTCGCCCGACTCCCGGGCGTCGTCCACCGCGAGCCGGGCGGCCTCGAGCGCGTCGGAGCCCATGGCGGAGGCGGAGCCCGTGAGGGGCGCGTGGACGGCGATCCGCACGGTACGGGACACGACGCCCTCCTCGCCCTCGCCGTCGGCCGCCCAGCCGTTCCCCCCGGTGCCGCCGTCCCCGGTGGGGTCCCCGTCCTCGGAGCCGTCGGGTCGGGTGAGCTGCCAGACCAGCCCGCCGACGGTCGCGACGGCGGCCGTGGCGCCCGCGCCGGTCAGCAGGGCGCGCCGTGACACCCGCGGCTTGGTGTTCGGCGGGACCGGCGGGCCCGCCGGCGTGAACCCGGGCGGGAGATAGCCGCTCGGCGCACCGGCGGGCGGGGGCGGTGTCGTGGACGCCGCCGTCGCGGTGGGCGCCGTTGTGGAGAGCGGTGGGGCCGTGGGCGGCGTGGGGGTGGTGGCCGGCGGCGTCGTGGGCGCTGTGGGGGTGGCCGCGGGCGGTGGCGGAGTCGACGGCAGGACGGCGTTGTTGGCCTGGCCGACCGTGTCGGCGACGGGGGCGGGGAGCCAGTCGGCCGTGCCCAGCGCCGTGGCGGCCGGCGGGCCGGCCTCCGCGTCGCCCGTCGCGTCATCCGCTTCGGCCAGCCGGTCCAGCAACTCGGCCACCGCGGGGCGCCGCCCCGGGTCCTTCTCCAGGCACCGCCAGAGCAGCTCGCGCAGCCCGGGCGCGACGCCGCCCAGCTCCGGCGGCTCGTACACCGCGCGGAAGTTGATTCCGTGCGCCGAGCCGGTGCCGAAGGGGCCCGACCCGGTGGCCGCGTAGGCGAGCACCGCGCCCAGCGCGAAGACGTCGCTGGGCGGACCCACGGGCGCCCCGGTCAGCTGCTCGGGCGACATGAAGCCGGGCGTTCCGACCACGGAGCCGGTCTGCGTCAGGCCGGTGTCCTCGACGGCGAGCGAGATCCCGAAGTCGATGACCCGCGGGCCGTCGGGCGCGAGGAGCACGTTGGACGGCTTCAGGTCCCGGTGCACCATGCCCACGCCGTGGATCGCCTCCAGCGCCTCGACCAGGCCGGCGCCCAGCGCACGCACGGAGCGCTCGGCCCAGGGCCCGTGCGCCGTGACGGCCTCGACCAGCGAGACCCCGGCGACGTACGCGGTGGCCAGCCACGGCGGCGAGCCCTCCGGATCGGCGTCCACCACCCCGGCGGTGAAGAAGCTGTTGACCCGGCGGGCCGCGGCGATCTCGCGCGCGAAGCGTTGCCGGAACCGCGGGTCGTCGGCCAGTTCGGCGCGCACCACCTTCACCGCGACGGGCCGCCCGCCGGGGGAGCGCGCCAGGAAGACCAGGCCCATGCCGCCCGCGCCCAGCCGGGCCAGGACGCGGTACCGGCCCACCTGCCGCGGATCGCCCGCCGCCAGCGCCTCGAACTCCGTCACGTTCCGCTCCACCCCGTCGACACGGCCGCCCGTCAGCCGCCACATTCTCCAGCACACCCGTGCGACCTGCGTCAACGCCCCGGCGAACGTGACACGTTGGTGACACCGCACCGGCCGAGGTCCGGCGGGTGGGCAGTCGTCCTCGTGCGCGTGGTGTCCCGCGGAACGGGACACCACGCGCACGTTCCCGTCAGCGCGCGGTGCTCTCCCGGATCACCAGGCGGTGCGGGACCACCCGCTCCTGCGGCGGCGTCGCGGGGGCGCCGGACTCGGCGATGCGGGCGGTCAGCAGCTCCACGGCGACGGCGGCGAGCGCCTGCTTGTCCGGGGACACGGTGGTCAGTGTCGGCACGCTGAACCGGCCGCCCTCCACGTCGTCGAAGCCCATCACCGCGACGTCCTCCGGCACCCGCAGGCCCCGCTCGTGCAGGGTGCGGAGGGCGCCGAGCGCGAGTTGGTCGTTGAGGCAGAGCAGCGCGTCGGGGGGCGCGGTGCCGTCGCGGTCCGCCGCGTCCAGCAGCGCGCCGACGGCGGCCGCGCCGTCCGGGATGCGGAACTCCAGCACGGGCAGCACCGCCTCGGCGTCGGCGATGCCCGCCGCGGCGAGCGCCTCGCGGTAGCCGAGGGTGCGGGCCTCGGCGGTGCCGGGCCCCGGCCGGTCCCGGCCGCCGACCACCAGCACCCGGCGCCGGCCGAGCCCGAGCAGGTGCTCGGTGGCCTCGCGCGCGGCCCGGACGTTGTCGATGGCCACGTGGTCCGCGTAACCGGGCTCGACGCGCTCGCCCAGCAGCACCGTCGGCAACGAGCCCCGCCGCCCGCTCAGGCCCGCCAGGTCCTCGGCGGTGAGGGCGAGCGGGCTGAGGATCACGCCGTCGGCGAAGTCGGAGCCGAAGCCGTCGAGCGCGGCCAGCTCGTGCTCCCGGTCGGCCCGGGTGCGGTGCACCAGCACCGTGAGCCCGGTCCGCTCGGCCTCGGCGATGATCCGGTTGGCCAGCTCCGCGAAGTACGGTATGTCCAGCTCGGGCACGACCAGGGCGATGATCCCGGTGTGGCCGCGGCGCAGATGCCGGCCGGCGAGGTTGACCCGGTAGCCGAGCTCCTCTATGGCCTCGCGCACCACCCGCCGGGTGCGGTCGGAGACGTGCGCGTAGTCGTTGATCACGTTGGAGACGGTCTTCTCCGAGACGCCGGCACGCGCGGCCACGTCCTTGATCCTTGGCCTCGCCACCCGAACCTCCCGTAGACCTGTAGATCGTACGTCCTGCGCCGCTGGTCACCCGTGCCGCGCGGTTCCGCACGGAAAGTCGTGGCTGGTCCAGCCTTTACACGGCGCGGGCGCCGATGGGAAAGTACATCGATGTAAATGCGCGAATCGCACCCGCGCCGCGCCCCCCGCACGTCACAGGAGTCCTTGTGTCCACCCCATCCGCCGTGCCCCGGCCCGAGTACCCGCGGCCCCAGTTCGTCCGCGGCGACTGGCTCAACCTCAACGGCAGCTGGCAGTTCGAGTTCGACCGCGGCGACAGCGGCCTGGAGCGTGGCCTGCTGGACCGCGACCTCACCCACGAGATCACCGTCCCGTTCTGCCCGGAGTCCGAGCTCTCCGGGATCGGCGAGACGGACTTCCTGGAGGCCGTCTGGTACCGACGGACGCTGACCCTGCCCGCGGCCTGGGCCGGACGCCGGGTGCTGCTGCACTTCCAGGCGGTCGACTACGACACCACGGTGTGGGTGAACGGCACCGAGGTGGTCCGTCACCGCGGCGGCTTCACCCCGTTCACCGCCGACCTGCACGGCGTCGCCGAGCCCGGTGAGGAGATCACCGTCACCGTCCGGGCCAGGGACCCCAGGTCGGGCCCGCAGGCGCGCGGCAAGCAGTCCGACCGCTTCCAGAACTACTCCTGCCTCTACACCCGGGTCACCGGCATCTGGCAGACGGTGTGGCTGGAGCCCGTGCCCGAGACGCACCTGCGCCGGCCCCGGATCACCCCCGACCTGGCCGGCTCCGCGTTCCACCTGGAGCTGCCGCTCTCCGGCAACGCGTCGGGCCACCGGGTGCGGGCCGTGCTGAGCGACGCCGACGGCGAGGTGGCCCGCGCCGAGGCGCGCGCCGATCTGGACCTGGCGCCCCGGCTGTACCTCCCGATCCCCGAGGACCGCCGGCGTGAGTGGCGTCCGGGCGCGCCCCATCTCTACGACCTGCGCCTGGAACTGCTCGACGGGGCGGGCGAGGTGGTTGACACCGCGGACAGCTACGCCGGCCTGCGCGCCGTCGGCATCCGTGGCAAGGCGATCACGATCAACGGCCGGACCGTGTTCCAGCGCCTGGTGCTCGACCAGGGCTGGTACCCGGACGGGCTGATGACGGCGCCGAGCGACGAGGCGCTGGTCGAGGACATCGAGCTGTCCATGGCGGCCGGCTTCAACGGCGCCCGGCTGCACCAGAAGGTCTTCGAGGAGCGCTTCCTCTACCACGCGGACCGGCTGGGCTACCTGGTGTGGGGCGAGTTCGGCGACTGGGGCGCGGGCACCGGCGGGGACTCGGGCGACCTGCAACAGCCCGATGCCTCGTACGCCGGGCAGTGGCTGGAGGCCGTGGAGCGCGACTACTCGCACCCGTCGATCGTGGGCTGGTGCCCGCTGAACGAGACCCGCCAGAGGATCCACGACCGGATCACCCAGCTCGACGCCGTCACCCGCGCGATGTTCCTGGCCACCAAGGCGATGGACACCAGCCGGCCGGTGCTCGACGCCTCCGGCTACAGCCACCGGGTCGCGGAGACCGACGTCTACGACTCGCACAACTACGAGCAGGACCCGGGGAAGTTCGGCGCCCAGGTCGCGGGCCTGGACCGCGACGAGCCGTACATCAACACCTGGTCCGACGGCACCCCGGAGTCGCTGCCCTACCGGGGCCAGCCGTACTTCGTCAGCGAGTTCGGCGGCATCTGGTGGCACCCGGAGACGGCGGCCGAGGCGCGCGGCGACGACCGGCAGGAGTCCTGGGGCTACGGTGAACGGCCGCGCGACGAGGAGGAGTTCCAGGAGCGCTTCGCCGCCCTGACCGGGGTACTGCTGGACGACCCCGACATGTTCGGCTACTGCTACACACAGCTGACCGACGTCTTCCAGGAGCAGAACGGCGTCTACCGCTTCGACCGCACCACGAAGCTCGACGTCTCCCGCGTCCGCGCCGCCCAGATCCGACCCGCCGCCATCGAGCGGGCGGCCAAGGACGACGACGCCTGAGCCTGCCCGCGGCGCCCGTCGCCCGGTCGCCCGCTCCTTCGCACGGACGGCGGCCGGGCGATGCGTCGGCCCGCCCCGGACTCCCGCTCTGTCAGGGACGTGGCCCCGATCGCCATCGTTGTCGGGCAGCTCCCGGATGGATCACTTGGCAGGCCATTCAGCTGTACCGGTAGGCGCATACTGCAGTATGCTTACCTCATGTCCGGTACCACGCGTATCACCGTCACACTTCCGTCCGAGCAGGTGACCGAGCTCAGGAAGCTCACCGACAATGTCTCTGGCTATGTCGCGGAGGCGGTGGCTCGCCAGATCAGGCACCAGCTCCTCGGTGACGATCTACGGCGCTACCAGGAGGAGCACGGTGCCTTCTCCGAGGGGGAGCTGGCCGAGGCGCACGCCCGGATTGTCGCCGCTGATGACGCCTCGCCGCCGGACGCCGCGTGACACAGCACTTCGAAACCCTGGTTCTGGACAGCCAGGGGCTCTCCGCCTGGATCGCCCAGGATCGCAAGATCCTCACCATGCTCCAGGTGTTCCACAGCATGGGAGCTGATCCCGTCATCGGCGCCAACACCATCGTCGAGGTGAGCCACGGCCGCGTCAGCGTGCCGCGGCTGAACTGGGTGCTGTCCCGTCTCAAGATCGAGCCCGTGACCGGCCAGACCGCCAAGGCTGCCGCCCACCTGCTCAAGACCTCGGGACTGCACGGCCACAAGCACGCGATCGACGCCACCGTCGCCGAGACCGCACTGCGTCAGCCAGGCCCCGTCGCCATGCTGACGTCGGACGTCGACGACATGCGCAGACTGTGCGGCGAGCGCGTGCGGCTCATCGGCATCTGAGGCGGCCCGCCGACGGGACACCGCACGGCAGCCAACTGTGCCGGCCGGGCCAGCAGCGTGGCAGATGCGGAGCCCGCTCCACCGCCGAAGTCCCAGGGCAGGCTCAGGAGCCGCGTCCGGTGATCCAGATCACGTTCGGGCCGAGTTGTCTGTGCCCCAAGGGCAGAGTGTGTAGTGGCGGTCACAGGGTGACCGCCGACCGGCGGTCGTCGGTGCCGTTCGAGAGAGCTGTTGTCGCCCGTACCACTTTCCCGCGGCACGTCGTTGACGTCGGCCGCAATCAGGCGGACGGATCGTCACGCAGCAGCCCTTTCGAGGCCGAATCGCAGCGAACGATCGAGGAGTACCAACGCTGAAGAAGTGTGTCGTTTCCGCGGCTCTCGCCGCGAGTATCGCGGCGGGGGTCGGTCTCACCTCCGGGCACGGCCAACGCCGCCGAGATGGTTCCCGGCGGGGTCTACCGCTCGCACAGCGCGTGCGTGTCCGCCGGTAACGCCGGACTTGCCCAGGACCGCTGGGTGGGCTGGCAGTGCGCCGAACTCCGCAGCAACCAGGGCTGGCTGCTGTGGGTGCAGCCCACTCACTGAGGCCGCGCGCCCTCAGACGCGGAACCCCCAGACGGGGCGCCCCGCGGACGTCGACCGCTCCAACGAGCACGAGCGCGGCCCGGGCGTGCCCGGGCCGCGCGGCAGGGCCCCGGCCGGTGCGCTTCCGGTCGGGGCCCCGGGCCGTGCCGTCGCGCCGCCCGCGGCCCGTGGGCTGGGTGAAGGGGGCGCGGGCGGTGGGCACCGGCCGGGTGGGGGGTCACGGCGGCTCGTGCGGACCCCCGGGGGTTTCGCTCGTCCGGCCAGGCGCGCCTCCCCGTCCGCGCGCGGAGAGGACGCGGAGAGGGATCGGGGAGGCACACCCGTGACGGTGGCCGGCCGGCGATGGTGCGTGGTGCGGTGGGACCGTGGTGCGGGGTGGCGGGCGCGGCCGGATCAGTTGGCGCCGGCGCCGCCCGTGACGATGGACTTGACGGAGCTCGCGTTGTCCAACGTGTACGAGTACGGGATGGAGTTCACCGAACCCGCGGTCTCCAGCGGTCCGGAGCCGGTCGCGTAGTTGTTCCGCGCCACGACGTCGCCCGCGTCGCTGCTGGCGTAGCCGACGAGGGTGGGCTCGTCGCAGTTCTCGAAGTAGTTGCCCTCGACGAGGACGCCCGCGCCCATGGTGGAGGCGACGCCGTACTCGTTGTCGTAGTAGTAGTTGTTGTACACGTGCACCGGGTCGCCGAAGCGCACCCGCGGGTGGCGGGTCTCGCTGCCGTCGAACCAGTTGTGGTGGTAGGTCACCCGCAGATGGCCGATGTCCTCGGAGTGGTCGTCGGAGTGGCCGAGCAGCATCGACTTCCCGCTGCCGTCCAGGTGGTTCCACGACACGGTGATGAAGTCCGACTCGCGCTTGATGTCGACCGCGCCGTCGGAGCCCGTGTAGAAGGTGTTGTGGTCGATCCAGATGTTGGTCGAGCTCTCCTGGACGTTGATGGCGTCGTCGTCCCAGTCCTCGAAGGTGAGGTTCTGGATGATGACGTTGCTCTGACCGTTGATGTCGAAGCCGCCGCCGGTGATCCGGGCGCCGTTGTTGCCGACGATCGTCTTGTCGCTGGCGACGTCGTTCATGCCGGAGAGGTTGATCGTGCCGCTCACCTGGACGACCAGCGGCCCCGACTGGCCGATCGCGCTGGTGAGTTCGCTGGCCGAGTCGACGGTGACGGTGCTTCCGCCCTGGCCGCCGGTGGTGCCGCCGTTCTGCGTGGCCCAGCCCTCGAGGCCGGCGGCAGCGGCCGTCGCGGTCCCGCCCGTGGAGGCGATGCCGGCGCCGGCGGCCACGGCCGTCAGCAGCCCGGCCACGATCAGGGAACGGCGACGGGTAAATCTCTTGTGGGGGGTGTGGTCAGGGGACATCCCGGATCTCTCTTTCGTGTTCGTCCAACACTTCTCGCGCGAGGCGTGGCGGCTCGGACCACGTTCCTGGTGGGATATCGGAGGGGAATTCAGGTCCTGTGAACCTCCAGTGCAGCAAGCGCTTTCTATTGCACCGGAAAGTAGCGCCGGGATTTATGGCTGTCAAGACGCCTGGGAGCAAGAGGTTTTGGCTTCCTCGGCGTTTGTGGAGATCGCGAGCGAACTGCCCGGGCGGCGTGGAAAATACCGCTTACCTGGTGGACATTAGCGCGGTGGACTGCCGGTCCCCCGGACGAGGTCCGGGGGAGGCGAAACGGGTCGGCGATCCGGGGTCGGAGCATTCACGGCGTCGCGTCCGTGAACATCCGGACGTCGTCGAGCGCGTTGGCGGGGGCGCCGGAAAGCTCCGCGTCGTCCAGCAGCGCGGAGACCGCGGCGACGGCCTCCGGCGAGACCTGTCCGTGCAGCCGGGCCAGATGACCCAGGGCGAGCGCGGCGGCCCGCCGCACCCGGACCTCGGGATGACCGGAGAACCGGATCAACCACCCCTCGACCCATTCTCTTTCCGAACAGTGGAACGCCGAGGAGATCAGCGTCTCCGCGATTCTGGTCGAATCCTGCGAACGAAAGGCGTCCTCGGCTTCCGCGGGGGTGATTCTCCTCGGATGCTGATACCGCATGCGTCTCCCTCGTCGACGGGACCGGGACGGGACGGGGCGGACGAACCCCCCTCCCGGCGAGCGCTCCGGAACCCCGGTACCCCGCTCGCGCGCCTCGACCACGGGCCGGCCCCGATGAGTCCTGCCCGGGCGCCGCGGCCGTCGGGGCCGCCCGTTCCGGTGCCCGGGACGGGCGTCGAAAGTTCGCGAGGTTGGCACCGGGCGCAACGTGCGGAAACACGAGCCGGACGGCACGGAAGAGACGTCAGGAGACGTGAAGAGAGGTGAAGAGAGGTGAAGCGACGGAAGAGAGAAGGACGGAGGGATTCAGGCGGCGAGTTCGTTCCGTTGGACGGCGGTCACGAACGACGCCCAGCCGGTCGGCGGGAATGTCAGGGACGGACCTTCCGGGGCCTTGGCGTCCCTGACCGGGACGACACCGGAGGGGAGATGGACCCGGGAGAACTCCACGCACTCACCGCCGGATGAGGCGCTGTAGGACGACTTGATCCACTCAGCGGGCGTGAGGTCCTCTTGTCTCATGGGGCGAACTCCTTGCGCACGGTATCTATGAAGGTCAGCGACTCGTCCGGCGGCAGCGCGTGTGCTCGGAGGCGATCATAGACGTGCAGGGAGGAGGCGACGGTTGACGCCGTTCGGCACAGCCGACCTCCCTGCGGATCCTCCGAATACAGCACCGCCGGCGAGTCCCTGAAGGTCAGGAGCGTGAACGGGACCGAATGCCCGGCCGCCGCTCCCGCCACGAAGGGCATTACCTGCACGTCAATACCGGGTCGGGCGGCTAAATGCATCAGGAACTCCAATTGGCCGGCCATGACGGAAGCTCCGCCCACATGCGTACGCAGGCACGCCTCGTGCAGCACGGTCCAGAGCTTCGGCGGGCGATCCTGGTCGAGGACTTCCCGCCGCCTGAGGCGCGCCGCCACCTTGCCCCGGATCACGTCATCCGTCTCGAAGGGGTGTCCGGCGCGGAAGATGGCGGTCGCGTACTCCTCCGTCTGGAGAATGCCCATGATCGTCGTCGCCGCGAAGCCGAGGATGCTCGACGCCTTCTGTTCCAACTGCACGTAGGGCACGAAGCTGGTGGGGTGGTCACCCTCCTCGATGCGGTGGAGCAGGCCACTGAACAGACCGTTGGTCCCGAACGCCGCGTCACATCCGATGGCGAACCGCTCGCTGGGCAGGAGCTTGCCCGACTCCACCTGGCTCACGTACGACTCGGAGTAGCCGGTGGTCCGGCCCAACTGCTTCTGCGTGATCTTGCGGCCGAGGCGCACCCGCTTGACGTCGGCGCCGAAACGTTGAAGAGGGTCACTGAAGTCTTCAGGCGAGATCGGCTCGTTCACCGCTGTGACCTCCCCAAACGCTCCCCCGGCCACCGCTCGGGCAGGGGTTAGGACTACAGCGGGCCCGCTGAAGTCACTTTAGTTTACGGGTTGTCGCGTCGTTGGGTGACGGTTCGGCGCACTTCCGTGAGGACCGCCACGCGCGGCCCGTTCCCCCGGGCGGGTAGCCACCCGGGCCCGGGGGAACGGCCGTTCGGGCCGGGGCCCGGACGTCAGGCCAGTGGGACCTGGAGGGTGACGAACGAGTGGGCGGGCAGCGTGACGCGCAGGCCGCCCTCGACGACGCTCACCCCGTCGAGCGGCCGCGGCGCCACCGTCGTCGGGTGGTCCGGGGTGTTGTGCGTCTGGAGCCGGTCGGCGGTCAGCACGCGGGCCGTCGGCGTGCCGATCGCGCCGCCGCGCAGGTCGAAGTCCAGGTCCACCTCCGCCTCGGCGTCCAGGTTGGTGCAGGAGATCAGCACGGTGCCGTCCTTCACGCTCGCCGAGACCGACAGCGTCTCCAGCTCCACCTCCCGCTTCCCGTCGTGCGTCGGCCGGGTGGTGCCCGAGGCGCGCAGGTGGACGGCGAGGGAGGCGGCGTCCTGGTGGCCCTTGTTCATCTCGAAGACGTGGTAGGTGGGGGTGAGCACCAGCGTCTCGGGGTGCTCGGGGTCGGTCAGGATCATCGCCTGGAGCACGTTGACGGTCTGGGCGATGTTCGCCATGAACAGCCGCTCCGCGTGCCGGTGGAAGATGTCGAAGTGCAGGCCGGCGACGAGCGCGTCGCGCAGGGTGTTCTGCTGGAAGAGGAAGCCGGGGTTGGTGCCGGGCTCGACGTCCCACCAGGTGCCCCACTCGTCGAGCACCAGGCCGACCTTCCGCCCCGGGTCGTAGCAGTCCATGACGGCGGAGTGGCCGGCGATGACGCGGTCGACGCGCTGGGCGGCGGCCATCGTCCGGTAGTGGTCGTCGGTGTCGAAGTCCGTCGCGCTGCCCTTGGCCGCCCACGGTCCGGCCAGCGTGTAGTAGTGGAAGGAGACGCCCTGGAAGAAGTTCTTCGGGGTGGCCTCGCAGCCGAAGCAGCTGATCTGCTTCATCAGCGTCTCGGTCCAGGCGTAGTCGTCGTCGGCGGCGCCCGCCGCGATCCGGTAGAGGGTGTTGTCGCCGTGGTCGCGGCAGTAGGTGGAGTACTGCCGGGCCAGGTCCGCGTAGTGCTCGGCGCGCATGTTCCCGCCGCAGCCCCAGGTCTCGTTGCCCAGGCCCCAGAACGGCACCCGCCACGGCGCCTCGCGGCCGTTGGCCTTGCGCAGGGCGACCATCGGGCTGTCGCCGTCGCGGGTGAGGTACTCCACCCACTCGCTCATCTCCTGCACGGTGCCGCTGCCGACGTTGCCGCTGATGTACGGCTCCGCGCCGAGCAACTCGCACAGTGCCATGAACTCGTGCGTGCCGAAGTGGTTGTTCTCCTCGACGTTGCCCCAGTGGGTGTTCACCATCCGGGGGCGCGTCTCCCGCGCGCCGACACCGTCCCGCCAGTGGTACTCGTCGGCGAAGCAGCCGCCCGGCCAGCGGAGGTTGGGGATGTTCAGGGCGCGCAGCGCCTCGACGACGTCCAGCCGCAGGCCGCCCTCGTTCGGGATGGGGGAGTCCTCGCCCACGTAGAAGCCGCCGTAGATGCAACGGCCGAGGTGTTCGGCGAAGTGACCGTAGAGGTGCCGGCTGATCCGCGGCCCGGCCAGGTCGAGGTTGATGATCGCCGTGCCGGCGTTTCTGGGCATGGGTGTCTCCTCCGTCTTGTATCGATACAGGACGCTGGCACGGGCTCCCGAGGGTGTCAAGGATGCCTCGGCAGAGACGTGACGATAGAAAAAGTTTTCTGCGCACGAAGCAAGTGGTCCCTGGTCGTCTCGCACGGCCTGATGGGCACGGCGATGCTGGCCACCGGACTGGCGACCGAATTCTGGGCGGTGGCCGCCACCCAGATGCTGTGGGGCCTGTCCTGGACCTTCGCCAGCGGCGCCGAGGTCGCCTGGGTGACCGACGAGTTGGCCAGGCCCGAGGCGATGCCGGCGGTGCTGGTGCGCTCCGGGCGGGCCCAACCGTCCGGCGCCGCCACCGGCGTGGTGGGGCTGGGCCTGCTCGCCACGCTCACCGAGCGCCGCGCCACGATGCTGCTGGCCGGCGTCGCCATGCTGCTGCTCGGCCTGTACGCGTGCTGCGGTTCCGCGAGGAGCGCTTCGTGCCGGCCGCCGCGGGCCGCTGGTCGGCGATGGGGGCACCTCCCAGGCCCTCCAGGGCCTGGGGGAGGGCGATTCTGCGCCGCGGCCTCGCGCTGGTGCGGCGCGGCCGGGCGCTGCTGCTGATCTTCGCGGCCACGTTCCTGGTCAACGGCGCCCTCGACGGCTTCGCCCGGCTCTACCCGCAGCGCCTCTTCGCGGTCGGCTTCCCGGCCGATCCCCTCGTCTGGTTCACGGCGCTCAACGTCGCGGCCCTGCTGGTCGGGGCGGCGGCCCTGCGGATCGCCGAGTCCCGCCTGCACGGCGCGCGGGCCGCGCGGCGCGGCTACGCCGTGGCGTGCGCGGCGGGGGCGGCCGGCGTCGCGGCCCTGGCCCTCGCCCCGGACGCCGTCACCGGCGGCGCTGCGGTGCTGCTGGTGGCGGGCGTCGCGTCGCCGCTGACCCGGGTGATCGCCACCATCTGGGTCAACGAGCAGACCACGGACGACGTCCGGGCCACCGTGCACTCCTTCCTCGCCCAGGCCGAGTACGCCGGCGAGATCAGCTGCGGCCTCGCGATCGCCCTGGCCGCCACGGCGGGCCCGCACTGGGCCCTGGTGACCGCCGCGGCGCTCCTCGCGCTCACCGCCCGCCTCGTCACCCGCCCGGGCGGGCGGCTAGCCTCGACGAGCATGAGCGACCTGCGGACGATCAACGACGTGCCGGTGTTCGTGTGCGACCCGGAGGGCGAGCCCATCGCCGGGGAACGGGACGTGCTGGACCTCATCGGCGACGCCGGCTACCAGGGTGCCCGGTGGGTCGTCGTCCCGGCCGCGCGGCTCGACGAGACGTTCTTCCGGCTGCGCACCCGGGTCGCCGGGGACATCGTCCAGAAGTTCGTGCAGTACGACATCGGGCTGGTCGTCCTCGGCGACATCGCCCGCCACACGGAGGCCAGTCCCGCGCTGCGCGACTTCGTCCGCGAGTGCAACCGCGGCCGGCACACCTGGTTCCTCTCCGACGACGAGGAACTGCGGGAGCGGCTGGGTGGGCGCTAGGGTGCCGGCCGCGGCGGCGGACGGTGCGGGGAGCGGCGTGGGATCACCCGAGACCGGGGACGCAGGGGACGCAGGGGACGTCTGGGACGTCGTCGAGCGGCTGGCCGCCCGGCTGGAGGCGCACAGCACGTTGCCCGTGGAGCAGCGGCGGATCCTCCAGATCCTCAAGATCACCGAGGAGGCCGGGGAGGTCGCCGAGGCGGTCATCGGGGCGACCGGCCAGAACCCGAGGAAGGGCTACTCGCACAGCTGGGCGGACGTCGAGTCCGAGCTCTGCGACGTCATCATCTCGGCGATGGTCGCCCTCGCCCGCCTCACCCCCGACGCCCGCGCGACCTTCGCCAGCCACCTCGCCCGGATCACCGACCGGGACCTGACACCGACCGAGCCGGGCGACTGAGCGGCGGGTTATGATTCCGGGCCGGTGCGCGGGGCCTGGAGGGAACAGCATGGGTGTCGGACCGGCGACCAGTGAGACCGTGTATGAGCCGGTGCCCTTCTGGGCCAAGGTCCCGCACGGGATCTGGCTGCGGGAGGCCACCTCCGTCGCCGTCGACTCGGCGGACCGGGTCTACGTCTTCAACCGCGGCAACATGCCGGTGCTCGTCTTCGACCGCGACGGGAACGTCGTGGACATGTGGGGGAACGAGACGCCGTTCGTCGGGACGGAGCTCTTCGAGGACCCGTACGGGAACCTGATGCCGCGCTGGAAGGGCTGCCGGTTCCTGCGGGCGCACGCGATCACCGTGGACCACGAGGACAACCTGTGGCTGGTGGACGACGTCGGCAACACGGCGACCAAGACCGACCGGTGGGGCGGCACGCTGCTGACGATCGGGACCGGCCGGCCCAGCGGGTTCCAGAGCGGCGAGCCATTCAACCGGCCCACCGACGTGGCCGTGTCGCCGCTGACCGGCGACGTCTTCGTGTCGGACGGGTACCGCAACTCCCGGGTGCACCGCTACGACGCGGAGGGCCGGCACATCGCGTCGTGGGGTGAACCGGGCAGCCAACCGGGCCAGTTCAGCCTGCCGCACAACGTGGCGATGTTCGGCGACGACGCGGTCGTGGTGTGCGACCGGGAGAACCACCGGGTGCAGGTGTTCTCGCTGGACGGGGAGTTCCGCACCACCTGGCACGCGCACAAGGCGGTCGCCGTCTGCGCCGGGCGCGGCGCCGACACCAACGTGTACGTCGCCGAGCAGGGCCCGCCGCCGGTCCAGCACGGGGTGCCCAACCTCGGCCACAAGATACGGATACACGACCGGGAGGGCCGGCTGGTCACGTCGTTCGGCGCCGACCTGCCGGGCGAGGCGCCCGACCAGTTCAACTGGCTGCACAGCGTCGCCGTCGACTCCGAGGGGAGCGTCTACGCCGCGGAGGTCTCCTACGTCGAGGTCGGCAGCCGGGAGACGCCCCCGCGCGAGATGGTCAGCCTCCGGAAGTGGCGCCGCGCGTGACCGGGGCCGGGGTGGGGGAGTCCGGCGGGATCGAGCCGGGCGCGGGCGCCGAGGTCTCGCTGGCGCGCGGGCAGCGGTCGCTCGGCGACCCGGACGTCACGTACCCGCTGTGGCCGCCGCTGACTGACGGCTGCCCGCGGACCAGCACGGACGAGGTGGCCTACCCGGTCGAGGTGGACTACGACTACGAGCGGCTGCCCGCGGACCTCTTCGCCACCCGGGAGTCGGCCGCGCCCCGGCTCGGCCTGGAGCGCTGGGGCCCGCTGCTGCCGCCGCTGGCCGCGCCGGGGCTGGGGGAGGGGCAGACGCCGCTGGTGGACGTCGGGGACGGGGTGTTCGTCAAGGACGAGTCGCGCAACCCGACGTGGAGCCACAAGGACCGGCTCAACCGGTGCTCGGTCAGCGCGGCCGTCGGGGTCGGGGCGCCGGGGGTCCTGGTGGCCTCGTCGGGGAACCACGGCGCCTCGGCTGCGGCGTTCGCGGCCCGCGCCGGGCTGCGCTGCGTCGTGCTGACCTCGCCGGAGGCGCCGCCGGCGGTGCGCGCGTTCATGGACGCGTACGGCGCCGTGGTGCTGCCGGTGCCGGTGGCCGAGCGGTGGCCGCTGGCCCGGACGCTCATGGCGCGTTGCGGGCTGCACCCGGTCAGCAGCTCCACCGTCACGCACACCGGCCACCCCTTCGGCGTGGAGGGGTACAAGACGGTGGCGTACGAGATCTTCACCGAGATCGGTGTGCCCGAGGCGGTGTTCGTGCCCACCGGCTACGGCGAGCTGCTGTTCGGCGTGTGGAAGGGCTTCGCCGAGCTGCGCCGGCTGGGGCTGGCGACCCACGTGCCGCGGCTGTACGGATGCGAGCCGGCCGCCGGCGGGCCGTTGCACGCCGCGCTGCGGCAGGGGCGCCCGGCGGCGGTCGTCGACCTGGGGCCGACCGACGCGTACGCGATCGCCTGTCCGGTGGGCGGCTACCGCGGCGTGCTGGCGATCGCCGGGAGCGGCGGGCGGGCGCTGCTGGTCACCGACGACGAGATGCGGGCCGCGCGGGCCGAGGCGGCGGCGCAGGGACTGTGGATGGAGCTGTCGAGCGCGGCGGGGCTGGCGGGCCTGGCGGCGCTGCGCCGCGAGGGGCCGGTGGACGGACCCGTGGTGTGCGTCACCACCTCCAGCGGCTTCAAGGACCGCGACCTCGCGCTTCGGCAGGAGCCGGAGCCGGCCGTGAGCTCGGCCTCGCCGGACGCCTGGCCGGACATCGCCCGCCGGCTGACGGCCGCGGGCATCGAGGTCGGCTGAACGCGCCGCGCTGGGACGCGCCGCGCTGGGAGCACTCGGGTCGGACGCGCCGTGCTGAACGCACCCGGGCCGAACGCACCGTAACGCGCCGCGACGGCCTCGCTCAGGCGAGGTGTTGGGAGAGGACCGCGAGGTAGGTCTTGCGGGCCTCGGCGTGGACGACGCGGCCCGTCTCCGTCGGCGTGACGAAGACGCCGCGGCGGTCGGTGTCGCACATGTCACGGTGGGCCAGGCCGCACTTCTCCAGGCGGGCCACCGCGCGGGAGAGCGCGCTCTGGCTGAGGTGCATGTCGTCGACCAGGTCCTGGACCCGGACCTTGCGGTCGGGCTCGCTGAGCAGCCGGTCCAGCGCCTCGTAGTCGCTGACGGTCAGGCCGTGCGCGGCCTGGAGCTCGCGGTCGAGGTCGTGCGCGATCCGGCTGTACCGGGACAGCAGGGACCGCCACCGATCGGCGAGCACAGCATCTGCGGACACCCCCTCACGCTATCGGACAGCCGTGCTACATGCAACCGAATTTATTGCTCACACATTTTATGCGTAGACACTAGATGCGTGCGCATGTAATGTCTCGGGCCATGTCCCTCTCTACGACCTCTACGACCGTCGAGGCGCAGCCCACCGCCGTGCCCACCCGGGCGCCGGCCGCGCCGTCAGCCCCCAGGGCCACCGTCGACGAGCAGCGCTGGACCCCACGCCTCTGGGGCGTGCTGGCCGTGCTGTGCCTGGTGCTGTTCCTGGACGCGCTCGACGTGTCGATGGTGGGCGTGGCCCTGCCGTCGATAGGCCACGAACTCGGCCTGTCCGCCACCTCGTTGCAGTGGATCGTCAACGGCTACGTGCTCGGCTACGGCGGCCTGATGCTGCTGGGCGGCCGGATGGCCGACCTGCTGGGGCGCCGGCGGGTCTTCCTCATCGCCCTCACCGTCTTCGCCGCCGCCTCGCTGCTCGGCGGACTGGTCGACAACGGCCCGCTGCTGATCGCCACCCGCTTCGTCAAGGGCCTCGCCGCCGCCTTCACCGCGCCCACCGCGCTGTCCATCCTGACCACCACGTTCCGCGAGGGCCCGCAACGCAACCGGGCGCTCGCCGTCTTCTCCGCGTTCGGCGCGAGCGGCTACTCCTCGGGGCTGATCCTGGGCGGCCTGCTCACCGGCCTCGGCTGGCGCTGGACGTTCCTGACGCCCGTTCCGCTCGCCGTGCTCGCCGTCGTGGCCGGCTACCTGCTGATACCCCGGGACCGTCCCGCGGCCGGCGGCGGCCACGACCTGGTCGGCGCCGCCACCCTGACCGGTGGCATGCTGCTCGCCGTCTACACCGTGGTGTCCGGGCCCGAACGCGGCCTGTTCGACCCGCTGACGCTCGGCTCCATCGCCCTCTCCGTCGCGCTGCTGACCGCTTTCGTCCTGGTGGAGAAGCGGGTCGCCCACCCGCTCGTGCGGTTCGGCATCCTGCGGATCGGGACCGTGGTGCGCGCCAACCTGAGCATGATCGGCCTGTTCGGCTCGTACCTGAGCTTCCAGTTCGTCATGACCCTCTACCTGCAGGACGGTCTCGGCTGGTCGCCGCTGCGGATGGCGTTCGGGCTGCTGCCCGCGGGCCTGCTGGTGGCCCTCAGCTCCCCGTTCGTCGGCCGGCTGATCAACCGGTACGGCACGCCGCCGCTGATCCTCGCCTCCATGGCGTCGATGAGCCTCGGCTACGGATGGTTCCTGGCCACCGCGGGAACCACGCCCGACTACCTGGTCACCGTCCTGCCGACCATGCTGCTGCTCGGCGGCGGCTTCGCCTTCGGGTTCAGCGCGATCATGGCGCAGGCCACCGAGGGCATCGACGACTCGGAACAGGGCCTGGCCTCCGGGCTGGTGCAGACCTCCGGACAGGTGGGCGCCGCGCTGGTGCTCGCCCTGGTCACCGCGCTGGTGGCCGGAGCGGAGGGCGCCGGCGTCGACTTCGGCCCCTACCGGCCCGGCATCAACCTGGTCACCGGCGTCGCGGTGGGCGGCCTGCTGCTCAACCTGCTCCCGCTGGTCGGCGCCCGGCGCGCCGGCCGTCGCGCGCTCCGCTGAGCGTCCCGACCCGCACGGTCCCCGGCTCCCGGCCCGCAGGCCGGGAGCCGGGGACCGTTGTTGGTCGAGTCAGCCGGATTCCCGCCGGTGGTCGAAGGTGCGGCGGGCCTGGGCGACGGCTTCGGCGACGGTCGCGTTCAGGACCGCGGCGCCGTACCGGTGGTCGACCAACTCCCGGGCGCCGGCCACGATCCGCCGCCGGGCCGCCGGGTCGCGGAGCAGGCCGAGCACGGCCGCGGCCTGCTCCTCCGCGTCGTCCGCCAGCAGGATGTGCTCGCCGTGCGTCGCCGCGATGCCCTCGGCGCCCAGCTGCGAGCTCACCACGGGCGTGCCCATCGCGAACGACTCCAGGAGCTTCAGCCGGGTGCCGCTGCCGAAGCGCAGCGGCACCGCGACCACGTCCGCCGCGCGCACGTACGGCCGGACGTCGGGCACCACGTCGAAGATCCGGACGTCGTCCCGCCCGGCGTAGCGGTCGAGCTCGCCCCCGTGCTGCCCGACGAACCAGACCCGGGCGTCCGGGAACTCCCGCTGGACCAGCGGCAGGACGTCGTCGACCAGGCGTCTCGCGGCGTCCGCGTTCGGCGGATAGCGGAACAGGCCCTGGAGCAGGATGCGCGGCCGGGGTTCGGCGCTGGATAACGGCGTGACCTCCGCCGTGTCGAGGTAGACGTTCGGCACCACGCCGCAGTTCTCCACGCCGAGCCGGCAGCGGTCCAACTCGCTGCACACCACCAGCCAGTCCGCGCCGCGCGCCGCGGCCTCCTGCGTGCGCAGCCAGCGCTTGGCGTTCTCCGCCTCCGCCGCGTCTCCCGTGGCGTCGAGCCGCTGCTGCGCCAGGCGGTTCTGCAGGTCGTCGACGTCGATCACGCAGGGGGCGGTGAGCAGCCCGTGCACGGGCGCCCAGGAGTTGACGCGGTTGCACCAGACGACGTCGTACCGGTGGCCGGCCAGCCAGTCGGCGAGCCGGTCGCGGTAGGCGCCGCACATCTCCGCGACCTGCGCCGGGTAGTCCGCGTCGCGGGCCGCCTCCGTCGCCCGCGCCGCGGCGGAGAGGACCTCGGGGGCGGCGGCGTCCAGGGGGAGCAGCGTGACCGACTCCCGCACGTCCGGGTCGGGTTCGTCGGGCACGGCCGGGCGCCGGGTGCCGGCCAGCTGGACGACGTCCACGGGGCCGAGGGCGGCCAACGCCCGCACGGTCGCGGCCGCCCGTAACCGACCTCCGGAGTTCCGGGGCCAGGGCCAGACGCCGGTGATGTAGAGGCTTCTAGTCCTCGGGGTCAACGGAGCACTCCTCACGCACTGCGACGAGACGTGCACGCATCCTAGTGTGAGCGGAACGCCGTGGTCAGCGGTGCGAAAGGAGGTAGGGGCCATGGATCCCGTGGCTCGTCCGCGAGTTCGGCCGCGAGGTCGTGCGGGGTGGCCACGGCGACCGGCTGACGGTCCCCGTGCGGCCCTGACAGAGCGTAGCTGTAGTAGCCGGATCCGACCCCCGTCGTGCCCCACCGTTTCCGCGCCGTTTGCTGGTGGGACGGCCGGGTACCCGGCGCCGGTGATGGAGACGGACCCGTACGTGGCCTGCGCCCCCGAGACGGGTGGCCGGCTGCGGGTCACCCTGGGGTCGGGGCGGGTGGTGCGTTTCGCCTGCTCCGTTCCGGTGCCCGGGGTGCTGCGGCTGCGCACCGAGGGGGCGGAGGGGAGGGGCGCCGACGAACTGCTGGTGGAAGGACTCGCCGACCATCCCGCGCGGCTGACCGGCACCAGCCGGGGCACCGTCATCTCCGGGCCCGGCGTGGAGGCGCTGTGGGGCCCGGCCGAGGGCGCCGACGCCCCCGCGGGACCCAACGGGGACGTCCCGCAGCGGCTGAGCCTCGGCCCGTACGAACGGTTCGCGGAGGCCGAGGGCAGGACCGTCCCGTTCCACGCGGGCCGGCTCCCGGCCGCCGACGGCCGGCCCGCCGGCTGGGTGGAGACCATCCATCTCGCGCCGGACGCGGCCGTGTACGGCGGCGGCGAGAGCTACCAGGGCATCAACCTGCGCGGCCGGCACCGGAGGCTGCGGAACATCGAGGAGAACCGCGCCGCCGGCCGGGACTCCGCCTACCTCAACGTCCCGCTGCTCTGGTCCGACGCCGGCTGGGCGGTGTTCGCGCGGACCGGCGAGGCGGTGGACGCGGACATCGGCGCCACCCACTCCGAGGCGGCCAGGCTGCTCATCGGCGGCGACGAACTGGACCTGTTCCTGATCACCGGCGACGCGCCCGCCATCCTGGCGCGCTACCACGCGCTCACCGGCGTGCCGTGCGCGCTGCCCGACTGGGCCTACGGGGTGTGGATGAGCCGCAGCTCCTACTTCACGGCGGACGAGGTGCTCCGCACGGTGGACGAACTCCGCGCGGCCGGCTGCCCGGTGGACGTCGTGCACGTCGACGAGTGGCTGGCCGAGTCGGTGCTCGACGACGCGTCCTGGACCGCGGGCCCCGACCGCCGGCGCTTCCCCGCCGGATGGAGCCGGCCGCTGGCCGAGCGCGGCGTCCGCACCAGCCTGTGGATCAACCCCTACGTCAGCCGCGACTCGCCGCTCGCGCACGAGCTGTCCGAGCGCGGCCACCTGGTGCACACCGCGAACGGCCGCCCGGCGGCCACCGCGGACAACCCCGAGACGGTGCCCGTCGACTTCACCAACGCGGAGGCCAGGGCCTGGTGGCGGAGGCGGCTGGCCCGGGTGCTGCGGGAGGAGGGCAACACGGCGTTGCTCGCGGACTTCGGCGAGGAGATCGCCGAGGACGCGGTCTTCGCCGACGGCAGCGTGGGCGGCGAGCGGCGCGACTCGTACGGCGTGCTCTACCAGAAGGTGGTGCGCGAGGCCGGCGCGGAGGTCAGGGGCGCGGACTTCGTGCCGCTGTGCCGGTCGGGCTCGGCCGGCTCCCAGCGGTACGCGGCGCACTGGGCCGGCGACATGCCGTCCACCTGGAGCGGCCTGACCTGCACGCTCCGCGCGGTGCTGTCGATGTCGCTGAGCGGCTTCTCGGCCGTCACCTTCGACGCGGGCGGCTACTGGACGCCCGACTCGTTCGCCCAGGCCGGCGAGCTCCGCCGCGGGATGACGCCCGACGCGGTGTTCGCGGACGTGGACCCCGAGCTCTACGGGCGGTGGGTGCAGTGGGCGGCGTTCGCGCCGATCATGCGGATGCACGGGATGGGGCGGCGGGAGCCGACCGCCTACCCCGAGCCCGCGCGCTCCGCCGCCATCGAGGCGTGCCGGCTCCGGCACCGGCTGCGGCGCTACCTGATCCGCTGCGCGGTGGCGGCGTCCCAGCCGCCGGACTTCCCCCCACAGCCGCTCGAGCCCGGCACGGAGGGCGGTCTGGAGAGCGGCGCCGAGCGGGAGTCGTGGGCCGGCGACGGGCTGCCACTGATGCGGCCGATGCCGCTGGCCTACCCCGGGGACCGCCGGGCCCGCGACGCCGACCTGCAGTACCTGCTCGGCCCCGACGTCCTGGTGGCGCCGATCCTCCAGCCCGGCGGCCACCGCGCCCTGTACGTTCCGCCGGGGGAGTGGACGCCGCTCGTCGGCTGCCCGCCGCTCACCGGCCCCGCCTGGGCCGACGTGGAATGCGCCCCCGACCAGTTCCCCGCCTTCGCCCGCGCCGACACCACCCACCGCGTCCTCGACCCCGAATGACCGTGCCGGTCCTGTGCGTTCCGCCGGTCAGCGGTCCGAGGTTCAGTCAACGATCGCTCCGGAGCTCCTCAGCGCCGCTCTCAGGAGTTCCGGGTCGAGTTCATGTGCCGACGTTCGTCGCAGGGCGGCCAGGGCGGCGGCCGTGCCCGCTGCCTGTCCGGTCGCCATGGACGGGCTCAGGACCCGCAGTGCTGCCAGCGCCTCGTGGCTGGCGCTGATGCAACGCCCACTGGCGAACAGGTTCTCCACCTCCCGGGCCACCAGGGAACGGTAGGGGATGGTGTAGTAGTCGCCGTCGCTCAGGTGTTGCCACTGTACGCTTCCGCTGTCCGGTTGATGGTTCTCGACCGAGCTGGCGTTGCAGGCGATCGAGTCGGGGAACTTCCGCCCGGTCAGCAGGTCGCTGACGCTCATCTCGTACAGCCCGGAGACGCGTCGGGTTTCACGTACGCCAACGTGGTTGGCTATCTGGGCAAGGAAGCAGTGCTCGTACCCGGGAACGCGCGCCCGCAGGAATGACTCCACAAACTCTTCGATCTGCTTCCGCCCCTCCAGTTCGGCCACGGCGAGCAGTCTGTTGTCGGTGCCCTTGGGGACATGGATTCGGGTGGCGATGAACGAACGCCATCCTGGCCGGTTGATCACGCGGTTGATCGATGGGTTGCGGCGCTGGTTCCGCCGATACGTACCGGTCTCCTGCAACCTGTTCCACAGGTCCACGACCGCGTCATCGGGCGGAGTTCGGCGTTCCCTGATTCCGGCCACCGAGAAGACCAGCGACATGGTTTGTGTGCGTCCGTCGCGTTGGCGGCCCATGGGCGTGGTGAGTCCGGCGAGGCGCGCCACCTGTGCGTCTCCCGTGGTGTCGACGAACATCTCCGCGCGGTATCTCAGAGCGCGCCCGTCCTTGTTGTAGAAAACAGCATCACTGATCCGAACACCGGCGCGGACCGCGGCCAGCAGCGGAGAGTACGTGAGCAGGGTCACGCCCGCCGACTCCAGAAGGTGTCCCAGAACGAGCTGCAACTGTTCGGCGTCCACCGCGATCCAGTCCTGACGCGCGAAGTCGCTGCTCACCGCGCTGCGGCGACGCATCAGATCAAGAATCTCAGCGACGAGACCGCGAACGACCACGCTGTCGGAGTTCCTGGCGCGCAGCCCGCTGATGGGCAGCCCGGTGGTTCCGTTGCCGCCAACGAACGGAAGGGCCTCGGCCAGCAGCGTGCGTGCCCCCGTTCTGGCTGAGGCGACGGCCGCGCACACGCCACTCAGCCCGCCGCCGACGACTATCACGTGATACCTGCCGGCCTCCTCGACGGGAATCTCGACTGCCTGACTGCTCTGCGGTGAGGTAGCAACCTCTCCGGAATGTTGTGTCATCTCCCCATGCCCAGGAAAAGAGTGGTTTCCGAGACGTGAACGCTCATCAGCCCTTGATGGCGCCCGCGGTCATTCCGGCGATGAAGTAGCGTTGCAGGAAGACATAGGCGAGTACCACGGGCGCCGAGGCGATGATCACGCCCGTGAACAGCAGTGGGTAGTCCGTGAGATATTCGCCCTGGAAGTCCAGCAACGCCAGCGGCAGCGTCTTCTTGTCCGGATCCGTGATGAGCAGGAGTGGGTAGAGCACATCATTCCAATGGATAACGAACAGGAAGATGGCGGTAGCCGCCAGGGACGGCTTCGACAGCGGCATGACGATCTGCCGATAGGTCCGCCACGGTCCGGAGCCATCGAGGGAGGCCGCCTCGAAGATGTCGCGCGGCAGAGACCGCATGAATCCGGTCAGGATGAAGACCGCGATGGGCAGGGTGACGACAACGTGGATCAGCACGAGCCCGACCAGGCTGTCGGTCAGTCCGAGGGAGTAGAACAGCACGTACTGCGGGACCATGTTCGTCTGCGCCGGCACGGCCATGCCCAGTATCAGGAACGCGTAGACCACGCCTATCAGCCATCCGGTGATCCGAGTGGCGGCGTAGGCGGCCAGGCTGGCCAGGAAGAGCGTCAGGCCCACGGAGCACACGGTTACCAGCATGCTGTTGACGAACGCCGTCGTGAGGTTCTGTTTGCCCAGGACCTCCGCGTAGTTGTCGAGCCGCAGTGACGTGGGCAGCGCGTAGGGGGAGGAGAACAGCTCGGGTGTGCTCTTGAGACTGCCAAGCAGGACGACGATGAGCGGCACGGTCACGATCACCGCATACGTGAACAGCATGCTTCGGCGGATCAGTTGATAACCCATTTCGTTTTCCTTCACGTCCCTGCCTGGAGAATACGGACGGCGCGACGCTGCAGGAAGGTCACCATCGCAATCACGATCATGAACAGGACCGACTCCGCCGCGGCGTAGCCGTATTCCGAGTTGGAGAAGGTGCTGAAGATGCGGGTGGACAGGATGTCCAGGGAGGGCTTCGGCGGGTTGCCGCTGAGGCCCAGGATCAGATCGAACGCCTTGAAGGACTGGATCGTGGTATAGGCGACGACGATCGCCGTCGCCGGCGCGAGCAGGGGCCACGTCACGAACCGGAACTGCTGCCAGCGGGACGCGCCATCCACCTCCGCCGCCTCGTACAACTCGCGAGGGATCACCTGGAGACCCGCGATGTAGATCACCATCATCTGACCCGTGTGAAACCAGATCTGGGTGAGGGCGACGAAGTAGATCGCCTGCTGCGGGTCGCCCAGGTACGAGCTGCGCAGGCCGTCCAGCCCCACGGCGTCCAGGCCGCGGTTCGCAAGCCCGAAGCTGGGGTCGTAGACGAACCGCCAGACGAAGGCGACCGACACCGAGGACAGGATGGTGGGGAAGAAGAACAGCGCCCGCAGGAAGACGGACGACCGTGTCGTGGCCGCCAGATAGACGGCGAACACCAGCGCGAACAGCGTCTGGAAGACGACCACGGTGAGCATGAACCTGAGGTTGTTGCTGAGGGCTTGGGAGAACAAGTCGTCGTCGGTGGCCAGATTGGAGAAGTTCTCCATCCCGACGTTGCGATAGGTGTCCTCATATCCGTTCCAGTCCGTGAGCGCGTACTGGACCGCCTGAACCGTCGGGCCGGCGAAGAAGACGACGTACAACACCAGTGCGGGAATCGGGAACAGCCACAGCGCCGGATGCGTCCGCGACGAGCCCTGAGGCCTCTTCCGTCGAGCCGGTCGCGGCAGCCGCGCGAGTCGCGGTGTGGCGCGCCGCGGACCCTCGGGGAGGCGGCCCGCGTCCGGTTCACCCGACGGGCGTGGGGTCAACGAGGTCGTCATCGCTGCTGCTCGACCAGATGCTGGGCCTGCTCGGCCGCCTGCTCGGGGTCGGCTCCGCCGAGTACCTCAATGCTCGCGTTGTCCAGGACGCGCCGGATCTCCAGATTGCGTACCGGGACGTGCGGGGCGAGTATGGTCTCGGCGGTGAGCCAGTGTGCCGTCGTCCGCAGATCCGGGTTGTCGTACTCGATTCCGCTGACGCAACTGTGCTGCACCGTGCCGTCCGCGTAGGTCTTCGCCACGTCCGGCTCGGTGAGGAACTCCACGAACTTCAACGCCGTGTCCAGTTCCTCCGTGTCGGACCGGACCCCGACCACGAAGGACTGGTTGTGCACCCCGACGTACCTGGCCTCGTTCCTCGAGACCGTGATGGGGGCGACGAGGTCGATCGGGAACTCCGCACCGGCCTGGCGCACCGCGCCGATGTGGAACGACCCGGTGGCGAGCATCCCGGCGTCTCCCTGTGCGAACGACTGCTGGAGCGGCTCGACGGTGGACCCCAGGGCCTGCGGCTGCACGTAGGGACGCAGCTCCACGAACTGCTGGAGGGTGCGGACGAACCAGTCGTCGGTGGCCGTCGCCGTACCGGCCTCGATACGGGCGAACATGTCGGGCCAGGGGGCGTTGTTCATCACCATGGTCTTCAACAGCTGCCCGGCGTTGGCTGGCTCGCCGCCGGGCCACGCGATCGGTACCACGCCCAGGCCCAGCAGCGCCTCGCACAGGCCGAGGAAGCCGTCCCAGTCCGCGGGCTGTTCCGAAACGCCCGCTCGCTCCAACAGATCCATGTTCGCCAGGGGCATGTGGAAGATGTGCTGGTACGGCAGACCAAGACGGCGGCCGTCCGCGTCGGTGCTCAGGTCGAGCGCGGAGGTGTCCACGCGAGACAGGAAGGTCTGGCTGGAGAGATCCGTGAACAGTCCCGCGGCCGTCATGTCCTGGAACTGAGCTCCCACGAAGGCGGCGAACACGTCGCCGACGCTGCCGCTGCGGATTCGCTGCAGCGCGGTCGTGAGATAGGAGCCCGAGGACAGGACGTCCTGGCGCACGGCGGATCCCGGGTTGCGGTCCGTGAAGGTCCGGACGAGGTCGTCGAAGACCTCCTTGTCCTCGGCGCGCCAGTGCGCGAACGACAGCGAGCCGTCCACCGGATCGGATCCCACGGGACCGGGAGCGGACGCCTGGGACGAGGAACCTCCGCCGGTCGTGCCGGGCGGTGCGCATCCGGCGATCACGCCGGCGGTGAGTATGCCGGCGCTCGTGAGGAAGGAGCGTCGGGTCTGCGGTGACCCATCAGTTGCGGGCATGGCGAACTCCTGTACGTGACGGGTCAGTAGCCGTGGACGGGTGGCCAGGAAAGTTCCACGCCCGCCGCGATGAGGCGTTGCTGGAAGGCGTCGAGATGGTCGGGTTTGGCGCGGACCGCGCGCGGCGGCATCCGATGTGCGGTGCAGTAGGAAACGAGATGTGCCGCCACCTCGCCGACGTTCCATTCCACGAGCGGCATGCGGTAACAGCCGTTGGTGATGTGGGTCGTTCCGATGTTCTTCGCCGCCGGCAACAGGTTGTCGACCCGGACGGGGAGCAACGCACCGAGCGGGAGCTGGAACGGGCAGCAGCCGATGTCGATGTACGGATCGCCGCCCGTGGAGGGGTGCAGGTCGATGCGGTAGGAACCAAGGCCGACGGTGTCGGGGAAGGCGACCGCGCCGTGATCGCCTCGCACGTCGAGGGCGATGTCCTGTTCGACGACGGTGCGTTCGGCCTTGATGCGTCTGGACTCGCGGACATAGGGCGCTTTGGCGAGACCGTCCGTGGTGTCGCCCACGACATCCCCTCGCAGCCGGAGGCCGGGCCAGCCGGTTCCGCCGTCCGGTCGGGGCGCCGCCGTCTGCAACCAGTACAAGAGGCTCAGGCTCAGCGCTTTGGCCCGGCGAAGATGCTCCGCGGCCTGCTCCTCCGCCACCCCGATGATCGGTCCGCCCCAGTAGTCCATCTGCGGCCAGTTCACCAGCGTGATGTCGGTGTCGTAGGCGCCCGGCGTGAAGTTCTGCCGGTTGGCGATGCGTCGAAACAGCCACAGTTCCCGGTCGCCCTCGCGGGCGGCGTCGGGTGGCGGGTTCGGGAGAAAACCGCGTTTGACCACCCTGCGGGTCTTCGGCTCGGGGGCCAGAAAGCTCAGCTGACCCTCCGGCCAGTCCGGCCACCGTTGAGTGAGGAATTCCTCGTACTCGTCCGGCTTGGCGATGGTGAAGTCCGCCTCGGAGACATGGTCCAGCGCGAAGCACACCGAAATCGGCTGCATGTTGAGGGGATCGGAACGCTCCGCGGCGTGCGGCTCCCCGGTGTCGGCGCGGGCCTCCGCGCCCATCACGTGCTCGACCCCGCACAGGGGAAGCAACTCGCCGGTGTCCGTGGCGTCGACGAACCAGTCCGCCGTCACGCTCACCTGCTCGCCGCTGCGTGCGTCCCTCAGGACGACTTCCATCACGCGGTCGCCGTCCGCGTGAGCGGCGGTGGGCTGGTGCTCCAACAGCACACGCAGCCGCCCCGACGACACGAAGGGCGCCAGCATCGCCTCGATCACCCGCACGCCGACCCGAGGCTCGAAGCACAGGGCGGACACCCGGCCGTCTCCCGGGTTCAGATCCGGTCGCCGACGAGCCGAGTCGACGAGCGGGTAATGTCGCCGATAGTAGTCGCGGATGTCATCCCGAAACCGGCGATACGTCCGAGTGCATCCGAACTGCTCGATCCATGGGTGTTCGTCCGGCGGTACCGCCTGGCTGGTCAGCACGCCGCCGAGCCAGTCGGTCTGCTCAGTCACTATGACATTGATCCCGTGCTCGGCGGCGGTCAGGGCGGCGGCCACACCTCCGAGCCCTCCGCCGACCACCAGCAGGTCCGTACGCAGCATTAGCATGGCGGTAACCGTAGCGACACCGACAGGGCGGACCAATGGCTGAGATGTGTGATTCCATGTCTGAGTTTGATGCCGGTACTGGCGACCTGTTCGGGGTCCTCGGGGCTCGTTTCGGCGAGATCACCTATCCCGCGGGCACCGCGACCACTCCGCAGGCCCTGCGCGAGGTCCTGTTCGTCATCACTCAACGTGGGGCGATGCGGGCGGAGTTGGTGGACATGACGTTCCAGGCCGGGGAGGGCGAGGTCGCCCTCTTCCTTCCGGGGGATGTCAGCAGGCTGCGGTTCGACGACGCCCAGCTCACGCGGCAGTCCTGGTTCGCCGGTGAGCTCCGGGGACTCACTCCCGCGATGCGTGAGCGCCTGTGGAAGCTGCCGCGGAGGAAGGCCGCGTCCTCCGCCATCACCTACCTCGTCCGCGAGGCCCTGACCTGCGAGCTCACCCACCTCACGGCCGACGGCGCCCTGCTCGACGCACTCGCCACCGCGATACTGCTGCGCTACCTGGCCGAGGTGGAAGCCGACCCGAAGCGATTTCCGCGGTCACTCGAACTGGCCCGCCTGCACATCCACAGGAATGTGGAGCAGCGGCTCACCCTCGGCGATATCGCGGAGGCCGCGGGCGTCACGCCACCACACCTCATTCGGTTGTTCCGCGCGCATCTTGGTACGACGCCCATGGAGTATCTGTGGAGCAGGCGGGTCACTCTGGGGATCGAACTGCTGTCGTCCACCGATCTGTCGGTCGGCGCGGTTGCCGCCCACTGCGGCTTCAGCACCAGCTTTCACTTCTCCCGTCGCATCCGCGAAGCGACCGGGGTCAGTCCGACGCAGCTGCGTAAAGGGCTGACGAGGACGGGCCCGATGCCGGAGGGGCCCGGCTGACGCCGCCGCGCTGACGCGGGACGGCTACGTCAGGACCGTCGCCAGGGTGGCGAGGGCGGCCTCCAGGTCCTCCTGGGTGATGGTGAGCGGTGGGGCCAGCCGGATCGTGGAGCCGTGGGTGTCCTTGACCAGGACGCCCTCCTGCATCAGGCGCTCGCTGATCTCCCGCCCCGTGCCGATCGCCGGGTCCACGTCGATGCCGGCCCACAGCCCGCGGCAGCGGTAGGCGACCACGCCCTTGCCGGTCAGCTCGGCCAGGCCGGCCCTGAGCACCTCGCCCAGCTGGGCCGCGCGTCGCTGGAACTCGCCGGTGCGCAGCAGGTCGACGACGGCCGAGCCGACCGCCGCGGCGAGCGGGTTGCCACCGAACGTGGAGCCGTGCTCGCCGGGGTGCAGCACGCCGAGCACGTCGCGGCGGGCGACCACCGCGGACACCGGGACGATGCCGCCGCCCAGCGCCTTGCCGAGCAACACCGCGTCGGGGCGCACGCCCTCGTAGTCCACGGCGAGCGTCGTGCCCGTGCGGCCGAGTCCGGACTGGATCTCGTCGGCGATGAAAAGCGTCCCGGTCCGCAGCGTCAGCTCCCGGACGCCCATCAGGTAGCCCTCGTCCGGGATCAGCACGCCCGCCTCGCCCTGGATCGGCTCGATCAGCACCGCCGCCGTGGTCTCGTCCACGGCGTCGGTCAGCGCCGCCAGGTCGTTGTAGGGGACGACCCGGAAGCCCGGCGCGAACGGGCCGAAGCCCTCGCGCGCCACCGGATCGCTGGAGAACCCCACGATGGTCGTGGTCCGGCCGTGGAAGTTGTTCGCCGCGACCACGATCGTGGCCTGGTCGGGCGGCACGCCCTTCACGTCGTACGCCCATTTGCGGGCCACCTTGATGGCGCTCTCCACGGCCTCGGCGCCGGTGTTCATCGGCAGCGTCAGGTCGAGCCCGGTCAGCTCGGCCAGGCCCTCGGCGAAGCCGGCCAGCCGGTCGTTGCGGAAGGCGCGGGAGGTCAGCGTCAGCTCGTCGAGCTGCCGGTGCGCCGCCGCGACCAGCGCCGGGTGCCGGTGGCCGAAGTTGAGGGCCGAGTAGCCGGCCAGCATGTCGAGGTAGCGGCGGCCCTCGACGTCCTGCACCCAGGCGCCCTCGGCCCGGGCGATCACCACCGGCAGCGGGTGGTAGTTGTGCGCCAGAACGGCGTCCTCGGCGCGGATCAGCTCCGCCGAGGAGCGGGAACGGGCCGCGTCGCGCGCGGGCGAGTCCAGGGTCATGACCGAACCTCCTGAGTGCAGCACTTGATGCCCCCGCCGGCCCGGCGCAGCTCGGAGAGGTCGACGGGGACGGGCCGGTAGCCCCGCCGCTCGAGCTGCCGGATCAGCCCGGTGGCGTCCGGCGCGACGAAGACGTGCCGGCCGTCGGAGACGGAGTTGAGCCCGAACGCCATCGCGTCGTCGCGGGTCGCCACGATCGCGTCGGGGAAGAGGCGCCGCAGCACCTCGCGACTGCCGGGGGAGAACGCGCCGGGGTAGTAGGCGACGTTCTCGTCGTCCAGCGCGAAGAGCGCCGTGTCCAGGTGGTAGAAGTACGGGTCCACCAGCCGCAGCCCGACCGTCGGTACCCCGAGGAACTCCTGCACCTCCCGGTGCGCCTCCGGCGTGGTGCGGAAGCCGGTGCCGGCCAGCACCAGTCCGCGCACCGGGACCAGATCGCCCTCGCCCTCGCAGACCGACTCCGGCTCGGGCTCCTGCACGTCGAAGCCGGCGGCCTTGAACCAGCTCGTGTAGGCGGCGGACTCCGGGCGCCGCTCGGGGGCCAGGAAGCGGGAGCCGAAGACCCGGCCGTCCAGGGTGAGCGCCGCGTTCGCGGCGAACACCATGTCGGGCAGTCCGGGGACCGGCTCCACGGTCTCGACCGTGTGACCGTGGTCGCGGTACGCCTGGACGAGTGTTCGCCACTGGGCGATCGCCAGGTCGGTGTCGACCTCCGCGCCCGGCCGGGCCGCCTCGGTCATCCAGGGGTTGATGGCATAGCGCACGTCGAAGTAGCGGGGTTCGCAACACAGGTAGCGCCGGGGTCGTGGCACTGGGTCCTCCCGTCCGCGGGTTTCGCGTCGATGGGGTTCACCAGTCAGCGTAGGAACGACCGTCGTGAGCGACAACAAATCGACATTGCGTGTGGACGCAACGATGTTGCGTGCTTCGGCCCCTCAGCGGCGGTTCGTTTCGTCGGGCTCGGGGGGCGGGCTCGCGCCGGCCTCCACGCTGCCGCTGAGCAGGTGCGAGAGCACCACGTGGCTGACCGTCTTCCGGATGAACGGCACCGCCCTGATGCGCTCCAGCACCTCCTCGAAGTGCGCGATGTCGGTGGCCCTGATGTGCAGCAACGCGTCGGGCCCGCCGGTCACGGTCATCGCGGCGGTGATCTCCGGGTGGTCCCGCACCACGTCCGCCAGCCGCCGGGGCGGCGCCGCGCTGTCGCAGTACACCTCCACGTACGCCTCGGTGCGCCAGCCGAGGGCGGCGGGCAGCACGGTGGTCGTGAAGCCGGTGATCACGCCGGCCTCCCGCATCCGGTCGGCGCGCCGCTTGACGGCGGGCGCGGACAGGCCGATCGCGGCGCCGATCTCCGCGTAGCTGGTGCGCGCGTTCGCGACCAGGGCGGCGATGATGCGGCGGTCGAGGTCGTCGAGCGCCGGCGGATGAGCGGTCATGGGCGGCCCTCCGGTCCCCGGCGTGCGGCGCCGGGCTTTCGGGGTGACGATGGAAAGGACGGAACACGAACACGAACGGGGGAGCGACGACGGAGCGAGCCACCGTCGGAGCGGACGACGAGCCAACGGTTCGACCGGGATTCGACCGGGATTCGACCGGGAGGTGCATCATGACGCACGAGACCTGGGACGTGCACCTGGCCTTCGACACCAGCGACCGCCTCACCCGCGCGGAGGCGCGGCTGGAGGGTCTGGAGGACACGGTGCTGGTGGCCGAGGGCACGGCCCGCGCCAACCCCGACGACGAGAACGTACCGGACATCGGCCGGGAACTCGCCGCGGCCCGTGCCCTCTCGGAGCTGTCGCACCAGCTGGTGCACTCCACCATCCAGGACATCGAGTCGCACACCCACGAACGGGTGCGGCGCCTGCGCGTCTGACGGGGCGCGCGGGGACCATACGCGGCGGGGCCGCAGGAACGCCTGAGGGCGTTCCTGCGGCCCCGCCCTGCGTTGCTCCGAACGGGTGAGGCCACGGGGTCGTCACATGCGCGTTCGGAGCAACGTTCAACGACGCGTCGCCTGCTGGCGTGGTTTGGGCGGGGGACTCGTTACCTTCCGTGGACAACCTTTCATCTGTCCGTCACGCCACTGATGCGCCACCGTAAGCGGTGCGCTGGCCTCCCCCGCTGCACTTACCTGCATGACGCAGACATCGTCCCCCACAGACGAACTCCGGGCCGCGGCCCGCACCTTGGACCGTCGTCGATTTCTGACCGTCAGTGGCGCCGCGGCCGCGCTCGCGTTCACCACTCACCTGCCGGCCGGCGATTCGGCCGCCTCCGCGGCCACGGCCCCGCGCCGCGCGCTGGACGTCGCCACCACCATCGACAGCGACCCGTTCACGCTGGGCGTCGCCTCGGGAGACCCGCTGCCCGACTCGATCGCCCTGTGGACCCGGCTCGCCCCCGCGCCCTTCGAACCAGACAGCGGCATGGCGGCCGAGCCGGTCGCCGTCGCCTGGGAGATCACCCAGGACCCCGACTTCCTGGTCCCGGCCGGCAGCGGCGAGGTCGTCGCCTACCCCGAGTTCCACCACGCCGTGCACGTCGAGGCCGGCAACCTGCTGCCGGCCACCACGTACTACTACCGCTTCACCACCGGCACGTGGACCAGCCAGGTCGGCCGCACCCGGACCGCGCCCGCGGCGGACGAGATGCCCGCCCAGCTGCGCTTCGCGCTGGTCTCCTGCCAGCGCTACGACCAGGGCTACTACACGGCCTACGCGCATCTGGCGACGGAGGAGGGCGTCGACGCCGTCATCCACGCCGGCGACTACCTCTACGAGTACGCCGTCAACTCGGTGGCCGGTGCCCGGGCGTACGACGAGGAACTGCCGGACGTCTTCAACCGGGAGACGGAGACCCTGGAGGACTACCGGCTGCGCTACGCGCTCTACCGCAGCGACCCCGACCTCCAGGCCGCGCACGCGGCCCACCCGTTCATCGTCACCTGGGACGACCACGAGGTGGACAACAACTACGCGGCCGCCGTCTCCCAGGACGACGTGCCGGCCGAGGAGTTCCTGGTCCGCCGGGCCGCCGCGTACCGCGCCTACTACGAGAACATGCCGCTGCGGGCCCCGCAGCTGCCGGTCGACGCCGACCTCCAGCTCTACCGCCGGCTGCGGTACGGCCGGCTGGTGCAGCTCGACATCCTCGACACCCGCCAGTACCGGGACGACCAGGCCTACGGCGACGGCTGGCAGCTGCCGGGTCCGGAATCCGACGAGCCCGACCGCTCGCTGCTGGGCGCCACCCAGGAGCGCTGGCTGACCGACGGCCTGGGCGCGAGCGAGGCGGTGTGGAACCTGATCGGCCAGCAGGTCGTCGTCTCCCGCCGCACCAACCCGCTGGAGGGCGAGGGCGCGGTCTCCATGGACGCCTGGGACGGCTATCCGGCCGCCCGGCAGCGGCTGTTGGACGGCGTGCGGACGGCCGGGGTGGACAACCTGGTGGTGCTCACCGGAGACGTGCACGTCCACCTCGCCTTCGACATCAAGGAGGACTTCGCCGACCAGGACTCCCGCACCCTCGGCGTCGAGCTGGTCACCACCTCCGTCTCCAGCGGCGGCGACGGCGTGGAGAACCCGGAGAACTGGGAGGCCGTCACGGAGGCCAACGAGCACCTGCGGTTCTTCGACGGCCGCCGCGGCTATCTGGTGGTCACCGTCGACGAGGAGCAGCTGCGCGCCGACTTCCGCACGCTCGACTACGTGACCTCGCCCGGGGCGACGCTGGCCACGGCCGCCTCGTTCGTCTCCCTGGCGGGCGACCCGGGGCTGACCGAGGTGTGACGGCACGTCAGTTCGAGGAGCCCGTCGGATCCATCAGTACGGAACGCAGAGTGATGTGATCAGCCGGACATGATCGACGGCCCCGGGCAGGGGTCAGATCATGGGATGATTGGGCTGATCGCAACAACTCACGGAGAGGTGCATGTCCCAGTCCGGCCTGTCAGCCCCGACCGCGGAAGCCGACATACGACCCGCCAGCCCGTCCCCAACCTCCCTTCCGGCCCACCCAAGGCGCGTCACGCCGGAGCCACCACCACCGCATCCCTCCGCCTCCGGTCCGGACCCCCGGCCCTCAGCGCACGGCGTTCCAGCACAGCAGCTGAGCCGTAAGCAGAGGGCCGGACTGATGCTCACCCTCGTGCTCGGCAGCCTCTCGGCGCTGCCGGCGCTCTCCATGGACATGTACCTGCCGGCGCTGCCCGAGGTCGGCGACGCGCTCGGCACCGGTACCACCACCGTGCAGCTCAGCCTCACCGCCTGCCTGCTCGGGCTCGGCCTCGGCCAGCTGGTGGTCGGCCCGATGAGCGACCAACTCGGCCGCCGCCGGCCGCTGCTGGTCGGCATGGTCTGCTACGTGGTGGCGTCGCTCGCCTGCGCGCTCGCACCCACCGCCGAGGCGCTCATCGCCTTCCGCCTGGTGCAGGGCCTGGCCGGTGCCGCCGGCATCGTCATCGCCAGGGCCGTGGTCCGCGACCTGTTCGACGGGCTGGCCATGGCGCGGTTCTTCTCCACGCTGATGCTGATCTCCGGCGTCGCGCCCATCCTGTCCCCGGTGTTCGGCGGCCAGCTGATGCGGGTGACCAACTGGCGCGGCATCTTCCTGGTGCTGGTCGCCATGGGCATCGTTCTCGTGCTGATCGTCGCCCGCTGGCTGCCCGAGACGCTGCCGCGGGAGCGGCGGGACGCCGGCGGCCTGCCCACCGCGTTGCGCACCATGGGCGGGCTGTTCCGCGACCGGGTCTTCACCGGCCACCTGCTCGCGGGCAGCCTCACCTTCGCGGCGCTGTTCGCGTACATCTCGGCCTCGCCGTTCGTGGTGCAGGAGATCTACGGCGCCTCGCCGCAGACCTTCAGCCTGATCTTCATGGCCAACTCCATCGGCCTGGTCGGCATGAGCCAGGTCAACGGAAAGATCCTGGTCGGCCGGGTCTCGCTGAACCGGGTGATGGCCGCCGGGTTCGCCGTCCTCACGCTGGCCGCGGCGTCGCTGCTGGTGATGACGAGCGGTCTCCTCGGCCGCCCGGGCCTGGTGCCGATCTCGGTCGGGCTGTTCGTGCTGATGGCCGCGATGCCGCTGGTCCTGCCCAACGCGAACTCGCAGGGCCTGATGCGCACCCCGCACGCGGCCGGTTCGGCCGCGGCGCTGCTGGGCGCCTCGGCGTTCTTCGTCGGCGCCGTCGCCTCGCCGCTGGTCGGCGTCGCGGGCGAGGACACCGCCGTCCCGATGGCGGTCGTCCAACTCGTCGCCGTGCTGCTGGCCGGCGCCAGCTTCCTCGGGCTGTGCCGGCCCTGGCGGCACACGCCGCGCCCGGCGGTGGCGCGGCGGGTGGCCGTCACCGTGGCCGCCAGGAGTGAACCGGGCAAGTGACCCCGGCGGCGCGCCCGACGGAACCACGGGTGGAACCGATGAGTTCGGCCGCGTCGGACGGTCCACCTCCGTGGAGGTGCGCCATGGAACCCGAACCCCACGGAGTGAACCCCGCGGACGCGGTGCCGCGGAGCGAGGAGCGGATGGTCGAGGCCAACGGTGTGCGCCTGTGCGTGCAGACCTTCGGCCACGCCACGGACCCGCCGCTCCTGCTGGTGGCCGGCGCGGCCAGTCCCATGGACTGGTGGGACGAGGAGCTCTGCCGGAGGCTGGCCGCCGGCCCGCGGTACGTCGTCCGGTACGACCACCGGGACACCGGCCGGTCCGACAGCTTCCCGCCGGGTGCCCCGCCCTACACCGGGCGGGACCTGGTCGAGGACCAGGTCGGCGTGCTCGACGCGCTCGGGCTGCCCGCCGCGCATCTGGTCGGGATCTCCATGGGGGGAGCGCTCGCCCAGTGCGTGGCCCTGGACCATCCGGACCGGGTCAGCACGCTGACGCTCGTCGCCACCAGCCCCGCCGTGCCGGTCGACGTGGAGCTGCCGCCGATGGCGGACCGGCTCCGCCCGGTGTTCGCGGAGCCCGCGCCCCCGCCCGACTGGACGGACCGGGCGGCGGTGGTCGACCACCTGGTGGAGAGCGAGCGCCCGTTCGCCGGCTCGCTGCCGTTCGACGAGGAGCGGCTGCGCGAGTTGGCAGGCCGGATCCACGACCGGACCCCCGACATGGCGACGGCGGACAACCACTGGGCGGTCGACGAGGGAGAGCCGTACGGGTACCGCCTGGACCGGATCGCCGCGCCGACGCTGGTGCTGCACGGCACGGACGACCCGCTCTTCCCCTACGGCCACGGCGAGGCTCTCGCGGCGGCGATCCCCGGCGCCCGCCTCGTGCCGCTGGAGGGCTGCGGGCACCAGATGCCGCCGCGGTCGCTGTGGGACGTGGTCGTCCGGGAGATCCTCCGGCAGACCGGTTCCGGCGCCGCGGGCGGGCGTTCCTAGACTGGGCGGGTGACCAGCACCTCGCAGGCGGGCGGGGCGCGGCTGCGGGCCGCGCTCGAACCGCTGCTCGACGGGCTGCCGGCCCGGGACGCCGCCTCCGCGGTGGAGCGGTTGATGACCAGCTACCGGGGCCGCACGCCCACCCACACGCCCGTGCTGCGCGACCGCGCGGACGCCGTGGCGTACGCCGCCTACCGGATGCCCGCGACGTTCGCGGCGGTCGCCGACGCGTTCGGCCGGCTCGCCGCGCGCCGCCCGGGATGGGCGCCCGCCGACCACGTGGACGTCGGCGCCGGCACCGGCGCCGCCGCCTGGGCGGCGGCGGACGCCTGGTCCGCGCCGGCCGGGCGGCGCACGCTGCTGCTCGACTGGGCCGGGCCGGCCATCGAGCTGGGCCGGGAGCTGGCCGCCCGTTCCGCCGAACCCGCGCTGCGCGCCGCCGAGTGGCGCAGACAGGCCGTTGATCCGGCCTGCGAGCTGCCGGCGGCCGACCTGGTCAGCGCGTGCTACGTGCTGGGCGAACTGGACGAGCCCGCCCGCGCGGCGGTCGCCGACGCGGCGGCCCGGGCCGCGCGGCCCGGCGGCGCCGTGGTCCTGGTCGAGCCCGGCAGCCCGGACGGCTACCTGCGGATCCGCGCCGCCCGGGACCGGCTGATCGCCGCGGGGCTGCGCGTTCTCGCGCCGTGCCCGCACGGCGGTGTCTGCCCGATCGAGGTCGGCGCGGACTGGTGCCACTTCGCCAGCCGGGTCGAACGCTCCTCGCTGCACCGGCGGGTGAAGGGCGGCTCGTTGCCGTACGAGGACGAGAAGTTCAGCTACGTGGCGGCCGTCCGGCCGGAGGCGTCGGCACCGGAGGCCCCGGCGTCGGAGGCATCGGCGTCGGACGCATCGGAGGCTCCGGGGGAGCGGCCGGAGGCCCGGGTGGTGCGCCGGCCGCTGCCGCGCAAGGGCCAGGTGCTGCTCGACCTGTGCACGGCCGACGGCGAGCTGCGCCGGGAGACCGTGTCCCGCCGGCAGGGCCCGGCGTACCGGGCCGCCAGGAACGCGGGCTGGGGCGACGCGTGGCCGGCGCCCGGCCCGCCTCAGAGCCCGCCGGAGAGCCCGCCGGAGGCTCCGTGACGACCGCGCCGCCCGGCGGGCGGGGGCCGATCCGAGGCCCGTCGCGGCCCCTCGGGGCGGGGTGCGCTGTGGGTGTCAGTGAGCCCCGTGTGCTCCCCTGTGCTTCCGTGTGCCTGCGTGCTCCGATTACCCATCCGGGAGGCCCGCGGTGCAGGATGGGCGGAATCGACGGGCGGACCGGCCCACGCACGCCGCCGCGGCTGGCGCCGCGGCGCGGAATAATCGCGGCGCCGGCGCGCTTGGGTCGAGCGGGACGGAAGTGAGGCGGTAGTCGGCTGATGGAACGCGAGAGCAGAATTCCCCGCTGGTTGCGCCGAGGCGCCCGGAGCGAGGCGGCCGGTGCGGCCGCCGCGCGGGCCCGTGAGGAGCTGCTGCTCGCCGCCGCCGCCGCGGGGTTCCCGCTGGCCCCCGCCGCCTACCCGCAGGGGTATGCCTGCTCCTGCGACCGGATCGGCTGTCCCACGCCCGCCCGCCACCCCGTCTCCCTCGCCTGGCAGACCCAGGCCACCACCGACCCCGACCAGATCCTGCGCTGGCTGCGCGCCGAGCCGCTGGCGAACTTCGTCACCGCCACCGGGCGCGCGCACGACGTGCTCGACGTGCCGGCAGCGGCGGGCTACGCGGCCCTGGCGCGACTGGCCGCGGAGGGCACCGAGGCCGGCCCCGTCGCGGTCGCGGACCCGGACCGGGTGCTGTTCTTCACCACCACCCGGGGCACGCCGGACGACGAGGACGAGTGGTGGCCGTGCGAGCTGGACTGCCACCCGGAGACGATGGACGAGCATCCGGGACTGCGCTGGCACTGCCGCGGCAGCTACGTGCTGCTGCCGCCGTCGCGGCTGCTGGCCGGCGGCCTCACCGCGAGCGGCGACGGCGGCGTGCGCTGGCTGCGCGGCCCCGAGCATCCGCTGCCCGAGCCGCTGACCCTGCTGGAGGCGCTCACCGACGCCTGCGCCACGGTGGCCGCGGCCGAGGCGGCCCGCGAGGCCCGCGAGGCCGACGAGTACCACCACCACGCCTGGCGCTGACCGCTTCCCGCGGATCGCTTCCCGCGACCACCCGCACCGGCACGACGCGGCCCGCCGCCCGCGGCGCATCCGCTGCCCGAGCCGCTGACCCTGCTGGACGCCTGCGCCACGGTGGCCGCGGCCGAGGCGGCCCGCGAGGCCCGCGAGGCCGACGAGTACCACCACCACGCCTGGCGCTGACCGCTTCCCGCGGATCGCTCCCGCGACCACCCGCACCGGCACGACGCGGCCGCCGCCCGCGGCGACCCCGGGGCCTTCGGTCCCCTTGCCCCCGTGTCGCCGCCGGTCACACGAACCCGGACCTCCGGTATCCCACTGCCGAGGGGAGCGTCGGCCCTTCGGCCCGGTCGCCGATGCTCGTTGGTGGTCCTGGACGTGCCGGCTTCCCGCCACCTGTGGCGACCCCGTGTCCCCCGGCCTCCTGCCCGTGCGTCGGTCGCCGTCCGTCGGGTGGTCCCGAACGGTCGGACTCCCGCTGCCGGGGGCGAGCCCCGGACCTTCGACCTCCTGCTTCCCGGGTCGTGGCCGCCCGTCGGGTGGTCCCGGAGTGCGGTCTCCCGACCGCCGGCGTCGCCCTGAGCCGTCGGGTCCCCCGGACGGAGTCCGGGGGAGGCCGGGCGATGCCCCCATCGATCCACCGGGCAGGACCTGGTGGACCGCGGCTCCGCCGGCTCCGCGGCCACGGGGTCCGGCCCGCCTCCGGGTCGGCCCCCGCCCTCGGCGGATGTCCACGCCTGCGGCGGGGCCGCACCGTTCGGTGTCGGGCGTGGCCGTCGTGGGGGAGTGGACGCCCGGCCACCGGCCGGTTTCTCCGGGTCGCGCGGTCGTGCGACCGCGGCCGATCCGCCCCGGATGGGCCGTGCGCGCGGCGGGCGGACCGTTCGGCCCGGCCGTGGGTCGCGTGCGCGCCGGGGCGGAGCGGCGGCAGGTGGTCCGGCCGCGGACCGACGCCGGGGCGCGGTGCGGCGCCGTCGGGGGTGGCTGCCCGGGAAGGGCTATTCGCCCTGGGCGCTGATGACGCCGGCGCGGCGGCTGAGGATGTCGATCTGGCCGTCGCCCTCGGGGACGAGGGCCGCCTGCATGCCCATCCACTCGCGGGTCACCTGCGTCACCGCCTCGCCCTCCATCAGCGCCTCCACCAGCGGGTCGACCGTGGGCGTGTAGCCCTGGGCCACGGCCTGCCGGTCGAAGTGGTGCGTCGCGAAGATCACCAGTGCGCCGCCGTCCTCGGTGCGGACCGCCACCGGCGCGTTCTCCGGCTCGTCCGCGGCGTCGTCCTGGTAGTGCATCTCGTACTCGGGCGTGCTGTTCTCCTCCGCCCGGTTCGCGAGCACGTCGCTGGTGAACTGCCCGTCCGCGAACAGCGCCGCGACCTCCGCGTCCTCCTGGAGGTACCGCGCGTAGTTGCCGCTGAGCTCGCCCGGAGCCATGGCGAGGCCCTCGCCCGCGTCCTCGCCCGACGCCTCGACGGAGTCGCCGATCGGGATGTCGGCCAGGAACCCGTCCTCGTCCTCGGCGAACTCCGGGACGTCGTTCGCCGGCAGCACCGCCAGGTACGTCGCGTACCACTTCTCGTCGATGCTGTTGCGGGAGAAGACCTGCAGCAGGTGGCTGTCGCTGCCCTCGGCCGCGCTGTCCGCCAGGAAGAACTTCGGCCAGCCCGCCTGCTGCGGGATGTGGAGCGTGGTGTCGGAGAGCTCCAGCGGCTGGTAGTCCGGGTTGCCGTCCGGGTTGACCGTCTGCTGTGCCCGCAGCACCGCGTTGTCGATCGCGCCCATCGGCCCGCGTTCGACGCGCTCGCTGAGCGCCGGGTCGAACGAGCTGTAGGCGTCGTTGTAGACCTCCACCCAGCGGTCCAGCGCCTCCTGCGCCTCCTGCTTGGTGGTGGCCGGGACGACGGCGGTCTCCCCGTGCACCGTGATGCAGCCCGTCAGGGACGCCACCATGGCTGTCAGGGCACCCGCCAGCCCCGCCACCCGTGCTCGCACCCGCATCGTGGGCCCTCCCCTTGGGTCTCGCGTGTCATGTCGCGTTGTGTCTCGTCCTTTGGCCCACGCATCGTATCCGTGCCACCGGAGGAGTCGTGCATGGGATGATGCCAGGCATGGTGGGGACGATGAGCTACGGGGCGGCGCTCGACCGGCTGCGGTCGGCACAGAAGTCCGCCAAGGGCGTGTCCTTGTACTCCCGGTACGTCAACCGCCCCCTGGGCCGGCGCCTCGCCGCCGCCGCCTACCGGGCCGGCCTCACCCCGAACCAGGTCACCGTGCTCAGCGCCGTCTGCTCGGGCGCCGGGCTGGCCGCGGTCGCGCTGGCTCCGCCGTCCTGGACGCTCGGCGTCGCGGTCTACGCGGCGCTGGTGCTCGGCTTCGCGCTGGACTCCGCCGACGGCCAACTGGCACGGCTGCGCGGCACGTCGAGTCCGGTGGGGGAGTGGCTCGACCATGTGGTGGACTGCGCGAAGATCACCGCGCTGCACACCGTCGTGCTGATCTCCTTCTACCGGCACTTCGACCTGCCGGACCCGGCCTGGCTGTTGGTGCCGCCGCTGTTCCAGCTCGTCGCCGTGCTGGTCTTCTTCGGCGGCCTGCTCACCGACAAGCTGCGGCCGGCGCGCCCCGCGCATCTCCCGGCGCCGCGCCCCTCCACGCTGCGCGCCGTGGCGCTGCTGCCGATCGACTACGGCGTGCTGTGCGTGGTGTTCGTGCTGCTGGGGCACGAGACGGCGTTCCGCTACGGATACGCCGCGCTGTGCGCGGTCTACGTGCTGGGCTGCGCCGCGTTCCTGGCGAAGTGGTTCCGCGAACTGTCCGCCGCCGCGCCGCCGGTGGCCGCCGCGGTGCCCGCGCCGGCGGCGGGACCTGACAGCGCGTCCAACGCGGCGCGCAGCTGAGTGCTGGACGTGTGCACGGTGTAGGGGAAGTAGACCACCTCGACCCCCACCGTGGAGAAGTCCCGTTCCAGCTTGTCGCCCTTGGGGGTGCCGCGCCAGTCGTCGCCCTTGAACAGCACGTCGAAGCGCACCTGTTGCCAGGTGTCCAGCTTCTCCGGCACGGTCTCCACGAAGGCGGCGTCGACATAGCGGATGCTGCGGACGATTTCCAGCCGTTCCACCAGCGGTATCACCGGAGTTCGGCCCTTGGCGAGCGCGGCCATCTCGTCCGAAACCACCCCCGCCACCAGGTAGTCGCAGCGACTGCGGGCGTGTCGGAGGATGTTGAGATGGCCGACGTGGAAGAGGTCGTAGACCCCCGGCGCGTAACCCACGGTGTGCCGCGACATGCGCATGACCCCCACAGATTCCCCACATGGCTGCTGATTCCGCCGAGCATAGTCTCAACGTCCACCGTGCGTGGTCCGAATGACGACATCGCGTCATGCTGAACATATAAGCTGACTACTCACCGCTGTGGGTATGGTCACCCAGGGGGAGGGAGCTCGCGTGAATCGTGAACGGCTGCTGCTGGTGTCCACCAACTACGCCCCGGAGCAGGCCGGTATCGGTCCGTACGCGACGCAGCTCGCCGAGCACTGGGCCGCGACCCGCGACGCCGAGGTGCACGTGCTGGCCGGCCTGCCGCACTATCCGGCCTGGCGGCTGGCGCCCGAGTACCGCGGTGTCTGGCGGACCACGGAGACCCGCGGCGGCGTGCGCGTGCACCGCCGCCGGCACACGGTTCCGCCGCGCCAGTCCGCGGCCAGGCGCGCCCTGTACGAGGCGTCCATCCTCGCCGGCGGCCTGTTCGCGCCGCCGCGCACGGGCCGCCTCGACGCGGTGGTCGCGCAGGTGCCGAGCCTGGCCGGCGGCGTGCTCGCCGCTCGGCTGGCGCGCCGGCACGGGGTGCCCTTCGTGCCCGTCGTGCAGGACCTGATGGGCGCCGCGGCCGAGCAGAGCGGCATCAGCGGCGGAGGGCGGGCGGCCCGGGCCGCGGCGGCCGTGGAGGGCCGGATGCTGCGCGGCGCGACGCTCGTCGGCGTCATCCACGAGACCTTCCGCGAGCGGGTGCGCGCCCTGGGCGTGCGCCCCGAGCGAATACGACTGGTTCCCAACTGGTCCCATATCGCCGAGCCGACGACGCCGCCCGCCCAGACCCGGGCCCGGCTCGGCTGGGGCGACCGCACGGTGCTGCTGCACGCCGGCAACATGGGCCTGAAACAGGGCCTGGAGGTGCTGGTGGACACCGCACGCGCCGAACCCCGACTGCACGTGGTGCTGATGGGCGACGGCAGCCAGCGGCCGCGCCTGGAGGGACTGGCCGCCGGGCTGGCGAACGTGGAGTTCCTGCCGCCGGCCGCCGCCGAGGACTTCCCCGACGTGCTGGCCGCCGCCGACGTGCTGGCCGTGACCCAGCGGGCCACCGTGCTCGACATGAGCGTCCCCTCCAAGCTCACCTCCTACTTCGCCGCCGGCCGACCGGTGCTCGGCTCGGTCGCCGAACACGGCGGCACCGCCGACGAGTTGCGCCGTTCGGGCGCCGGCCGGCTGGTTCCGCCCGAGGACCCCGCCGCGTTGGCCGCGGCCGCCCGCGCGCTCGCCGCGGATCCGGCGGCCGCCGACGAGCTGGGCGCCGCGGGCCTCGGCTACGCGAGGGACCAGCTGTCCAGCGCGGCGGGACTCGCCCGGATGACGGCGTTGCTTGACGAGGCGTTGGGTAGGCAGAGCCACACGGTCCACGACGCGGCATCGGCCACCGGCGAGGCGCGCGACACGACGGGTACCGGTGGCACGAAGGGCGGAAGCAGCGCATGAGGGAGATGGCGGGGGTCCGGGACGACGGGCGCTCGGGGGCGAGCGCGTACGACGAGCCCGACCTGCTGCGCGACCAGTTCCGGCAGCTGCTGCGCTACCGCCTGCTGATCGTCTGCGGCATCCTGCTCGGCTTGGCCGGCGGCGGCTATCTCGGGCTGACCGCCGAGGACACCTACATCGCCACCACCGAGATCACCGTCCGGATGCCCACCGCCGACCCGTTCGCCGGCGAGCCGGTGGACCAGGTCGCGATGGGCTCGGAACGGCGCACCGCCTCCAGCGACACCGTGGCCGAGCGCGCCGCGCGGCTGCTCGGGGTGCCGGGCGACGCCCAGGAGCTCACCCGCGGCCTGTCCGTCACCAACCCGCCCAACACCGAGGTGCTGCGCTTCGCCTACTCCGCCGGCGACGCGGAGGCCGCCGCCGAGCGCGCCAACGCGTTCGCCGAGGCGTACCTCGCGAACCGGCAGTCCGACGCCGACGAGTCCATCGCCCATTCGGTGGCGTCCCTGGAGGACCAGCGGGAACCGCTGCTGGACCGCAGGGACGACATCCAGGCCGAACTCGACGCGACGTTCGAGGGCACCGCCGCCTACGAGAGCGCGCTCGCCGACCTGTCGTCGGTGACCGGCCAGATCTCCGAGATCAACGCCAGCATCTCCAGCCTGCAGGCGCTGGACACCACCGGCGGCCGGGTCATCACCGAGGCCACGCCGCCGGGCGACCCGGCCGGCCTCGGGCTGCCGCTGCTGCTCGGCCTCGGCTACGTGCTCGGCATCGGCATCGGTCTGCTCGCCGCCTGGGTGCGGCTGGTGTTCGACCCCACGGTGCGCTCGCCCGGCGACGTCACCCGCGCGCTGCGCGCGCCGGTGCTCGGCGTGCTGCCGCGCACCGGGCGCGGCCATCCGGACCAGCTGCTCGCCGAGGGCCGCCTGGCCGAGGAGTACCGCTCGGTCGCGTTCCGGCTGGCCTACGACGAGTGGTTCGCGCAGCGCCGCCGGCTGCTGGTGATCGCCCCGCGGGGCAGCATAGAGACGCCGTTGGCCGCCTCGGTCAACCTCACCGCCGCGTTCGCCGAGATGGGCCTGGACGCCCTGCTCGTCGAGGCGGACCTGCGCACGCCCAAGCTGATCGAGCAGCTGCGGCACGCCGACGGCGTGCGCCCCGGCTGGGCCGCCACCCCGGACGAGCAGACGGCCGGCGGCTGGCCGGCGGGGCTCCGCGTCCCGATAGACGCGGGGGAGTCCGGGATCTTCGACCTGGTGCCGGGCCTGCGGGTGCGGAACGTGCCGCGCGCGCTCACCTCGCCGGCGGCCACCCATCTGATCAGCCACGCCGACACCAAGGGCGCGGTGGTCGTGGTGCTCGCCCCGGCCGTGCTGTCCTACGCCGACGCGATCGCGCTCATCGACCGGGTGGACGGGGTACTGGTGGTTTGCGACCCCGGACAGGTGCGCAGGGACGATCTGGCGCGGGTGCGCGAGCTGGTGGTGGGCGCCGGCGGGATGCTGCTGGGCGCCGTGCTGCACTCCTGGGGCACCGGCAGCGACGACGTGCGGGACGGCGCGCAGCAGGGCACCGCGACGTCCGAGGCGGCGCAGCCCGCGCCCAAGGGCGCGGCCCAGGGCAGCCGCGCGCCGGCGGAGTCCGCCGCGCTGCTCGCGGCGCGCGCCCGGGCGGAGCGCGCCGCCGAACTGGACCGCAAACCGGAGCGGAAGCCGGATCGCAAGCCCGAGCGGAAGCCGGACCGTAAGCCCGAGCGGAAGCCGGACCGCAAGTCCGACCGCAAGCCGGACCGCGAGGACGTCAACTCCGAGACACTCGGCCTGCGCATCCTCGACCCGACCGAACTGGAAGACCGCACCAACAGGCCGTGATGCGCAAGCGCAGCAGAGGAACCCATCGCCGCGGCCGCCTCGCCGAACTGGGCGGCCTGCGCGGCGCCGTCGCCGTGTCCGCCGCCGACCAGGGCGTCGCCGCGCTGACCAACATCGTCGTCGTGGTGGTCACGGCGCGCCAGTCCACGGCCGCGGACTTCGCGGACTTCGCGGTCGTCTACACGGTCTTCGCGCTGCTGCTCGGCGCGTTCACCGCCTATCTCGGCCAGTCCCTGGTGCTCCGCCAGGGCACGGACGCCGAACTGCGCCGGGACTGCCGGAGCTCCGTGACGGTCACCCTGGCCGGCTCCGCCTCGGTGGGCGTGCTGCTGCTCCTGTTGGCGCCGCTGGCACCGGAGTTCGGGGCGCTGGGCCTGGTGCTGCCGATCCTGCTCACCCAGGACGGCATGCGCTACGCCTTCTCGCTGCTGCGCCGTCCCGGCCTCGCGCTGACCGCCGACGTGCTGCGGCTGGTGGTGGCGGTGCCGGTGCTCGCCGTCCAGCCGGACGGGGCCGGCGCCGCGCGGATGGTGGTGGCCTGGGGCCTGTCGGCGTTCCCGGCGCTGCTGCTGGGCGGCGCGCTGCTGGTCTGGGTCACCCGCGGCGCGGGTCTGCCCTTCGCCGAGGCCCGCGCGCTGGTGGCCGACCGGCGGCATCTCGGGCGGCGCTTCGTCGTCGAGTTCGGGGTCGGCAACGCCGGGTCACAGGCCGCCATCGTCGGCCTCGGCCTGCTCGCCAACCCGCTGGCGGTCGGCGCGCTGCGCGGCGCCAGCACGCTCTTCGGGCCGCTGAACGTGCTCTTCAACGCGGCCACCGGCTTCGGACCGCCGCAGCTCAACCGGCTGCCGGGCGGGGCCGCCAAGGCCCGCGCCGCCTTCGCGGCCGGCGGCGCGTTGGCCGCGTTGGCCGCCTGCTGGGCGCTGGTGCTGGCGCTGCTGCCGGACGTCGCGGGCCGGCAACTGCTCGGCGACACCTGGCGGTCCGCCTCCGAACTGCTGCCGGCCACCGGCAGCCAGTACGCCGCGATGGCCCTGGGCACCTGCGGGCTGCTGGCGTTGCGGGTGCTCAACCCGCGCGCCACCCTCGGCATCCAGCTGGTGTTCTCCGCGCTGACCGTGGTCTGCCTGCTGGTCGGCTACGCGCTCGGCGGCATCCTCGGCGCGGCCTGGGGCCTGTGCCTCGGCTCGGTCGCGAAGGCCACCGCCAGCTGGGCGCGGGCCGCGCTGGAGGTGCGCGTCACCTACGCCCGCCCGGGTCCCGACGCCGGCCCCGAGGGCGTCGCCGGCTGATCCGGGACCGCCCGCACCCGCCGAACGGCCCCCTGGCGGCCCTCCTGACTGCCCTTACTGGCAGAGGTTCTTGAACGACGTCGCCCCCGGCCGGACGCGGAACGCCACCTCGTGGCCCGCGTCGTCGGTGAAGACGGCCCTGGTGTCGGACACCACGGTCATCCAGCCCTGCTGGACCGGGTTGTCCCAGCCCGCCGGCGGGCTCCCCGCACCGTCGGAGAGCGGGGTCACCGCCTCGTAGTACGTCGAGCCGACGCGAGCCTCGTCGATCCCGCAGTGCGTGTACAGCTGGAACGGGACCGCCTGGGGGGTACCGCCCAGGACCTCGGGGTCTGCGAGCGGGTCGGCGGACTTCGGGGCGCGGTCGGCGGCGGCCGGTTCGTCGGTCCCGGCGCAGCCGGCGAGCGCGCCGGCGGCCAGCGCCAACGCCACGGCGGCGCGGGTCAGGGTTCTGGTCATGCCGCTTGGATGCCGGCGACCGGCCGCCGGTTCCGCCCGCCGAGGCGTACCACGCCGTCGTTCAGCCGGTGTCTCAGCCGGCGCTCAGCTCCCAGACCGCGTGGGCGAGGGCGTCGGCGTTCCGGTCCAGGGCCGTCTCGTTGACGTTGTCGAGCCCGTCGCAGGCGCGGTGGTAGCACGGGTCGAAGCGTTCGCCCGCGGTGCCGTCCCACTTGGCGGCCTGTTCGTCCGTCATCACGTAGCCGGCGCCGGTGAACAGCCCGCCGACCGGGACCCCGGCGGCCGCGAAACGGGCGTGGTCGGAGCGGCCCGACGCCTCCAGCGCGGGTTCGGTCTCGATGCCCCTGGCCGTGAACCAGTCGGTGAACACGGCCTCGATCGCCGGATCGTCGTTGTAGACGAAGTAGCCCGCGTTCGGGGAGGCGATCATGTCGAAGTTGAGGTAGCCGGTGATGCCGGCCAGCTCCTGGTCCGACAGCTGCGCGACATAGTGGCCCGAGCCGAGCATGCCGAGCTCCTCCGCGCCCCACCAGCCGAAGCGCAGCCGCTCCTGCGGCTGGTAGTCCGCCTCGGCCACGGCGAGGGCCACCTCGAGCACCGCCGCCGAGCCCGAGCCGTTGTCGTTGATGCCGGCCCCGGCGCTCACCGAGTCCAGGTGCGCGCCGGCCATCAGTACCTCGTCGGTGGCCGCGTGCGGCCACTCGGCGATGAGGTTGTAGCCGGTGGCGCCGCCCTGGGTGAACTCCTGCCGGGTGGTCTCGTAGCCGGCCGCGTCGAGCACCTGCTGCAGGTAGTCCACGGAGGCCACGTAGCCGGGCTGGCCGTGGGCGCGGTTGCCGCCGTTGGCGTCGGCGATGGCCTGCAGCTCCGCGAGATGCGCCTGCACGTCGGCGACGGCTATGTCCGGGGCCGCCGCCGGTTCGGCGGCGGTTCGGGCCTGGGCGGAGGCCGTCCCCGACAGGACGGCGGCCAGGGTGCCGCAGAGGACCAGGGGCAGCAGGCGGCGCGGTGAGCGGTTCATCCCGACTCCGATGCTCGACGACGTGTGGGGCGCGCGAGTTCGATGGTCACGCGTTCGAGTGAGCGTGACGCGAACATGAGCATCGGGCGGCGGGCCGTCTCCGGTCAAGGGTGCGCGCCGGCCCCGGCCGCACGGGCGGGCCGCGGCACGGGCGCGGTCAGGTCAGCCGGGACCCGGAGTCCTGGCGGAACGTGGTGACCAGCGCCAGGCAGATCAGCGCGATGCCGATCCGCCCCGACGCCTGGAGCAGCGAGCCGCGCAGCAGGATGAAGCTGTAACCGGCGAGCACCGGCGCCACCACCGCCAGCACGTTGCCGGGCGAGGGATCGTCCACGGTGCGCTGCACGTACCGCCGGTCCGTGCGCGCCGCCAGGTACCCCACGACCAGGAAACCGGCCAGCATGCCCGCCGAGCCGAAGTCCAGCCACAGCTCGGCCCACAGCGGCGAGGAGAGGTTGGGGCTGTCGGTGCCCATCCAGCCGCCGACCACGAAGCCGGTGTCCTCGGGCTTGGCCTCCCACATCGAGCGTGGCACGAAGAACAGGACGGCGCCGGTGAGTTGCTCGCCGTAGGAGTGGCCGTTGCCGTCGGCGACATAGGTGATGGTGTTGGCGAACATGTTGACCTGGTCGTAGTCCTTGACCACCAGGGGTTCCAGCAGCGAGCCGGTCTCCATCGGCCGCTGCCCCTGCTCGTCGTAGCGGAAGCGGTCGGAGAACGGGAACACCAGCAGCGCGATCACCACGCCGAGCGCCAGCGCCGCCCGGTACATCACCGGGCTGCGCGGGAAGACGGTGAACAGCAGCGCGAAGAGCACCGTGAGGAACCAGTACCGCGGGTTGGAGATCGGGTTGTTGACGATCGCGTTGAGCACCAGCAGCCCGACCCAGGGCAGCACCACCGAGGGGCGCTGCCTGGCGTGTCGCGAGGTCACCAGCCAACGGGTCAGGAACAGCAGCGCGAGCAGCGCGGGCACCGTGCCGAAGCCGCGCAGCAGCGCGTTGCTCGCCTCGCCCGTCTCGGCGCCGGTCGCGTCGCTGAGGCTGTCGCTGATGCCCTCGCGGCTGGTGAAGAAGACGTCGGGGCCGCCCACCCGGAGGATGAACGCGGTGCTCGCCACGTAGGCGAACGCGACCAGCACGTACAGCCGCCACCGGTGCACGCTGGCCGCCGGGCGCCGGCGGCTGCGCAACGAGGGCCGGTGCCGGGCCAGCAGCGCGCCCACGTCGAAGGCGACCATCCCGGACAGCACCAGCACGGTGGCCAGCAGGGTGTCGGAACGCGGCCCGAGCACCGGCGTCGGATCGCGGCCGAGAACGCTCTGCGCCAACGGCGCGATGCCCATGGCCAGATAGCAGAACAGCCAGAACGCGCCCTGCACCAGCCGCCGCCGTCCTGACAGCACCATCGCGCACAGCCGCACCCCGGCGTAGCAGGCCACGGCCAACTGCAGCCAGAACGCGGTGTCCCTGGTCCCCTCACCCGGCTGCGCCGCGACGAAGAGCGGCAGGCCGCCGACGATCAGGCCGATCAGCGGCACGGAAAGAGGCAGCGACAGCAACGGGCGCGTCGGCGGCGTCCGCCGCGCCGACTCCCGCCCCACCAGGTCAACCGTCATGGGGTCCAGTCTGGTGCACCCCGGCGCCCCGTGTGCCGGATCCGGTCAGCGGCCGTCAGTCCGTCGTCCGACGGTCGTCGAGGTGGCCGCCGAGCAGGCCGATGGCGTCGTCCACCGGGCCGAGTTCCTCGCTTCCGTCGGTGAGCAGCGAGCGCCCGTCGTAATCGAAGAGGTAGTGGAACATGTCCGCGGCCTGGTCGTCGATGCTGGCCGCCGGCAACTGGTCGAAGTCCACCCGGGCCAGCGCCTCGGCGAGTTCCGTCAGTTCGGCTTCGGTCAGGGCGGCCGCGGGGCGCGGGTCGTCGCCGTCGTGCACCCGCACGTCGCCGTCCGGGTCGACCTCGATGCCCTCGTTCACGCCCGCGAAGCCGCCGCTGATGGACAGCGCCACGGGCCCGGACAGCCGGGCCGGCTCGTCCGCGTCCGGCTCGTCCCCGGTGGTCTGGTCCCCGTCGGTCTGGTCTCCGGTGGTCTGGTCCCCGCCGGTCTCGTTTCCGCCGTTCTCGTCCCGGCCGGTCTGGTCCCCACTCGTCTGCTCGGGTGCGGGCTCCGGATCCGCCGACTCCCTGCCGCACCCGGCCAGCGCCAGGCCCAGCAGCGCCACACCCGCCGCGACCCTGCCGACCGCCGATCCCACCCGCATCGCCGCCTCCTCGCCCCTCGCCAACCCTGGTTGGTCACTTGGACGCGGCCGAGCCGTCATCGGTGCCCGCGTCGGTGCCCGGATCCGAGCGGAACGCCCCGGGCGGGCGCCCGACTCCCGCTAGGGTGGGGCCAGTTGGCGGGGAATACCGGAAGAGGGTGGGGAGCCGCTGTGAAGGTGCTGCACGTCGTCACGCTGCACACGCCGACGCACGCGTTCGGAGGACCGACCCGGGTCGCGTTGAACCTCTGCCGCGGACTGCGGGAACGCGGCGAGCGGGCCGTGCTCGTGGCGCTGGCCGACGGCTTCGACGGCGGCGTGCTGCCGCGCGAGGTGGAGGGCGTGCCGGTCCGGCTGTTCCAGGCGCGACACGTCGCGCCCCGGTTCGAGGTGAGCGGCATCACCTCCCCCGAACTCCTGGCCCGCGCCTGGGGATACGTGCGCTCCGCCGACGTCGTCCACGTGCACCTGATGCGCGACCTGATCACCCTGCCACTCGCCCTGCTCGCGCTCCAGGCCGGCACCCCGCTGGTGTTGCAGACCCACGGGATGGTGGACCCGACCGAGAAGCCGGTCGCCCGGGTGGTGGACGCGCTCGGCGTGCGCCGGGTGCTGCGCCGCGCCGACGCGGTGCTGCACCTGACCGAGCGGGAGCGGCGGGAGACCGCCGAGGTGGTCGCGCCGGCGCCCATCGCGCCCGCGTACCGGCTGGTCAACGGCGTGGCCCGGCAGCCGCGCCGGATGCTGACCGGCGGCGAGCCGCCGCGCGTGCTCTACCTGGCGCGGGTGCAGGCGGGCAAGCGCCCCGAGGACTTCGTCGGCGCCATGCCGGCCGTGCTGGCCGGACAGCCGACGGCCCGTTTCGTGCTGGCGGGGCCCGACACCGGGGCGCTGGCCGACACCCTGGCGCTCGCCGAGTCGCTGGGCGTGCGCGGCAACCTGGACCACCTCGGGGCGCTGGACGCGCCCGAGGTGCTGGACCAGCTGCGGCGCGCCAGCGTGCTGGTGGTGCCGTCGATCCAGGACGCCTTCTCGATGGCGGTGCTGGAGGCGATGTCCGTGGGCACGCCGGTGGTGGTCACCGAGACCACCGGGCTGGCCCCCGACGTGGCGCGGGCCGGGGCCGGACGGGTGGTGGCCGGCGGCCCGGCCGACATCGGCCGGGCCGTGCTCGAACTCCTCGACCCGGCGGCCAACGACGAGGCGTCGCTGGCCGCCTGGCGGCTCGTCGAGGAGCGGTTCACCATCGACGCCGTGGTGGACACGCTGCTGGACGTCTACTCCCGCGTCCGCTCCGGCGCCCCGGCCCCGTCCGCCGCCTCCTGAAGGCGCAGCTCGCGCGTCTTCAGGCCGATCTGCCAGCGGTAGAAGCTCATCGCCAGCGCGTAGTCCAGGCCGGCCCGGCCGTCCAGGAAGCCGCGCTTGACGAGGTACGCGTAGCCGAACGACAGCAGCGGCTTGAACGGCGCCCGGTGGAAGATCTGCCCCTGCCGGGACTTGGCGACGCGGATCTGCTCCCGCACCGCCGGGTTCCGTTCCAGCCACGCCTCCCAGTCCGAGTACCGGTTGTGCCGGTCGAACCAGGTGCGCACCGGATCCAGGTCGCAGTGCTCGATCGGGGCCCGCAGCCGGTGCGCCGACTCGGCCAGCGGCTGGTAGTGGCCCTCCTGTTCGCCCATGCCGGGCGCGTCCAGGTCGTCCGGCTCGGGGAACCGGGTCCGGGTGCGGTCCATCAACGCCCGTTTGACGATGGTGTAGCCGTGCCGCAGCCGCCGCCCGCCGAACCAGTAGCCCAGCGGGATGTCGAACGCGGCCGGCTTCACCGGGCGTCCGTCGAGGAAGATGCGGTACAGCTCGGACACCAGCTCCTCGGACGGCGTCTCGTCGCCGTCGAGGAAGAGCACCCAGTCGATCTCCGGATGCACGTGGTCCAGGCACCACTGCTTCTTCTTCGGGTACCGGCCGTCCCAGGTGTACGGCACCACCTCGGCGCCCGCCGCCTTGGCCAGCACCCGGGTGTCGTCGTCGCTGTCGGAGTCGACCACGGCGACCACCGCGAAGTGGTCGACGACCGAGCGCACCGCGCCGGTGATGTTCGCCGCCTCGTTCTTGGTGGGTATGACGACCGCGATCGGTAGCCTGGTCACCCTTGGTCCTCCGCATCGGGATCGGCATCGGCATCGGCGCCGGCCAGCAGGTCGGCGTACTCGGGGCACAGATGCTCGACGGCGCCCTCGGCCTCCGGGATCTCGCCGTCCCGGACCGCCTCCGCCACCGCGTCGGGTTCGTGGCGGTCCAGGTACCCGATCCGGTCGCAGGCGTCGAGGCCCAGTTGCAGCATCGCCGCCGGGTCGACGCCGACCGGCACCCGGTCGGTCAGGTAGGCGAGCTCGTCGTCACTGAACTCGCCCTCCGCCGGCGTTAGTTCGTCGGTCGCCAGGGTCTCGTCCGGGATGCCGTCGTCGGCCTCGCCGGCCACCGCCGTGGTCTGTTGCCCGGACGGTTCGTCGTCCGTGCTCTCGCTCCCGCCGGAGGCGCCGAACAGCGCCACCGCGGCCGCCACGGTGGCGGCCGCCGCCACCACCGCGGCCGCCAGTCGGGCCCATCCGAAGAGTCGCATCAGGGGCTCCCGAAGGTGAGCACCAGCTCGGGCTGATACCCGGTCTGGCTGGCCTCGCTGGAATACAGCCACAGGCTGTCGGTGCCGCCGCCCACCAGCGCCATGTCCGTGCTGCCGCCGAGGCCCGCCGCCACCGTGGCGGTGTCCAGCGGGACGGTGTACACCCCGCCCGCCGCGTCGGGCGAGCTGAGCGTGCCCACCGGTGGCTCGCCGAGCGAGGGTCTGGTGGCGTAGGTGGTGCCGGACTCCGTCCAGTCGCCGGTGATCGGGACCACCTGGAAGCTGTCGGTGGAGCCCGAGATGGCCTCGCTCCCCACCCGGACCCGCAGCGCGGCGCCCTTCAGCACCGTGCCCTCGGGGGCCGTCGGGAGGTCGAAGCTGAGGTAGCTCTCGTACGGGCTGCTGCCGCGCACCGCGAGTTGCTGGTGGCCGCCGTAGTTCGTGGTGGTGGCCGAGCCGTTGACGTAGGTGTCGGCGCTCGCCGTCACCTGGGTCACGGTGTCGGTCGGCGCGGACGCCGCCTCGTAGTGCGCGTCGACCCGGCTGCCGGACAGCTGGCTGCCGTAGATCGCGGTCTCGTCCAGCTGGCCGGCGAAGTAGTCGCTGTCCGGCTGGTTCGGGAACCGGTCCAGGCTGTCGCCGCCGGTGTGCCAGTAGTAGCCGTTGAGGTTGCGGCCCGAGGTGATGCGGGTGTTGCGGTCGACCCGCTCGCCGTCCACGTACAGCTCCATGCCCGCCGAGCCGACCGAGGCGACCAGGTGGTGCCACTCGCCGTCGTTGTACTCGTCGTCGGAGGTCGCGGTGCGGTAGCTGCCGTTGTACACGGTGAACTGCAGTTCGCCGTCGTCCAGCATGTAGACGTTGTTGTCGTGGCTGTAGCTCTCCTGGTTGATCCGGTCGCCCAGGCCGATGAGCTTGCCGCCCTCGGTCGACGTGGTTCTGAACCAGGTCTCCAGCGAGAACCGCGTGACGCCCGAGACCACGTCGTCGCCGTAGGTGTACGAGTCCACGCCGTCGTAGGTCGCGGCGGCGGCGTTCGGGCCCTGCACGGCCGGCGGGGTGGTCCCGGGGTCCACGCCCAGCTTGTGGACGCCGCTGTTGCCGTTGCCCGAGGCGTCCGAGGCGAAGTCGTTCGCCGGCTCGTCGTACCGCCAGTACAGCAGCGGGTCGTCGGCCAGCACGGCGTCCACGTACGGCTGGCTGGACGTCGCGGAGACGGCCGTGACCGGCGGGGACAGCGCGCTGACGTTGCCGGCGCCGTCGGTCGCGGTGATCCGGTAGCTGTGGCTCTCACCCGCCGGGATCCCGGTGTCGGTGAACGTCAGCTGCGGCCGCGACCAGGGCAGCGACTCCTCGGACACCGTGTGGATCGGCTGGCTGCCGCCGTCCCGGTAGACGTTGTAGGTGATCAGGCTGTCGTCCATGTCCTGGCTGGCCCGCCACGTCAGATCGATCTCGCCCGGCCTGATGCTGGCCGCGTGCGTCTCCGGCACGCTCGGGTCGCCGTTGTCGGGGGAGGAGGCGAAGCGGGTCAGGCCCCACTGCGAGACCCCGTTGACCGTGGTGAAGCCGCCGCCCACCCACAGGAAGTCGCGGCTCTCGTCCGGCACGTCCTCGGCGACCGCCAGCACCCGCGGGCCGAGCGCCTCGCCGAGCCCGTCGTTGGTGTTCGGAAACCAGCCCAGGAGCTGGGGGTCGAACACCGACTGGCCGAACAGGTGGTAGCGCGGCTGGTCGGGGAACTCGCCCATGCTGGAGCAGTCGTGGGCGTGGTGGGCGCTGTAGAGCACCTCCTGGTGGACGGCGAGCCCCTGGGTCGCGCCCAGGCAGGTGTCCCGCCACACCTCGTCGAAGGTGTCCAGGCTCAGCGCGATCCGGCCGTCGAACACGCCGCCGCCCGAGCCCTCGGCGCCGACGTAGAAGCCGTTCTCGTCCGTGGTGATGTCCTGGATGGTGGACGAGTTCCCGATGAAGCTGTTCGAATAGGTCTGCTCCACGTCGCCGGTGTCCGCGCTGACCACGGCGAGTCCGTGCGTGCTCGCGTTGTTCACCTCGAAGAAGTCGCCGCCGAGCAGCACGTGCTGACCGTCCGGGGTGACCTCGACGGCCTTGCCGACCTCGTCGGCGTCGGCCTCCCAGTCCAGCACCTCGCCGCTGGTGTCCACCGCGGCGAAACGGGAGTGCGACTCGCCGCTCATCTCGGTGAAGTCGCCGCCCAGATAGACGCGGTCCTCGGTGGCGGCGATGCTGCGGACGATGCCGTTGGCGGCCGGACCGAAGGAGACCCGGGTGCAGCTGTCGATGTCGATGGCCGCCACGCTGGACGCGCCGGCGCTTCCGGAGGGCGTGCCGACGGTGCCGAAGGTGCCGCCGACGTAGAGCGTCTCCTTGTCGGGGGAGACGGCGAGCGCCCGCACCTGGGCCGTGCCGGAGCCGACGGTGAACGACAGCTCGCAGTCGGTCGGTTGGCCGGTGGCCGCGTCGAAGGCGACGAAGTTCACCGCCTCCTGCTCCTGGGTGCCGGGTGCGGCGCCGGGCGGCCGGATCGTGGAGAAGGTGCCCCCGACGAAGACAACCCCGTTCGCCTCGGCCATGCTGTAGACGATTCCGTTCGTCTGCCACGTGGGCAGCGTGTCGGCCGTCATGCTCAGCGGCGGAGTCAGGGCGCTGGGGGCCGATGCCCCGGTGATGCTGCCGAGCGCTCCCGCGGTCAGCAGCAGCGTGGCGCCGTACGCCAGCGGGCGTCTGCGCTGCGCGAACCGTCTTTCTGACGTTCTGGTTCCTGGCCGTGCGTGTCTGCTCATGCGCTGGATTCGTCTCCGTCTTCTGACCTGCCGCCTGGCGGGCGGGGCAATGCGGGTGGTGAAGGTGCTTCATGGGGAGCGGAGTTGGCCGTGTCACGGAGGGAGAGATGCGACGCCACGATCCCTTCCCCCCGGACGGTCGGTGGTCTCTCGGATGAGACCACCGAACCGTTCGTTTGGTTGTGGACAGTCAGGTGCGCGCCCAGCGCGCGGGGCGCATGCTTCTACCGATCGATACGAACATGCGCCCCCCGCAACTCGGCGTCCAGCGCGGCGACATCGGCCTCGACCATCAGCTCGGCCAGCTCCCGCCAGCGGACCGCCGGCTGCCAGCCCAGCAGCTCCCGCGCCTTGGCGGCGTCACCGATCAGCGCGTGCACCTCGCTGGGCCGCTCGTACTTGGGGTCGAAGCGCACGTGCTCGGTCCAGTCCAGGCCGGCGGCGGTGAAGGCGGCCTGGGCGAACTCCCGCACGCTGGCGGGCACCCCGGTGGCGAGCACGTAGTCGTCCGGCTCGTCCCGCTGCAGCATCCGCCACATCGCCTCGACGTACTCGGGCGCGTAGCCCCAGTCGCGCACCGCGTCGAGGTTGCCGAGGAACAACCGGTCCTGCAGGCCCGCCTTGATCCGGGCGACCGCCCGGCTGATCTTGCGGGTCACGAAGGTCTCGCCACGGCGCGGCGACTCGTGGTTGAACAGGATGCCGTTCACCGCGTACATCCCGTACGCCTCACGGTAGTTGACCGTGGACCAGTAGCTGTACACCTTGGCGCAGCCGTACGGGCTGCGCGGATGGAACGGCGTGCGCTCGTTCTGCGGCGGCGGGGCGGCGCCGAACATCTCGGAGGACGAGGCCTGGTAGATCCGGGCGTCGATGCCGCTCGCACGGAGCGCCTCCAGCAGCCGGAGGGTGCCGAGCCCGGTGACCTCGCCCGTGTACATGGGGGAGTCGAAGGACACCCGAACGTGGGACTGGGCGCCGAGGTTGTACACCTCGTCAGGGCGAAGCTCCCGCAGCAGGTTGACCATGGCCACCCCGTCCGTGAGGTCGGCGTGGTGCAGCACCAGCGTGCGACCCGGCTGCTGCGGGTCCTGGTAGATGTGGTCGATCCGCTCGGTGTTGAACGACGAAGAGCGGCGCACCACACCGTGCACCGTGTACCCCTTCTCCAGGAGGAGTTCGGCGAGATACGAGCCGTCCTGTCCGGTAACCCCGGTGATAACTGCGGTCTTGGCCATGATGTGACCCCCCAGCGGGAAGATGTGGTCATGATGAGAAGAGATGAACACGCTGTGCCGGCCTCGTCGCCGGACACGCTGCTGTCGCCCGACGCCCGGATCTTCGTCGCCGGACACCGTGGCCTGGTCGGTTCGGCCGTCGCCCGCCTGTTGGCGGCCGAGGGCCATGAGGTGATCACGCGGAGCCGGGAACAGCTCGACCTGAGGGACGCCGCGCGGACCAGGGATTTCCTGACCCGGCTGCGCCCGGACGCCGTGGTGCTGGCCGCCGCCAAGGTGGGGGGGATCATGGCGAACCAGCGGTTCCCGGTGCCCTTCCTCGAGGAGAATCTGCAGATCCAGCTCAGTGTGATCGCCGGTGCGCACGCGGCGGACGTCAACCGCGTGCTGTTCCTGGGCTCGTCGTGCATCTATCCGAAGCACGCGCCGCAGCCCATCCGCGAGGAGGCGCTGCTGACGGGGCCGTTGGAGCCGAGCAACGAGCCCTACGCCCTCGCGAAGATCGCGGGGATCTCGCAGGTGCGTTCCTACCGCCGGCAGTACGGGCGGGCGTACATCGCCGCGATGCCGACGAACCTGTACGGGCCCGGGGACAACTTCGACCCCGAGACCTCTCATGTGCTGCCCGCGCTGATCCGCCGCTTCCACGAGGCGCGGGAGGCGGACCGTCCCGAGGTGGTGCTGTGGGGGAGCGGCACCCCGCGCCGGGAGTTCCTGCACAGCGACGACCTGGCCCGGGCCTGTCTGCTGCTGCTGCGCGGGTACGACGACGAGATGCCGGTCAACGTCGGCTGCGGCGAGGACCTGACGATCGCCGAACTCGCCGGCATGGTGGCGGGAGCCGTCGGTTTCTCGGGTCGGATCGGCTGGGACACGACGCGGCCTGACGGGACGCCACGAAAGATGCTGGACGTCTCCCGGCTGCGGAAGCTGGGCTTCGTACCGCGGATCCCGCTGGGGCGGGGGATCCGCGAGACGTATGAGTGGTGGCGGCACAGCGGCTCCTAGGGAGGTCCGGGCCGAGCGGGACGGGGCCCCGTTCGGTCCGGGGTGGCCTGTGAGGGCGTGTGTGGCGGTGCTCGGAGGGGTGCGGGGTGGAGCGGGGTGTGCGGGGCGAAGCGGGGTTGCGACGGGGTGGAACGGGTGGTGCGGATCCGGCGCCGCGCGGGCGTGCGCGGCGCGCGTTGATCGGTCCCGGTGGTCGGGTGTTGCTGTGGGGGGTGGCACGGGCCCGGCGGGGCGGTGTGGTTCTTCAGTAGGCGCCGCGGCCGTCGACGACGGCCCGCATCGTGCGGGCCAGCACGTCCAGGTCTCCGGTCATCGACCAGTTGTCCGCGTAAGCCAGGTCCAGCGCGAGCCCTTCGTCCCAGGACAGCTCGGAGCGCCCGCTGACCTGCCACAACCCGGTCATCCCGGGCCGCACGCCGAGCCGGCGCAGTTCCACCACCCCGTAGCGGGCGACCTCCTCCGGCAGCGGCGGGCGCGGTCCGACCAGCGACATGTGCCCACGCAGCACGTTGATCAGCTGCGGCAGCTCGTCCAGCGAGGTGCGGCGGAGCAGCCGCCCGACGCGGGTGCAGCGCGGGTCCCGACGCATCTTGAACAGCGGCCCGCTGGACAGGTCGTTGGCGCGCTCCAGGGCCGGACGCAGCCGTTCCGCGCCGTTCACCATGGTGCGGAACTTCCACAGGGTGAACGGCTCCCCGCGGTAGCCGATCCGGGTCTGCCGGAAGAGCACGGGCCCCGCCGAGTCGACCCGGACGGCCAGGGCCAGCAGGACCATCAGCGGGGCGAGGACCATCAGCCCCAGCGCGGCGGCCACGCGGTCGAACGTCGCCTTCATCCGCGGCTGCGGGCCCCGGCGTTGCGGCGCGGCCACGTGCAGCAGGTTGAGCCCGGCGGCGGTGGCCACGGTGATCCGGCGTCTGGCCACCTCGACCAGCCCGGAGCTGACGGCCAGCGCCAGGCCGGCGTCCTGCACCGCCCAGACGAGGCGCCGGAGACGTTCGCCGGTCAGCTGGCTGCCGGGCACGATCAGCACCAGGTCCGCGCCGTTCCGCCGGGCGGCGGCGACCACGGTGCCGCCCTCGGGCCCGTCGGGCACCAGATCGCCCGGCGCATCGACCGGCCGGACGTCGGGCGCGAGGGGTGCGGCCAGGGCGGCGGGCCGGTCCGCCGCGGCCTCGGCCGGTTCGGGCGCCGACGCGGCGTCGGGCAGCCGGCCGAGCTCGGGGATGCCGCTCGTCAGCACGCCGGTGCCGGCCGGCACCGTGCCGATGACGACGTACGGATGGTCGGTGCGCGCCGCGAGCTGGGCCGACACGGCCTCGACCGGGCCCGCCTCGCCGACCACCAACACCCGGCGCACGGCCCGGGCCTGGTGCCGTTGCCGCACCAGGTGTCGGTGGATCGCCCAGCCGCTGAGGCCGGTGACGAGGAGGGCGGGGCACAGGGCGAGGGCGGCGTTCGAGAGGGACGAGCTCTCGCCGGTCAGCGCGCGGAGCGCGGCCAGCACCCCGAGCAGGACGAGCCAGTCGTGCACGGCGGCCAGCAGGCCGCGGAACTCTCCGACGCCCAGGGTCCGTCCGCCGTAGCGGCGGTGTGCGGCCCGGACGGATATCCAGCAGAGTGCGGCGACGACCGCGGCGGCGAGCGGGCGCCGCTCCCCGTGAATTGTGAAGATCACTAATACGGGGGCGAAGACGCCGATAGCATCGACGGAGAGGGCAAGTGGTGCATACCAGGGAGATGTGTCGCGACGGGGCATGACGGGGCATCCCGCCACGCCTGGTCTTCGGGAGCTTTCCGGGCGCGACAGGTCCGGTTGGCGCATGAACCCCCCAATAGTCCGGGTCCGATGAAGGCGAGCGATGATCGTTCGGTACTGGTGCGGTGGCGCCGCGTGATACTGGGTCAAGAAAAGCGCGTCCTCATCTCCCCGTGTGAGTACGCGCCAGGTTCCGTGTACGAGTCACTACGACCTGTACGACCCAGAAAAGGTTAGGGCATTCGGCGACTGTTCGGCTGTCGTTTGGTGAAACTTTCCGAAACCGCCTGCTTCAAGGGCTGGTTTGTTCGGGTCGCCTTGGAACGATCAATCGCACGTTTGTGCTCGCATGGTGCAACACTTCGATCGGATGGCGATAGACGCGGGTCAACAGCCCCTCCGAGAACACCTCTTCGGGCTCACCGGCCGCCGCGATTCCGCCCTCCAGCAGCACGGCGACGCGGTCCGCGTACGCCGCGGCGAGGCCCAGATCGTGGAGCACGACGACCACCGCGTGGCCGTGCGCCGCCAGGTCCCGGCAGAGCCGCAACACCAGTTCCTGGTGCCGCAGGTCGAGCGCCGCCGTCGGCTCGTCGAGCAGCACCAGCGGCGCGCGCTGGGCCAGCACCCTGGCCAGCGCCACCCGGGCCCGTTCGCCCCCGGAGAGCGCGGCGAACGGCCGGCCGGCGAAGTCGGCCACCTCGGTCGCCGCCATCGCCTCGGCCACCGCCGCGTCGTCCGCCTCCTCGGCGGCGGTCCCGGCCCAGGGCGCCCGCCCCATCCGCACCACCTCGGCCACGGTGAACGGGAAGGACAGCGTGGCGGTCTGCGGCAACACCGCGCGGCGCAGCGCGAGATCGCGCGGCCGCCACGCCGCGGCCGGGCGGCCGGCGATCGTCAACGTGCCGGCGGCGACCGGCAGGTCGGCGGCCAGGGCCGCCAACAGCGTCGACTTGCCCGCGCCGTTGGGGCCGACCAGCGCCAGCAGCTGACCGGCGGTCACCGTGAGGTCGACGTCCCTGACCACGAGACGCTCGCCCAGCCGCACCGCGATCCCGCGCGCCTCCGCGAGCGGCGCGCCCGCGACCGGCGGCTCCGGCGGGTGCGGGGCGCGCGGGCGGAAGAGCCGCCGCGCGCGGTCGTGCGCGCCGCCCCGGACCCTCATGCCCATCCCCCGTGACGGCGCCGGGTCACGCGCAGCAGCCAGAAGAAGAACGGGCTGCCGATCAGCGCGGTCAACACGCCCAGCGGCAGTTCGGCGGGCTGTGCGGCGGTGCGCGCCACCAGGTCCGCGGCCAGCAGCACCAACGCGCCGCCGAGCGCGCTGCCCGGCAGCAGCAGCCGGTGTCCGGGTCCCGCGACCATCCGCAGCAGATGCGGCACCAGCAGCCCGACGAACGTCAGAATGCCCGCCACCGCGACGGCCGCCGCCGTCAGCAGCGCGACCACCACGACCAGCGCCAGCCGCAGCCGCTCCACGTCCACGCCCAGGTGCCGGGCCGGCCGCTCGCCCAGGGCCAGCAGGTCGAGCCGGCGCGCGTAGGCGGGGGCGACGAGGAGCCCGACGGCGGCGCACGGCAGCACGGCGAGCACCTTGGGCCAGGTCGCCTGAGCCAGCGAGCCGAGCTGCCAGAAGGTGATCTGGGTGACCTGGGCGTTGTCGGCGAAGAAGACGCAGAGCCCGATCAGCGCGCCCGCGAAGGCGTTGACCGCGATCCCGGTCAGGATCAGCGTGACCACCTCCGTCCGGCCTCCCGACCGGGACAGCACGTACACCAGCGCGACGGTGACCACCCCCGAGACGAACGCGCAGGCGGTGACCGTCCAGGTACCCAGGAACTCGACGCCGAACGCGATGGCCGCGACCGCGCCCACCGCGGCGCCGGCGGAGATCCCGATGACGCCGGGCTCGGCCAGCGGATTGCCGAACACCCCCTGGGTCAACGCCCCCGCGCAGCCGAGCGAGGCGCCGACCAGCAGGGCGAGCGCCACGCGCGGCAGCCGCACGTCCCACAGCACGCTCTCCCCGACCCGGTCCAGCGGCGCCCCGCCGAGACCGACCCGGTGCCGCAACGAGGCCAGCACGTCCCCGAGCGGGATCTCGTACGCCCCGACGGACATCGCGACGAGCGCCACCGCGACCAACGCCGCCGCCATCCCGCCGAGCAACGCGGAGCGCTTGCCGCTTCTCCCGCGTGCCGCACGCCCGTCCCGATGCCGCCGTCCGGCCCGCCGGACGGCCGCACCGGGCTCCGGGCCCGGGCGCCGGCCGACGGACCAAGGCTCCTTCGCCGCCATGGCCGAGCCAGGGCCGGTGCCGGTGTCGGGGCCCGGTGACTCGGGCGCCGGCTCGGGGGACCGGTCGGCAGGCGCCGGACCCCCCTCGACCCCTTCCCCGGTCCGCCGCCCGGCGACCGAGGCCGACCCGCTCGGGTCGGCCTCGGTCGCGGTCCCGGCGTGCGGGTCGGGCTCGGTCGCGCTCGCCCCATCCGGATCCGTCCTGACTGCTCGTGCCACGTGCGGGTCGGTGTCGGGCGTGCGTTTCGCGGCGGGGGCGGTGTCGGTCGCGTCTCGGGGCGTCGGCACGGACCCGATCGACGGACCGGGCCGGTGGCCGGGCGCGGACGCCGGTGCCGCGTCGGACGCGGCGGCCTGACCGTGCGGCGGCGCCTCCCCGCCCCGCGGCCAGGTGGGCAGGGCCGACTCGTTCCGGTCAAGGCCGGCCGGCGGGTTGGTCCTGAGGCGCCGGGTGCCCGTTGGCGGGACGCCGGGCGACCGGCGTTGACCGGTCGGCGCCGGCTCCGCGGTGACGGCGGCCCGCACCGGTCGTTCCGGTGGCCCGTCGTGTTCCGTGTCGGCAGTCACCGCCTTCGCCTCCGGGTCGGCCGGAGGCGGGTCCGGCTGCCCGGCCCCACCGGTCGCCGGTGACTCCCGCGACACCGGTCCGCCCGGCCCGCTCGGTCTGCCCGGCCCGCTCGGGGAGCCGGGGTCGCTCGGGTCGGCCGGGCCGGCGAGTCTCGGGGTGCTCATCCGCGGGAAGCGGCGTCGTGGAACTGGGTGGCCAGGGAGGCGATCACCTGGTCCGTGCGCGGGCCGTAGTTCAGCAGCACGCCGTCCTCGACGCTGGCGATCCGCCGGTCCATGCCGGCCGGGGTCTGGGACACGCCCGGGATCTCCAGCAGCCCGTCGACGCCGCCCACCGACTCCAGGCCCTTCGTCATCACCAGGATCACGTCGGGCGCCGCCGCGGCCAGCGCCTCGCTGGTGATCGGCGTGAAGTCGCGCTCCAGGCCGGACTCGGCCCCCGCGTCGACGCCGCCCGCCGCCTCGATCAGCGAGACCGCGCCCGACTCGGCGCCGCCCAGCAGGTACACGGAGGCCGAGCCGCGGAGATAGAGGAAGGCCACCCGCGGCGGGTCGTCGCCCGCCGGCACCTCGGCCCGCGCGGCGGCCACCCGGTCCGCCGTGCGCTCGGTCAGCTCCCGGCCGGCCGCGGGCACCCCCAGGGCCTCGGCCACCGCCGCGATCCGGGTCTCGACGTCGGCCAGTTCCAGGGCCGGATCGAGGACCACCAACGGCACTCCGGCGTCCCGGATCTGCTCCAGTGCCTCGGCCGGGCCCGTGGTGGCCTCGGCCAGCACCACGTCCGGGTGCAGCGACAACACGCCCTCGGCGGAAACGTCGTGACCTCGCGTCACCACGGGCAGATCCTCGGCCTGTTCGAACGTGGCGGTGACGTCGCGGGCGACGACCCGCTCACCGAGCCCCAGGGTGTAGACGATCTCCGACAGCGATCCGGACAGCGGGACGATCCGCTCGGCGGAGGCGACGGTCAGCTCCGCGCCGTCCGCGCCGGTGACGGTCACCGGCAGCGCGGGCTCGGGCGCGGGGCCCGGCAGCGGCTCGACCCGGTCGGCCGTCGCCGGAGTCGACGCGCCGCCGTCGTCCGGACGCCCCGCGTCCGCGGCGCCCCCGCAGCCGACGAGCGCGACCGCGAGGCCCAACGAGGCGGCCACAGTTCCGAGAAGTCGTCGGTGCCGGTGAATCACGCGATCCCGCCTTTCCCCTGCGACGAACATGGCTTAGGTTAGCCTAACCTTAGTTCGGATGCCGAGGCTCGGCGCTGGGAGGGACCTTCGATGCTGCGCAAGCTCGCGTTCGCGGTGCTCGTGGCGTGGCCGTTGACGCTGTTGCCGCAGCTGCTCGGCGCCTCCACCGCGGCCACCGGCGCGACCGCCACCGAGCGGACGGTGGCCGGCGGGCGGCTCGACTGGGGCGTGAAGGCATCGTTCCAGACCTACCTCACCGGGCCCGTCGCCCAGGGCGGCTGGGAGCTGCTGGACGGCGCCACCACGGTGGGGGAGAGCGGCTTCCGCTTCCACTCCGCGAGCGGCGACTACGACCCGGATTCGGGCGAGGTGACGGCGGGTTACTCCGGCGGCGTCCGGTTCACCGGCCACCAGACCGAAACGGGCGAGTACCAGCTGGACCTCACCCTCAGCGATCCCGAGGTGCGGATCTCCGGCGACTCCGGCACCCTCTACGCCGACATGCGGAGCCGCGACCGGGAGACCGGCCGGATCAGCGACGCCACGCATGTGCCGCTGGCATCCCTCGACCTGACCGGCGTGGACCTGCGCGGCGGCACCCAACTCGCGGTTTCCCAGATCCCGGCCACCCTCACCGAGGACGGTGCCTTCGCCTTCGCCGGCTTCTACGAGGCCGGCGAGCAGCTGGACCCGGTGGCGTTCACCGCCGACACCCGGGACCCGGAGCCCGAGCCGACGGAGCCGTCCGAACCGGCCGAGACGGACGACCCCGACGGCGACGGCTCGGACGGGACGGTGGACGGCGCCTTCGTGGACGCCGCCGTCGACTGGGGCGTGCGCCGGACCTTCCGCGAGTACGTCACCGGGAACGTCGCGGCCGGCGAATGGCGGCTCTCCGACGGCGCCAGGGACGGCGGCGCGGTCTTCCGCTTCCCGGCGGGTGAGGGCGGCCTGGACCTCGCGGCCGGCACGCTCGACGCCGCGTTCGCCGGCTCCGTCCGGTTCACCGGCACCGGCCTCGACCTCGAACTCAGCGGCGTCACCGTGACCGTGGCGGACGGCACGGGCACTCTCGCCGCCGACGTCAGCACCGCTGGCGGAGCGCCGGAACGCGACCAGCCGCTGGTCACCTTCCCCGCCCCCGCCGCCGAACTGACCTCCGAGGACGGCCTGTTGCTCATCGAGGAGGCGCCGGCCGAGCTGACCGAGGCGGGCGCCGCGGCCTTCGCCGGGCTGTACCAGCCGGGCGACGCCATGGATCCGGTGACCCTGGCGGTGGCCCTGGACGACGCCGCCGAGCTCCCGGCCCTGCCCGACCTCGGCAGCGAGCCGACCGCGACCGTCCAGCCGGACGCCCGGACCGACGCGGACCCGGCCGCCGGCGAGGACCCGGCCGGCCCCGCCGACGCCACGGACTCCGGCGGCTCCCTTGACCTGCCGCTCATCGTCACCGGTGCCGGGGCGGCGGCGGTGTTGGCCGTCTCCGCCTTCCTCATCCTGCGCCGCACCCGTTCCCAGAACACCGAGGAGATCACGTCATGACTGCCCACGTCGCCCACCCCGGACCGCACGCGTCGCGCAGGCTCCCGCGGGCCGGCCTCCGACTGCTGACGGCCACCGCGACGGCGCTCGCGGCCACCGCGTTCGCGACCCCGGCCCTCGCCGCCGACGGGGCGCCGACGTCGTTGCTCGAGATCACCGACGGGACGTTGGACTGGGGCGTCAAGGAGTCGTTCCGCTCCTACGTCACGGGCCCGATCGCGCACGGCGAGATCACGTTGGCGGACGGCGCCGAGGAACATCCGGACGCCGGCTTCCGGTTCACCGGCGGCACCGGCGACTACGATCTGGCGACCCATTCCGTGGACGCCTCCTTCGCCGGCGGCGTCCACTTCACGGGACACGGCGGCACGCTGGACCTCGAACTCGCGGGGCTGCGGGTGGTGACCGAGGGGACCGAGCGCGGCGCGATCGTCGCGGACGTGACGGTCGCCGGGGAGACCACCGAGGACGTCGAGTTCGCCGCCCTCGACCTCTCCGGGGTGACCCCGGGTGGCGGTGAGGGCGGTGCGGTGGTGCTGGCCGACATTCCGGCGACGCTGACCGCCGAGGGCGCGACCGCGTTCGAGTACAACGGGCAGCCGATGTATCCCGAGGGCACCGAACTCGATCCCGCGACCCTGACCGTCACGGCCGCCGCCGGTGAGGACCCGGGCACCGAGGGGCCCGGCGGCGAGGACCCGGGTGCCGAGGACCCGAACGGCGAGGACCCGGCCGCGGTGACCGGCACGGTGCACGACGGGACGCTGGACTGGGGCGTCAAGGAGTCGTTCCGCTCCTACGTCACCGGGCCGATCGCGAACGGGGACGTCGCCCTCGCGGGCGGCGCCAGCGAGGTGGCCGCCGGCTACCGCTTCCCCGACGCGGAGGGCGAGTTCGACGGGGACGCGGCCGCGCTCGACGCCGCGTTCGCCGGCGGCGTCCGCTTCACGGGTCACGAGGGCGCCCTCGACCTGTCGTTCGACGGACTCTCGGTGCGGGTCACCGCGGACGGGGCCGCGTTGACGGCCGACGTGTCGTCCAAGGACATGGACACCGGCGAGGTCAACGAGTACGACGACATCGCCGTCGCCGACCTCGACGTGCCGGCGAGCGCGCTCGTCCCGGACGGCGAGGTGCTGGCGCTGGACGCGGTCCCCGCCACGCTCACCGCGGAGGGCGCCGAGGCGTTCGCCGGCTTCTACCCGGCAGGCGAGGAACTCGACCCGGTGACCGTCACCCTCGCCCTCGACGAGGACGCCGAACTGCCCGGCGGCTCCGACCAGGGCGGCACCGGCGGCGACGGCACCACCCCGACCGGCGCCTTCGGCGGCGCCAGCGGCGGTGCCCTGGCCGCGACCGGCGACGAGACGCCGGTCGCCGGCCTGCTGACCGGCGCCGTCCTCATGACCGCGGCCGGAGCGGCGGCGACGGGTGCCACGCGCCGCCACCGGCAGCGGGCGGAGGGCTGAGCGGGACGCCACACCGACTCGACCCTCCGCGGCCGTGCCCGGCTCTCCCCCCGCCGACGGGAGACCCAGCCGGGCACGGCCCCGCCGCGGCCGCCGGCCCCGGCGGGAACGCGGCTCCCGCGCTCCGGCCCGCCGCCGTGTCGGGCCGGTCCCAGCTCGGACCGCCGCCGTCGCCTGCTGTCACGGGGCCGACGGCAGTTTCGCCCACGCGGCCGTCGACCGGCGCGCGCGCCGCGCCTTCCGCGGGTACGCCACCGGCGACGTCGGCACGGTCCTCCGAAGCGCCGACCTACTCCACCGGTCCCGGTGCGCGACCCGTCGCGCAGGCCTGCCCCACCGCCTTCGCCGGCTGCCACGGCGGCGACGGCTCAGGGCGGGTGGACAGCGCGCCGCCGTCCCCGGCGGCCCGGCGTTCTCGCCGCACCTTCCTCGCGGAGTGGCCGGCGACATCGGCACGCTGCCGCAGGCAGCCGACTCGTGCCTCCGCCGCCGCCAGCACGCGGCCCGCCGCCCCGCCCCCACCGTCCGCGTTCCCGGCCCTGTCGGGGCCGGGCGGCGACCCGCATGCCTGACAGGCGGCACGGCTCGCCCGGGCAGCGGGACCGATCGAGACACGCTCCGGTCAGCGGTCTGGTGAACCGGCATCCGTCACCGCGCCGACATCTGGTCGGCCGTCCCTCGGCGTTCGGAGCCGGTCGGTCGGGCGGCCGGTAACACCACGGGACGGCACGTACCCCGCGCCGGACGACAACCCGCCCGCCGACGCCGCCGCCCGGCGAGGACCTGTCCGGTGGACCGTGAGGGCCCATCCCGGCTTCCCTCGACCTCGTCTCGGGGACCCCTGTGGCTGGGGAGGATCAGCCCGGGTCGCCCCAGGCCCATGGGGCGGCCTGGGGAGTGCCCCCGTCCCCTGGGGTCGCGGTCCGCGGGGATCGGCCGGCAAGGCCCAGTGCGGCGGCGAAGGCCCGCACCGGTTCCGGCGCGGGCGGGCGGCCGTAGACGGCGAACGAGACGCGCCGCCGGTCGCCCGGGAGCCGGTCCACCCGCACCCCCGGATGCCGGTGCGCGTCCAGCGCGAGCCCCGGCAGCACGCTCACCCCGAGCCCGTCCGCGACCAGCGCCTGCACCGCCACGTAGTCGTCCGTCTGGAACGTGATCCGCGGCGCGAACCCCGCGCGTTCGCACACCGCGACCAGATGCGCCCGGCACCGCGCGCAGCCGGCGATCCAGCTGCGCTCGGCGTACGCCGCGAGGTCCTCGAACCGCCCGGCCTCGCCGGCCGGCGTCACCAGGAACAGCGGCTCCTCCAGCAGCGGCGTGACCGTCATGTTGCGCCGCTCCCCGGCCCCGGGCCCGCCCCCAGCCCCGCCCCCGACCGGGTCCGCCGGCTCCCCGAGCTCGAACACCAGCGCCGCGTCCACCTCCCCGTTGCGCAGCGCGACCAGCGCCTCCGGCGGTTCGGCCTCGGTCAGCGCCAGCTCCACGCCCGGATGCTCCGCCGCCAGCCGCGCCGCGGCCGACGGCACCAGGGTGGCCAACGCGCTGGGGAACGCCGCGAGCCGCACCCGCCCGGCGCGCAGGCCGGCGTGCGCCGCCAACTCGGCGCGCGCCGCCTCGACCTGCCCGAGAATCTCCTCCGCGCGCTCCACCAGCAGCCGCCCCGCGTCCGTGAGCACCACCCCGCGCCCGACCCGGCGCAGCAGCACCACGCCCGCCTCGGCCTCCAGCCGGGCCAGATGGTGGCTGACGGACGGCTGCGCGTAGTGCAGCGCCTCGGCGGCGGCGGTCACCGAGCCCTCCCGGGCGACGGCGACCAGCACGCGGAGGCGGTTCAGGTCCAGCATTCCCTCACCCTAGGGTCGGGCCGGCACGATCCATAGACCATGTCGATATGTTCATCGGTAGCATCCATTGGAGCTATGTGACCGTTTCGTGGGACGGTGGGGCATGTCCACCGACACGGGGCTGTTCCCCCCGACCATCACCGACGCGCTGCGCGCCCGTCGCCTGCTGGCGGCGCACCTCCCCCCGACCCCGATGTGGTCCTATCCGGCGCTGTACGCGACCACCGGCGCCCACGTGCTGGTCAAGCACGAGAACGTCCAGCCCACCGGCGCGTTCAAGGTCCGCGGTGGGCTCACGCTGCTCGCCGGCATGACCCCGGACGAGCGGGCCCGCGGCGTGCTCGGCTACTCCACGGGCAACCACGCCCAGTCCCTCGCCTACGCCGCCGCGCATTTCGGCGCGCCCTGCGTCATCGTCATGCCCGAGGACCCGAACCCGGCCAAGGCCGCGGCCGTCCGGGCGCGCGGCGCCGAGCTGATCGAGCACGGCGCGGACCTGGAGGCGGCCCGCGACCACGCCGCCAAGATCGCCGCGGAGCGCGGCATGCGCCTGGTGAGCGCGGCGGACGAGCCCGAGCTGATCGCCGGCGTCGCCACCGCCTACCTGGAGGTCTTCGAGCGGGCCCCCGACCTCGACGCGGTCGTGGTGCCGATCGGCGGCGGCAGCGGCGCCGCCGCCGCGTGCCTGGTCGCCGCGGCCGTGGCGCCCGGCTGCCAGGTCATCGGCGTCCAGTCCGCCGCGTCGCCGGCGGCGCATGACTCGTGGCGCGGCGGCCGGCTGGTGGCCCGCGCCAACCGGACCCGGGTGGAGGGCGTCGCCACCGGCTGCGGCTTCGAGCTGACTCAACGGATGCTGCGTCCCGGGCTCGCCGACTTCGTGCTGGTCGAGGACGAGGCGATCGCCGCCGCCCAGTGGCTGCTGATGCGCGACGCGCACACCCTGGCGGAGGGCGCGGGCGCCGCCGCGCTGGCCGCGGTGCTGGCCGACCCGGAGCGCTTCGCCGGCCGCCGGGTCGCCGTGATGTGCAGCGGCGGCAACGCCAGCGAGCGGGAGATCCGCGCCTGCACGGCCCGCTGACCCCGACCTGGCCCTGGCCGGCTGACCCTGGCCGGCTGGCTTCGACCGGTCAGCGGCCGGTCAGCGGCCGGTGGGCTACGCGTCGCCGGCGCGGCCGGCCGGGCGGGAGCGCCTGAAGTAGTACCAGGCGATGTTCGAGGACAGGCCGGCCAGCAGCACCCAGATCACGCCCAGCATGTTGCCCCGGACGAACGAGACCACCGCCGCCGCGACCGTCAGCGCGCAGACCAGCAGGGCGTAGTAGGCCAGGCGCCGGGACCTGGTGGCGGCGGGCGCGGGCGTCGTGGGGGCGGGGGACATGGCGGCGGCTCCGGGCGGGCGTCGGGACGGTGCCCCGCCATTGTCCCAGGCCCGGCGACGTCCTTCGCCGGACGGTCCGGGTCAGACGTCCGTGAGGCGGATGCCGGCGTGTGCCTTGTACCGGCGGTTGACCGCGATCAGGTTCGCCACCAGCGACTCCACCTGGTGCGCGGTGCGCAGCCGGCCGGCGAAGATGCCCCGCATGCCCGGAATGCGCCCGGCCAGCGCCTGCACGATCTCGCAGTCCGCCCGGGAGTCCCCGAGCACCAGCACGTCCGTGTCGATCTTCTCGATCGCCGGGTCCCGCAGCAGCACCGCCGACAGGTGGTGGAACGCGGCCGTCACCCGGGACTCGGGCAGCAGCGCGGCCGCCTGCTCGGCGGCGCTGCCCTCCTCGGGGCGCACCGCGTAGGCGCCGCGCTTGTCGAAGCCGAGCGGGTTGACGCAGTCCACCACCAACGTCCCCGCCAGGTCCCCGGCGAGGCCCTCCAGGGTGCGGGCGTGCCCCTCCCACGGCACGGCGACGATCACCACGTCGCTGGCCCGGGCGCACGCCGCGTTGTCCATGCCCCGTACTCCGTGACCGAGTTCGGCCGCGGCGGCCTCGGCCCGTTCGGCGGCCCGGGAGCCGATGATCACCTGTTGGCCGGCCCTGGCCAGCCGGTAGGCCAGCCCGCGCCCCTGGTCGCCGGTGCCGCCGAGCACCCCGACCACCAGCCCGGAGACGTCGGGCAGCTCCCACGGGTCCCTGGCGGGAGCCTTCTTCGCCGAGCCCGCGTCGTTCCCTGCATCGCTTCCGGCGTCGCTAGTCGTCATGCCCCCGATCCTGCCAAAGCTACGACTCGTCGTCGCGACCCCGGTCGTTCCACCGCGGGTCACGGCGCCAGGACTCGTCCCGGTCCCGGGCGATCTCGATGGCCCGGGCCGCCTCCTCCCGGGACTCGTACGGGCCGAGGCGGTTCTTGGCCGGGCATTCGGGCCCCTCCTCGACCTTGTGGTGCTTCAGGCAGTAGTACCACTCGCCCGGCTGGCCGGTCGGGGCGCGGCGGGAGCGGCCGAACACGTTGAAGCGACCACCGGAGGAACCACCAGAGGATGCAGCCATGCCCTTATCCTGCCCGCCCGTAGACTCGTTCGCATGTCTGGCCAGTCGCTTCTCGCCCCCGGCACCATCTCTCCCACCCGCATCGTGCCGACCGCCATCCCGCGCCCCGAGTACGTGGGCCGCAAGGGGCCGACCCCGTACCGGGGACCCGCCGTGCAGGACGCGGAGACGATCGAGCGGATGCGGGTGGCCGGCCGGATCGCCGCCCAGGCGCTCGCCGAGACCGCGAGCCACATCGCGCCGGGCGTCACCACGGACGCGCTGGACCAGGTCACCCACGACTTCCTGTGCGACCACGGCGCCTACCCCTCGCCGCTGGGCTACCGCGGCTTCCCCAAGTCGCTGTGCACCTCCGTCAACGAGGTGATCTGCCACGGCATCCCCGACTCCACAGAGCTGCGCGAGGGCGACATCGTCAACCTCGACGTCACGGCGTTCGTCGGCGGCGTGCACGGCGACCTCAACGCCACCTACCTGGTCGGCGGCGAGGACGCGGTGGACGAGGAGTCGCGGCTGCTGGTCCAGCGCACCAGGGAGTCGCTGGACCGCGCCATCCGGGCGGTCCGGCCGGGCCGGCAGATCAACGTGATCGGGCGGGTCATCGAGTCCTACGCCAAGCGCTTCGGCTACGGCGTGGTGCGCGACTTCACCGGGCACGGCATCCACACCGCGTTCCACTCCGGGCTGATCATCCCGCACTACGACGATCCGGGGGCGACCACGGTGCTGCACCCCGGCATGACGTTCACCATCGAGCCGATGCTGAACCTCGGCACCCACGAGTGGGAGATGTGGGACGACGACTGGACCGTGGTCACCAAGGACGGCAGGCGCTCGGCGCAGTTCGAGCACACGCTGCTGGTCACCGAGTCCGGGGCGGAGATCCTGACGCTCCCGTAGCGGCCGGGCGGGCGGCGCGAGAGGAGCGCGAGAAGGGCGCGAGAGGGGCGCGTGTTTACCGACAGACCGTCGGCAAGTCCTTGACTTAGGTAAGCCTAAGTAGTCACCATGGGCGGGCGCGGCCAGCCTGCCGCGCGCCCGCCGCACGGCCTGGAGGCTCGGCATGACCACCGCGCTGGACGCCACGACCACCCCCTTCTCCGCACTCATCCGTCAGGCGTCGCACGAGCTGCACGACGAGGTGAACGGCTCCGCCTTCATGACCGAGTTGCTCGCCGGCCGGCTGGGCGTGGCCGCGTTCCGGCACTACACCGAGCAGCTGTGGTTCGTGTACCGCGCCCTGGAGGACGTCCCGCGGCCACTCACCGAGGACCCGGTGGCGGGCCCGTTCGTGCGCCCCGAACTGATGCGCACCGCGGCGCTGGAGCGCGACCTCGACCACCTGCACGCGCTGGAGGACGGCGACGACGACTGGCGCGCCTCGGCGACCCCGCTGCCGGCCACCGCCGGCTACGTCGCACGGCTCCGCGAGGTGGCCGGGGACTGGCCCGGCGGGTACGTCGCCCACCACTACACCCGGTACCTGGGGGACCTGTCGGGCGGTCAGGTGGTGCGCGGCACCGCCGAGAAGGCATGGGGCCTCACCCGCAAGGGCGACGGCGTGCGGTTCTACGTCTTCGACCTGATCGGCAACCCGGCCGCGTACAAGCGCGAGTACCGCGCCCGGCTGGACGCCGTGCCGGTCGGCGCCGACGAGAAGCTGCGCATGGTGGAGGAGTGCCGGCACGCCTTCGCGCTGAACTCCGCGGTCCTCACCGAGCTGGGCGCCGCGGCCGGCGCGCTCCCCTGACGGTCCCACGCCGCTGACGGTGCGGCGTGCGAGGCTGGGACCGTGACCGGTGGACGCCGGTCACGGACCCGCCCGCTCCCGCACGAAAGGGCCGTAGCCGCATGCCCCCCACGTCGCCCTCCCCGCACCCGCACCACGTGCCGTCCTGGCTGGCCGACGCCGTGCTCTACCAGATCTACCCGCAGAGCTACGCCGACTCGAACGGCGACGGGATCGGCGACTTCGACGGCATCACCGAGCGCCTCGAGTACCTGGAGTGGCTCGGGGTCAACACCGTCTGGCTCAACCCCTGTTTCGCCTCCCCCTTCCGGGACGCCGGCTACGACGTGTCGAACTACCTCGCCGTCGCCCCGCGGTACGGCACCGACGACGACCTGGCCGAGCTGGTGGACAACGCGGCGCGGCGCGGCATCCGGGTGATGCTCGACCTGGTGGCCGGGCACACCTCGGACCAGCACCCCTGGTTCACGGCCGCCGCCAACGACCCCGACGACCACCGGTACATCTGGACCACCGGCGAGGAGCCCGGCGGCGACGCGGTCCTGCCCGACCGCTTCGTCCGCTCGCCCGGCAGCCGCCCCGGCGGCTACCTGAAGAACTTCTTCGACAGCCAGCCCGCGCTCAACTTCGGCTACGCCCGGCCGCACCCCGAGGAGCCCTGGCGGCAGTCGGTCGACGCCGAGGGCCCACGCGCCAACCGGAAGGCGCTGCGGGACATCATGAACCACTGGCTCTGCCTCGGGCTGGCCGGCTTCCGCGTGGACATGGCCCACTCGCTGGTCAAGGACGACCCGGGTCTGAAGGAGACCCGCCGGCTGTGGACCGAGCTGCGCGGCTGGCTGGACCGCACCCACCGACAGGCCGCGCTGCTGGCCGAGTGGGGCGACCCCGAGCAGTCCGTGCCGGCCGGCTTCCACTCCGACTTCTTCCTCCAGTTCGGCGGCACGGACGACGGCCTCCCGATGCGCTCGCTGTGGAGCAACGGCCACGGCACGGTCAACGAGAACTGGCCGCCGTTCACCACCTACTTCGACGCCGAGGGACGCGGCTCGTTCGACGAGTTCCTGGCGGCCTGGCAGTCGGCCACGACCGCCATCGGCGACCGCGGCTTCGTGTCGCTGCCCACCTCGAACCACGACTTCTCCCGGCTGGCCTGCGGCCCCCGCACGGCCGAACAACTGCCCCCGGCCTTCGCCTTCCTGCTCACCTGGCCCGCCCTCCCCGCCATCTACTTCGGCGAGGAGATCGGCATGCGGTACATCCCCGACCTCCCCGACCACGAGGGCAGCGTGCTCGGCCCGCACTACAACCGGGCCGGCTCCCGCACCCCGATGCAGTGGGACGACACCGCCAACGCCGGCTTCTCCACCGCCCCGGCCGACCGCCTCTACCTCCCGATCGACCCCGACCCCGCGCGCCCCACGGTCGCCGCCCAGCGCGCCGACGAGGGCTCCCTGCTGCACCTGGTGCGCCGCCTCATCGCGCTCCGCAAGGCCACCCCCGAGCTGGGCAGCCGCAGCCCGGTCGAGGTCCTGCACACCGGCTACCCCCTCACCTACCTGCGCGGCGACCGCCACCTCGTCGTCATCAACCCCCGCCGCGACCCCGTCACCCTCGACCTCCCCCACCCCGCCCTGACCACGGCCCGCCCCCTGGACCACTCCGGCGTCACCCTCACCACCCAGTCCATCCGAGCCGACGGCTTCTCCCACGGCATCTTCGAGCTCTGACGGTGTGTTTATGCAAGGACGCGCATAGCGGTTGCCGCGCTCAAGTTGATAGCTCTACGCTCATGGTCGATCACACGAAGCATCGGGAGAGGGTGCTGATGGACCTACGCTTAATCGCCGGCGGGCCGTGTGGAATGTCGGATGAAGAGGACTGCGGGGAAGACGACTGTCCTGGGGTCTATGTCACCGATCGGCGCACGATTGCCGTGCAGGGGGCTGTGGTCGACCGTCCGGTCCCGGAAGGAGAGGCCATCGTGGAGATTCCCGAGCGCCTTCTGAGGGAGGCGGCTCGTGCGCTTGGACGGTGAGGAGTGGCCTCGCTTCTTCGACTCCTTCAAGCGAGCCGCATGGCGGCTGGAGACTCTGCCTGTCTACCGGATGCCCGGCGAACAGGACGACTTGGCGCGGTTTCGGGCGACGGGCAAGGTCGAGGTTCCCGAGGACAGTGCATGGCGGAGACGAATCCGCCATTTCTGCGCCACCGGGCGGACGATCGGACGCGTGCACGTGGTGACCCGACCCCTCACGGACTACCTGCGATGGGAGTTCGCCTTCCAGGCTCACAGCGTGCGGGCCGGTGAGGAGATCCGCGTCCTGGACCTCACCGACCGCGCGAATCCGGGACTTCCTGGTCAGGACTTCTGGATGTTGGACGACCAGATCGTGGAGATGCGCTACGACTCCGAGGGACATCAGATCGGGCGCTTCCTCCTCGACGACCCGGATCTCGACCAGTACCGGGAGTGGAAGCGAATCGCCGTCGAGCATTCCGTTCCACTCGCGGAGTTCGAGGAAGCGCACCTGGCTCGTTGACCATAGACCCCCGGCAGGCCGGCAGCGACCGCAGAGACCTCGCGCAGGCGCTGAGGTCCCTGCGGCTCGCCTCCGGCCTGTCGGGGGAGCGGCTGGCCGTCCGTTGCGGGATGAGTCAGTCGAAGATCTCACGCATCGAGACCGGACGAGTGCTTCCCAGCGTGGTCGACGTGCGACAGATCGTCCGCGCACTCGAGGTGGATGACGAAACAGTCGCACAACTCGTCTCGCTGGCAAGAGTCGCGAACACTGAGTACGAGGACGTTCGCGCTTCGGTGCGGCGCGGACTTCATCACCGGCAGCGTGAGCTTGCCTCCCTGGAATCGTCGGCCACCCATCTCAGATACTTCCTCCCGACGATGCCCACAGGGCTGATCCAGACGGCTTCCTACATGCATGCGGCGATGTCTCATCCCATGGCGGCAGCTCATGGTGATGTCGCCCGGGTGATCGCACTCAAACTTCAGCGGCAGGAGGCGCTGCGTGACACGAGCAAGCGCTTCGACTTCCTGCTGACCGAGTCGGCGGTCCGGTGGAGACTGTGCTCCCCGGAGGTCATGAGCCTTCAGATCGACAGACTGGTGGAGCTCTCGTTCCAGCCCAGTATCAGAATTGATGTGTTGCCGCTGCTCAGATTCGTCCCGGAGGCTCCCTTTCAGACGTTCACCGTGTACGACCGAGCGCTGGTTACTGCGGAACTCTTCTCGGGACGCATCGTCCTCCGCGATCCGAAGGACGTCGACCATTACACCGCCCTGTTCGAGTACTTCCAGCAGCACGCCGATACCGGCGACGACGCCAGGCGTCTCCTGCGGCGGTGGGCCGACGAGTTCCGTGCCGAGGCCGAATAATGCGGGTACGCGAATAGCCCTGGAATTCCCGGCTGTTGCGGGGCCAAGGTGGGACGGCCAGCGGAACCAGCAACTCGGAGGAAAAAGTGGGAGCGCACGCCAAGCCGCCGCCGAACGCGGACCAGCCGGCGCCGCAGCCGAAGGCGCCGCCGAACAACAGCGACGGGCAGACGGACGCGTTGAAGCCAGGGAACGGAAAGCACGGGAAGTGAACGAGCGTGATGTGCACGCCCTGCGCCAGCGGCTCACCGAGTCGCTGGCGCGGGCCGGGGAGTTCGGGCAGGACTGGATGCGAGCGGCGTTCGAGCGCGTCGCGCGCCACGCGTTCGCGCCGGACGAGGTGTGGGTGTGGGACGAAGGCGTTGGCGGGTGGGCGTCCGTCGAGCGGCGGGAGGAACCGGACCGCTGGGCCGAGTTGGTGTACGGGGACGCCGCGCTGGTCACGCAGGTCGACGACGGGAACACGCGGTCCGGGGCCGGTGCGCTGGGTCGCGAGGCCACCAGCTCGATCAGCGCGCCCGGGGCCGTGGTGAACATGCTCGCCGCGCTCGACCCGCGGCCGGGGGAGCGGGTGCTGGAGATCGGTACCGGCAGCGGATACAACGCCGCACTGCTCTGCGAGCGGGTGGGGGACCGCGGCGTCACCTCCGTGGAGATCGACCCGGTGCTGTTCCGCTGTTCCATCCAGGCGCTGTGCGCGGTCGGCTACCGGCCGCACGTGGTGCTCGGCGACGGCGAGGCGGGTTGGCCCGCGGGAGCTCCGTACGACCGGCTGATCTCGACGGCCTCCGTACGGCGCGTTCCCCCGGCGTGGCTGGAGCAGGTGCGGCCGGGCGGGGTGATCGTCACGCCGTGGTTCCCCAACTATCACGGCCGGGGCCTGATCCGGCTGCGGATGCGGGGTGACGGCACGGCGCGCGGCGGCTTCTGCGGCGGCGAGACGTTCATGCCGGTGCGCGGCCAGCGCGTTCGCCCGCTGGACGTCGGCGGCGTGTGGGCGGCCACCCACGACCGCGCGGAACGAATCCCGGGCGCCGCACCGGACCTGCGCGACCTGGACGCGCACGGCGAGTTCGCGCTGAGCGTCCGCCTCCCCGGCGTGGGCTGTTACCGCCAGGAGCCGGACGGCTGGTTCTTCCTCGCCGGCGACAACTCCGCCTGGGCGCGGATCGCGGGGGCCGACACGTACCGCTACGGCGACCGCGACCTGCTTGCCGAGGTCGCGGCGGCCGTGCGCTGGTGGCGCGAGAACGGCCGCCCGCGCCTGTCCGCCTACACGGTCACGGCCACCAGGGACCGCCAGACCATCCGCCTCCACGACTCGGAGGCGCCACCCGCCGGCACGATCTGCTGACTGAGGCGTGTCTCCTCTGCCTGGTGAGGCTCGCGGCATACTGGCCGAGTGAGTTCTCCGCGTTACCGGGCCCTGACCAACGAGCATCGGCGGGACCGGCCATCCGAGCCGGCGATCGGCCCTTCGAGCCGATGAACGAGGGCACCCATCCCGAAGAACTGCCGGCCGAGGTCCTGGACGACGTGGCCAGCGTGGTCGGGGCAGAAGTCACTCCTCTCGGTCGCCTACCCCGAGGCGTCAACGGGGTTGCCGTGCGCGTCCAGTTGGTCGGAAGGGCGAACGCGGTGCTCAAAGCGGCGCCTCGGGCACACCCCGACCAACTGGCCGAGACGTTGCGAGCCCGGAGAATCGTCGAGCACATGCGTGGGCGCGGCTACCCCACCCCGGCCTGGCTCGGAGTGGGGGCCACCGCCACTCATGTGTGGCATCTGATGGACTTCGTTGACGCGGCTCCCGCGCCAGAGCTGACCCCGTCCCTCGTTGAGCAGCTGATGGAGATCATCGAACTCCAGGCTGGCCAGGCCTCCGAGCCCTACGACCACTGGTCGTATGCCTGGCGGGTCGCCACCGGTCAGGATCCGGCTGTCGCCGGGCCGGATGTCAACGAGACGCCCGAGCAGTCGCTTCTCCGCCAGTCCCTGGCCAGGCTTCCGGGGTATTCCTCCGAGGTGTCGGCCCTGGTCGAGTGCCTGCGGCTGGTGTGTGCCGACGTCCCACCACCACGAGAGGCACCCGACATGGTCCATGCCGATCTCGCAACGCCGGGCAACGTCCTGGTCCGTGACGGAGCGGTGGTGGCGGTCGTGGATATCGGGAACGCGGGTAGCGGCACGCGGGCGACCGATCTCACCACCCTCGTGTGGTACACCTTCCGGGATCCGCTGCTGGACGGTGTCCGCAGGCGGCTGTGGACGAGAATCTTCGACCTGGTCGGCTGGGAGGGGGCGGCGGTGCTCGCAGCGGCACATATCCTCCACATGCTCGAGATCCCCATCCGCGACGGGCGCCACGATGCCGTTCCAGGGGTGGTCAGGCGCGGCCATCGCGCCCTCGACGAGCTGAACGCGCTTCGCTAGACGAGGCGCTTCCGCATCATCGTGCACACCGTCTCGTAGCGGCGCACCGAGCCGTCAGGACCCAGCTCGTCCCATGCGGCGGGCTCGCTGCCGTACGCGACGTAGCCCAGCCGTTCGTAGAGCGTCCGCGCTCGCGGGTTGACCTCCTCCACGTCGAGCTCGGCCAGCCGGAGGCCGCGGGCCGTGATGCGCCGCTCCGCGGACCGGACGAGGAACGTGCCGACTCCGCAGGAGCGCAGCGCGGGATGGACGACCAGCTGCCACAGCATGCCGGCGTTCTCCCGCACCCGGTAGTCGACTCCGCCGATGGCCACGGGCAATCCCGAGGGCGGGCAGACGGCCAGGTAGTCCACCTCATCCAGCTCGGCCCTGCCCAACTGCTTCGCCACCGAGTCCAGATGCAGGGGCGACCCGGCCCAACCACAGGCCCCCAGGTCGGCAGCGACCAGGTCACGAACCGAGAGAGCCACCGAAACCTCGACCACCAGCACTACCTCCGGCCGCCCAGACTCGACCCCCACCGCCCCGACCGCAAGCCGTTTTCCCTCGCGGCGGGCGCTACCCCGCTACGGACGTCACCGCTTACCCGCGTCAGGGTCCTCATCGAGCAGCTTGGCCGCGGCGACGGGGTCCATGAGGTTGGACCACGCCTGTTCGGCGGGCAGCAGGTCGCGTTCGGGCAGGGCGTACTCGGGATACCAACCGTCAGCCTCGCAGCCCGGAACGTTCCCGAGGATCACGGTCGCGAGGTTCCCCGGGACCGAGCCGGTGATCCGGACGGCGACGTACGTCTCGTGCCCGTGTCCGCCCGCACCTGGAGGCCGAGGGCGAAGCTCTCGAACTCGCCCGTGTGCTCGCGTCCGTCGCACAACGAGGCGCGGACCAGGTCACCGATCGTCGCGCGCAGGCGGCGCAGGAGACGGACCGCGCCCTCGGCCTGATAACGGATATGGTCCTCGTGGTTCGGCAGCAGGTGCACGGTGTGCGTGTTCGTCCTGAGGCTGTCGGCGTGGGTGGCGTTGTGGCGGGTCCGAGCCGCCGCGCCCTCCGCGGTCAAGGCGGCGTAGAAGTCGTCGGATGAACCATCCTCCCGACGCCCGGCGGCCACCAACCAGGGCAGATCGACGTTCAGCCAGACCGCCCCGCGCCACCGCTGGACCTTGACCTTGAACAACACCCGGTCATCAATCGCTCGGATGCGCTCGTGCCGTGTGGCGTCTTCCGAGAACTGTCGCTCCGTCTTCGCGATCAACGGATGCTCCAGCTCGTCCAGTGGGACGGTCACCGGGGGCAGGGCAACATCGAGGTCCTGGCGCAGGCAGCGCAGAGTCGGTCGAGATGGTCACACTGGGCGATTGTCTCATTACTCCTCGACGCCGCCGACCGCGTCGATCTCCTCCGATGTCAGTCCGGTCAGCATCATGACGTCCCCCTTCAGCGAGCCGTCCAGTACGCGCAGCGCCTCGACCATGCCGGCTCGCAGCTCCTCGCGCCGCTGCTCCAGATAGACGCGCACCGCCTCGGCGACGAGGTCCTTCTTCGTGAGCCCGAGGAAGTGCGCGCCCTGGCTGATCAACTTGTCGGTATCCGGATCCACCTTCAGGGGGGCCTGCCGCCCCGCCTTCGCCGTCGCCGGCATGCGACCACCTCCTGAGGTCATAGTACCTCAGTACCTCATTCTCGCCCTGGGTGATCCGTTTGAGCGATGGGCGTTGACGTGTACGCGGCGTGTGTTTACGGTTTGGTCGATGTGCCGAACTCTGTTCGAAATGGTGAACGCGAAGAGAGATGAGGAGCCGCACGTGAACCCACCCCGTTTCAGACCCTCCCGCCGCACCGTGCTGCACGGGCTGGCCGCCCTGCCCGCCGCGGGGCTCGTCCTGGGGGAGGCGCCCGGGGCGTTGGCCGCGGCGCCGCCCCGGGGGTCCGCCACCCGGTACACCATCGTGCCGTTCCTCAACAGCAACGACGGCACCGTCAACGTCTACCAGTCCGACGACGCCACCGACTTCCGGCTCGCCAGGGCCTCCGCCTACACGCCGCCCAGCAACCGGGTCCGCGACGCCAGCATCCTCAGGCACACCGACGGCTACTACTACCTCACCTACACCACCCACACCTGGCAGGACCCCAGCAGCACCATCGGCTTCGCGCGCAGTTCCGACCGCCTGAGCTGGACCTTCCTGTACGACCACCCGGTCCCCATCGCGAACCTCTCCCGGGCCTGGGCGCCCGAATGGTTCGTCGACAGCGACGGCAGCGTCAACGTCATCGTGTCCTGCTCCACCACCAACGACGAGTGGATCTTCACCCCGTACCTGCTCAGGGCCAGCAACGCCGCGCTGACCGCATGGGGTTCGCCCGTCGCGCTGTCCGGCATCGGCGCCAACCACATCGACACGTTCGTCGTGCGGATCGGCTCCACCTACCACGCCTTCACGAAGAACGAGACGACCAAGTACATCGAGTACGCCACCGCGTCCCGCGTCACCGGCCCGTACAGCATCAGCAGGACCGGCAACTGGGCGGGCTGGGGCGGCACCCGCGAGGGCCCCGCGCTGGTGCAGCTCGACAGCGGCGGCTGGCGGATCTTCTACGACGGCTACGGCGACGGCACCTACTACTACAGCGACAGCTACGACACCTTCGCCACCTGGACCACCCCGGCCGGCCTGCCCGGCATCTCGGGCATGGCGCGCCACTTCACCGTGCTCAGGGAGACGGTGTCCGGCGGCGTCAGCCTCGGCACCGGCGTCACCCGCTCCTTCCAGTCCGTCAACTACCCCGCCCAGTACTGGCAGGAGCAGTCCGCGCTGCTCAACCTCGCCGCGGTGACCGCCTCCAGCACCGCCGCGCAGAAGCAGGCCGCGACGATCACCGTCGTCCCCGGCCTCGCCGACGCGAACGGCTACTCCCTCCGCAACGCGGCCGGCGCCTACCTGCGGCACTACGACTTCCGCGGGCGGTTCGACGCCGACGACGGCACGGAGATCTTCGCCCGCGACGCCACGTTCGTCGGCCGGACCGGCACGTCCTCCGGCTCCGTCCGCTTCGAGTCGTTCAACTACCCGGGACGCTACCTGCGCCACTACGACTACCAGCTCCGCGTGGACGTGTCGGACGGCACCGACCTCTACCGCCAGGACAGCTCCTTCACCCCCGTCACGGCGTGGGCGTGAACCGCCGGTACCGCTCGGCGGCGACGATCAGGAAGTTGGGGAGGTGCACGTAGCTCTCGATGCCGGATGCGGTGGCGGCCGCCTCCCGCGCGACGTCGGGATCGAGGCCGGGCTCGGCGATCTCGCGCAGCCGGCACCCGAGGGCCGCCAGCTCGTTGAGGTAGGCCGAGATCGGACGGTGGAAGTCGGTGGCGTAGGTGAGGGGTATCGCGTACTCCTCCAGGTAACGCCTCGTCCGGTACGCCCCGTGTTCCCGCCAGGTGGTCAACAACTGCTCGAAGGCCGGGTGGTTGACGGAGAAGACGAACAGCCCACCCGGCCGCAGCGCCCGCACACAGGCCCGCATGGCCGGCCTCCAGTCCGGGATGGCGGGCAGCACCATGCTGCAGACGACGGCGTCGAACCCGTCGCCTTCGTCGTGGACGTCGTGGAGGTCCGGCAGCCGGGTCAGGTCGGCCTGGACGTAACGGATGCCCTGCGGGTGGGCACGCTCCTTCTCCCGGGCGTAACCGAACATCGCGTCGGTGGGCTCGACGCCGGTGACGCGGGCGCCGCGTTCGGCCAGCATGCGGCTGAAGTAGCCGTGGCCGCATCCGGCGTCCAGGATCCGCTGGTCCCGCACGTCGCCGAGCATCCGCAGCAGCACCGGGTTGATCAGATGGCGCTTGGCGAAGTCGCCGTCCGGCTCCATCGCTTCCAGCGCCTCGCGGGGCAGGGTGTTCCACTGCCGGATGGCGTCCTCGTTCGTCGGTTGGCTGGTCATCGGCAGACTCTCACGGCTCCATCGAGAAGCGACGGCAGACGTGCACCCGGCTGAACCGCTCCCGCATGGTCCGCTCGTCGCGCAGGTCACCGTGCAGGAAGACGGTCATGGGGTGAAGTTCCGGCCTGCGGTCGGCGATCGCCCGGTCCGGCTCCGCCGCGTCGGCGTAGTGGTTGGCGAAGACATGGAGGTAGTGCTCGCTCTCGGCGAAGCCCATCGCCCGGTACCACCGCAACGTCTCCGGGTCGTCGCGGGTCCAGGCGTCCAGCGTCGCGCTCCCGACGCGTCGGACGCGCGCACGGGCCTCGGCGAGCAGGGCGCGGCCGATGCCCCGGTGCTGGTAGTCGGGATGCACCGCGACGGTGTCGATGGTGGCCAACTCGCCCTCGACGGTGACATCCATGACGCCGACGACGAGCCCGTCGTCCGCCACGGCGACCAGTTCGAAGCCGGGCGGATCGATGTCCGTCTTGGCCTTCTTCACGTTGTCGAAGTAGGCGGTACCGAGGAAGGAGAGCACCCGGCAACGCAGCCAGGAGGTCTCGTCGGCGGGCGCGTACTCACGTATCGCGTAGCTCAAGGTGGTGATCCTCAACGTGGGTGGCGGGTTCCGGATGACGGAGGTCGCGAAGTTGAGGGATCACCCGGCCATTCTGCGGCGTCGCCCGGCACCGAGGCAATCGGGATTCGTCGCCTCAGCCGTTGCCACCGGCCCCGGAGAGGTGCCCGACGCCTACACTGAGTTCATGAGCGATGACACGCCGCCGCCTGGTCTGACGAGGGAAGGACCCTGGGAGACCATCCCCATCGCCGACGCACAGACGCGCCTGGGCGAGCTGGCCGCCCACGTGGCCGCCAGCCGGCGGGACGTTGCCCTCACGGACGAGAAGGGCCGTGTCGTGGTTCTGCTCGTCAGCCCTCAGGCTCTTGAGGACCTGGAGGACGATCTGGCCCTCGCGCAGAACAGGCTCGACGAGTTGGACGGCGTCGAGGCGACGCCGCACGACGAGTTCGTGCGGCCGTGACTTCCATGACCTGAGCTCGGCTATGCCGTGAGTTCGGCGGCGAGGTCCACGACCGTGCAGCGGCGGAGTTCCGCGACGAGTTGGGAGGCCAGGAACCAGGCGCGGTGGCGGTGGGTGTACGGGAGGAGGCCGCCGCCGGCCCTGGTCAGGCGGCCGCTGGCGTCCGGCACGTAGAAGTCGCCGTAGACCGCCCGGGCCCTGGGCCGCCGGACGCGGACGGCCAGCGGCGCGGTGCTGTCCGAGAGATGCGGACAGTGCCGCAGGGCGATGCCGGCGCAGGGCAGGCAGACCGGCGGCTTCATGCTGTGCATGCCCTCGACGACCTCGGCCGCGTCGGCCGCCGCGACCAGGTACAGCCACCCCTGCCCTGTCCGGCTGGCCGGCCCGCCGCACACCTGACACAGGTTCTCCAGCAACGCCCGGCGCTGCCGGGCGGGGTGCACGACGCGGAACCTGGGTGTCCCCTCGCCGGGCGCCCAGACCAGCCGGCTCCACAGCACGCCGTGTGCGTCCCGGTCGGCCGCCGTCTCGTCCTCGTAGCACAGCCCTGTCCCGTCCCGGCGGACGGCCAAGGCGCGGCCCGCGCATACGCGTTCGGCGCTCCACGGCGTGATGTACGGCACGGGGATTTCCTTCGGTCCCCACGTCAACGGGCGGGGACGCGCCGCATCGAGTTCGTCCATGTCGTCAGCCTCCGCAGGGTCGTGGATGCGTGTCCGTTCGACCAGGACAACGCGCGACTCGTTCGGGTGACGCGACTTGAAGGCCGATGCGCAAGCCCACTACCTGCTGCGATGCTGCTCGCGTCCCCAAGGCGAGAGGTCACGGCGTTGGACGAGACGGCCCCTGCTGCGCACTTGAACCCGCTCCAACGCTTCGGTGCGGACGTCAAGAAGCTGCGCCTCACGCGGAAGCTGACGCAGAAGCACCTCGGCACGGCCGCCGGCTACTCCGAGGCCTACGTGAGCCGCGTCGAGGCCGGGAAGTTGCTGCCCAGGCCGAGCGTGAAGTTCGCCCAGGGCTGTGACAGGGCGTTCGGTACTGGGGAGTTGTTCGCGGACCTGCTGCGCCGCATCGACGAGGGCGACCATCCGTCGTGGTTCGTGCCCTACCTCAACCTGGAACGCAAGGCGTCGCGGATCCTGGACTACTCCGCGACCCTGGTGAAGGGTCTTCTCCAGACCGAGGACTACGCGCGGGCCATCTTTCGCAGTTACTTCCCCGACGAGGAAGCGGAGGTGATCGACGGCAAGACCGCCGCGCGTGTGCGGCGCCGCGAGATCTTCGAACGAGACGCTCCGCCGTTGCTCTGGATCATCCTCAACGAGGCGTGTCTCCGTACGGTGGTGGGCGGCTCGGAGGTCATGGTCGGCCAGCTGCAGTATCTTCGGGCCGCTGCCGCGTCACCCCACATCCGACTCCAGGTGCTGCCGTTCACGGCGGGCGTTCCGGCCGCGTCCACGAAGCCGTTCACCGTGTTGCACTTCGACGACTCGCCCACCGTGCTCTATACGGAGACGCGAGTGGGCGGCAGGATGCACGACTCCGCCAAGACGGTCACTGCCGCGCTGGACGATTATGATCTGCTCAGGGCGCACGCGTTCTCGCCCGAACAGTCGCGGAACCTGATCACCAGCTTGATGAAGGAGTACCGCGGATGAGTGTGATCCGGGACCTCACCGCAGTCGAGTGGCGTAGGTCCTCTCACAGTGACGCCAACGGCGGCGACTGCGTCGAGTTCTCGCGAAGCAGCGTCTCATCCGGCGTCGTTCCCGTCCGGGACAGCAAGAACCCCCACGGCCCCGCGCTGGTCGTTCCGTCGACGAGTTGGGGCGTCTTCGTCCGGGCCGTGGCGCGGGGTCAGGTCGCGAGCTGAAGGCCGGCTCCCCTCCCGACCACGAGGTCATCCCGGACAGCGAGCGGAGCGTCACAGGGGCCACTCATGGGCCCGCCCGTCCGGGGCGGTGAAGCGGAGGGTCTGACCCCCCCGGGTGGCCGTGATGGTGAACCACTCACGGCGCGGTCGGTTCATGCCGAGCCAGTGGTCGTGGGCGTTCTCGATGTCCGCCCAGAGATCGCGAGGCCCCGAGGTGACGACCGTTGCCCCGGGGCCCTGACGGCGGTCCGTGACGCGTGCTGTCGAGCCGTCCATGGGATCGTGGAGGGTCGTCGTGTGGGTCCCCTCCACACTCTCGTATGTCCGAACCGTGGTGACGGACATGTGCAGTTGGGCGAAGCGACGCGAGGGTCATCGTCTTCCCGTCATGCCGGTTCCACCACCGGGTGGATCGGTGGCAGACCCCACATCTCCAGGGGGTCGCCGTTCAGCCACTCGGTGAGGAAGTCGCACATGCCGCCCTCGAAAACGGACCAGACGTCGCTCCTTGTCGCGATGACGGTCGGCCACCGCTCCGGATCGCCAGGCGACGTGTCCCAGAAGAACATGTCTCCCTCGAGGGAGTCTCCCCACGGCAGCAGGCCACCCGCCCGCGGATAGGCCGCATAGCCCCTGCTCATGTCGCGTCTCGACCAGTCGCCGAGAATCTCCAGTCCGGATCTCACGTCCCGGAGGAACTGTTCGCAGTCCTCGGGCCCGGGCGGGGTGAGGCGGACGAAGTCGTCGATCACGACGGCACCGAAGCGGTCGGCGAACGCCCTGAAGTCACCGGGCAGATCGGTGCCCAGCCGTCCGGTGACCTTGTCCCAGTCGATCGAGGCGGACTGGCGGGCCTCAAGGTGACGCAACGCGGGCAGGGCCAGCGTCAGTCGTTCGACGGGGTTCGGCGATGTCGGGCCGATCTCCGCGTCCGGATGTCGCCGCGCGTGCCGTTCCACGATGTCCCTCCCGACGTTCGGTGACGCCTCCCCAGCGTCCGACCGGTCCGGACGAGGATGTCACGGACGTCCGACAACCAGGGTCAGCCAGTGTCAGTGTCAGTGGCAGGCGGCATGCTGGGGCTCCGTGGGGGAGAGGAGTCGTGGGATGGCGATGCGGGTGGTCAGTCGTCGGCGGGCGCGGGCCGCGGTGAGTGCGACGTTTCCGAGGGCGGAGATCGTCGACGTGACGTCCAGGGGCCCCGAGCCGTGGGCGCGGTTCAGTCCGTTCTTCCCGCACGGCGGGATACCGGTGCCGTTCTCGGAGGGGGTGACCAGCCAGTCGGTTGAGGGGATCTGGCAGGCGCTGAAGGTCTTCGAGGGCGCGGACGTCGATCCGACGCGACTCGGCGTCACGACGATGCGGGGACTGAAGCGGACGGTGCGGCGGTACGGGCCGGTCCGGGGGCACCGCGCGGGGCTGGAGGGCGACGGGCTGCTGCCGTACGAGGCGGCGCGGCGCCGCATCTACCTGCCGGCGTACCGGTGGGTGTTGGAGCACCGCGTCGCCGACCTGGTCGAGCGGCTGCGCGCCGCGGAGGACGTGGTGCTCCTGGACTACACGACCAACGGGGACGTCGCCGATCTCGGCAGCCCGCTCTCCCACGCCGCACTGATCCAGCTCCACATCGAGGACCGCTGGCCCCGGGAGGAGGGCTTCCGGTAGGGGCAGTCCGAAGACGCCCCATGGTCAACGCTGTGTCCGGGGTGTCTCCCACAAGGCGCTGATGGGGATGGCGCGGAAGTGAGGGCCGAAGGGGAGGGCCTGCTGGCCCCCGGCGGACTGCCGGCCTGCGGCGGCTACCCGTCCCGTGCTCCCCAGTCCCACAGGGCCTGGAGGACCGGGCCGAGGCGGTGGCCGTGGGGGGTGAGGGTGTAGCGGACCCGTGGGGGCCAGCCCGGGTGGCGGTCGCGGTGGACGACGCCGGTGGCGGTGAGGTGGGAGAGGCGGTCGGTGAGGACCTTGTCCGACAGGGTGGGGAGGGCCCGCCTCAGGTCGCTGTAGGACCGGCTGCCGCGGAGGAGTTCGCGTATCACCAGGGTGGTCCACCGGCCGCTCAGGGCGGCGAGCGTGATCTCCACCGGGCAGGTGGGGGTGGGCGCCGGGGCGGTGGTGTGCGGGTGGTCGGGGAGTCCGGGTGGTGGGTGACCAACCGTTTGGTGAGCCACGAGGGCACCTCCTAGCGTCTGGGTCACGTCGATTGTCCGCCCACGGAAGGACGCACCCCATCATGCGAGAGCTGGCCAGGGAGCCGGACGAGGTGCCCGCGGTGTTCGCCGAGCGGTTCAACAGTGGTGACGCCGCCGCGCTGGCCGAGGTCTACGAGGACGCCGGGGTGCTCGTCCCGGAGCCGGGGCGACCCGTGACGGGTGCCGATCTGAACGCCGCCAACGGCCGCCTCCAGGGGCTCGGCGTTCCGATCCGGGTCGCGTCCCGACACGTCTACCGCAACGGGGACGTCGCGTTGCTCGTCGTGGACTGGGTCATCGCCGGCACCGGGCCGGACGGAGCGGCGGTGCGGGTCGAGGGCACGGCGACGGACGTGGCCCGCCGCGGCCCGGACGGCCGCTGGCGGTACGCCATCGACAACCCCTTCGGCGTCGCTCAGTCCTCGCCGCCGCTGTCCCAGGAGAAGAGATAGGACATGGCGAACGCGAGCAGGCCGGTGAGCCCCGCGACGACCGTCATGGCCCTGCCGATGGTGTCGACGGCCCCGGAGACCAGGCCGGGGTCGCCTCCGGCGACGCCGATCGCCTGGCTGACGACCACGACGAGGCCGAGCAGCAGGAAGACGACGAGGCCGGTCTTGAACAGGGGCATGGTGACGCGCCGCGCCAGGGCGAGCGGGCCCCGGGCGCCGGATGCGCCGGACGAGTCGGGTGTGTTGGTGCTCATGTCGATCCTTCCCGGAGGGGGTGGACGGGTGGGCTGCTAGGCGAACAGCGGCAGGGCGCCGACGGCGACGAGGACCCCGATCGCGAGGACCGGGAGCACGAACCAGAGGATGAGCCGGACGAAGGTGCGGGCCGGATCCACGCCGGCGATGCCACTGGCGATGTAGATCGGCGCCGCGCCGGGCGGCGACGCGCCCTCGGTCGAGGCGAAGATCAGCACGGCGGTCGCCGCGGTGGCCGGGGAGGCGCCGGCGGCGGTGAGCGCGCTGAAGGCGACGCCGCCGATGGCCGCGATGGTGGCGGTGCCCGTCAGGGGGGAGGCGACGACGACGATGAGGATTCCGACCAGGCTGGCGACGACCCACAGCGGGGCGTCGAGCCGGTTCATCATGGTCGTCAGCTGGTCCACCAGGCCGAGTTCGCCCAGGCTGCCGGCGGCCGCGAAGGCGAAGAACAGAGTGGCGCCGATGACGGCGTAACGGGGCGCCATGTCGCCGAGCATGACGCCGTACTCCCTGGGGGTGCGCGGCAGGCGCCGCGCCGCCACCAGCAGGGTGGCGAGCAGCGTCAGCACGGGGATCCAGACGACGATGCTGATGTCCTCCGTGGCGGCGGCGCCCACCCGGGACTCGAGGAAGTCCACGCCGACGTCGAGCGTCATCAGCACGGGGATGGCGATGCCGACGTAGACGAGCATCGAGGCGAAGCCCTGTTTCAGGGCGAGGCGGAACGGGGTGATGTCGTCGGCCCGCATGGCCTCGATCCGGTAGCGACGGGTCCAGACGAAGACCACGACGAACCGGTAGAGCACGGTCCAGAGGCCGCCGACGAGGCTGGCGACGAACAGTTCGTCCGCGGTGAGCACGGGGGACACCGCCGCCGAGCCGAGCAGCAGGAACATCGACGAGCTCGGCGGAATGGAGATGCCGAGGCCCGCGTTGCCGGCGACGAGCGAGGCCGCCAGGTCGGGACGCCAGTGGGACCTGATCATCCAGGGGATGGTCACGGAGCCCACGGAGGCCGCGATTCCGGAGCCGGATCCCGAGGGGCCGCCGAGCAGCGCCGCCGTCGAGGTGGACACGTAGGCGGAGCCGCCCCTGAGCCTGCCGAACACCGAGTTGAGCAGGGTGACCTGCTCGTCGATGAGGCCGAGCCTGGTCAGCAGGTAGCCCATGAAGACGAACGCCAGGGCGGCGAAGACGACCTCCTCGGACAGCGCCACGTCGAGCCCCGTCCCCACCAGGTCCGGCGCGTCGGCGCCGCCGAAGAGGCACACCACCAGGAAGCCGACGAGCATGGCCTCGCCGATGCTGCGTTTCAGGACGCCGTTCCAGGCGACGATGGTGACTATGTAGGCGATGAGTGCCCAGACCGCTGTGCCCACGAGGAGTTCCTTTGGTCGTACCGGCGTATGTGTTTCGGGGGTTGACTGACATGGGTGGTGCCATCGCCGGATGGGGGTGGGTCGGGGCGTTGGGTGACACCGGTGGCTCGGGAGCGCTCAGGCGAGTCGATCCGCCAGCGCGAGGATTCCGCGAGCCTTGGTGACGATGGGGGCGTCGACGAAGCGGCCGTCCGGTAGGGCGAGCGCTCCGACGCCGTGGATTCCGGCCCGGTCGGCCGCGTCGACGACCTCCCGGGCGCGGGTGATCTCTTCGGGGCCGGGTGTGAAGGCGGCGCGGATCGCGGGAATCTGCCGCGGGTGGATCGCGGTGCGCCCGAGCATCCCGAGGCCCCGCCCGTGCGCGCAGGACGCCAGCAGGCCGTCCCGGTCGCGGACGTCCGGGTAGACGGACATCGGCACCGGGCCGAGCCCGGCCGCGGCGGCGGCCAGCACGACCCGCAGCCGGAGCTGGTCGAAGGCGGTCTCGAGGCCGATGGAGAGCGCGGCGGCCAGGTCCTGTTCGCCGAGCGCGAGGCCCGCGACCCGCGGATGCGCGGCGATCGCGTCGACGTTCGCCAGGCCGCGCGCGGACTCGATCAGCGCGTGCGCCCTCGTCGGCTGGGTCCCGAACGCCTCGTCGACCGCGGCGAGGTCGTCCGCGGAGTCGACCTTGGGCAGCCGGAGGGCGTCCAGCCCCGGCACCCCGACGAGGGCCGCGAGGTCGTCCCGACCCCGCGGGGTCGCCAGGTCGTTGACGCGCACGTGAAGCGCCGGTCCCTCTGGTCCGGCCGGTCCGGCCGGTCCGTCCGGTTTCTCGCCGGTGTTCCGTCCGGCCAGGTACCGCACGGCGTTCTCCCGCGCCTCGTCCTTGCGGGCCGCGTCGACCGCGTCCTCCAGGTCGATGATCACGACGTCGGCGCCGCTAACCGCGGCCTTGTCGAACCGGTCCGGGCGGTCACCCGGGACGTAGAGCCAGGTGATGGGCAGGGGCGTGCCGGGCGTGCCGGTCGCGCTGGTCGGCGTGGTCATGCGATGACCCCCCGCTCGCGCAGCAGGTCGATCTCCTCCGGGTCGTAGCGCAGGCCCGCCAGGATCTCGTCGGTGTGCCGCCCCAACGGTGGCCCGGGCCAGCGGACCTCGCCCGGACTCCGGGACAGGCGGAACAGCACGTTCTGCATCGTGACCGTGCCCAGTTCCTCGTCGGGCAGGTCGATGAACGTGTCCAGGGCCGCGTACTGCGGGTCCCTGGCGATGTCCGACACGTCGTACACGGGGGCGATGGCGGCCTGCGCCCGGGTGAACTCCGCGAGCACCTCGTCGGCGTCCCGCTCCGCGATCCAGGAGCCGACCGCCTCGTCGAGCTCCTCGACGTGCCGGACCCGGCCGTGGCCGGTGGCGAACCACGGCTCCCGGGTCAGCTCGGGCCGGCCGACCAACCGCAGCACGCGCTCCGCGACCGGTTGGGCGCTGGTGGAGACCGCGACCCAGCGGCCGTCCCGGGTGCGGTAGGTGTTGCGCGGAGCGTTGCTGGTGGAGCGGTTGCCGGTCCGCTCGGGGATCACGCCCAGAGCTCGGTAGGCGGTCATCTGCGGTCCGAGGATGGCCAGGATCGGCTCGATGATCGCCATGTCGATGATCTGGCCTCGCCCGCTGGCCTCGCGGTCCTTCAGCGCGACCATGATCGCGAACGCCATGGCGAGCCCGGCGATCCCGTCGGCCAGCGCCAGCGGCGGCAGCACCGGCGGTCCGTCCGGCTCCCCGGTGCTGGTGGCGAATCCGCTCATGGCCTCGGCCAGCGTGCCGAACCCGGGCTGCGCCGACATCGGCCCGAACTGCCCGAAGCCGGTCATCCGGGCGACGATCAGCCGGGGATTGATCTCCAGCAGCTCCTCGGGCGCGAGCCCCCACCGCTCCAGCGTCCCGGGGCGGAAGTTCTCCACCAGAACGTCGGAGTCCTCGACGAGCCGCCGCATGATCCGTCGCCCCTCGGGGGTCGAGAGGTCGACCGCGGCCGTGCGCTTGTTACGGGACAGCGTCTTCCACCACAGGCCGACCCCGTCCACGGCCGCCCCGTGCCCACGGGAGGGATCTCCTCTCCTGGGGTGCTCGATCTTGATCACGTCGGCGCCGAAGTCGCCCAGCATCATGGCCGCGGTGGGGCCGGCGAAGAGGGTGGCGGTGTCGATGATCTTCAGATCGGCGAGGCTTGTCATGGCGCTGTAACTTATAAGATATACAGTGCAAGTCAAGGGGGTCGTCGAATCCCGCCTCCCGAGCCGGCTTCCCGAGCAGGACTCACGCGAGATACTTCATGACCGGGGGTCATGAGAATCGAAGGGCAGCGATGCAGCCAGGTGAGCAGGCGGGGGGCGTCCGCCAGCCGATGAGTAAGGCCGACTACGTCTACGAGGTGCTTCGGGACGAGATCCGCAACGCCCGGGTCCCCGGCGGCACCCAGCTCAAGGCCGCGCACGTCGCCCAGCGCCTCGGGGTCTCGATCACCCCCGTCCGCGAGGCGCTGCGCCGGCTGGAGAAGGACCGGCTGGTCAGCTACCAGAGCCATCGCGGCGCCACCGTGATCGATCTCAGCGACGAGGCCCTGCTCGAGTTCTACAGCCTGCGCGCGGTGGTGGAGGGGCTCGGCGCCAGGCTCGCCGCGGACCGGATCACCCCGGAGCAGCTCGCCGGGCTGCGCCGGATCCACCGGCAGATGACCGAGGACCTGGCGCACCAGCGCAGGGACCAACTCGGCGAGCAGAGCCGCCAACTGCACCTCGCGATAGCCGGCATCGGGGGCCCGGCCTTCCTCGGACAGCACGCCCACACCATCCGGGACAGCTTCCCGGTGCCCGCCGAGGCGTCGCTGTGGCTGGACACCGAACAGGCCGAACGACACCTGCTGGAACACGCGCGGCTGCTCGACGCGCTCGAGGCCGGCGACGGCGAGACCGCCGAGCGCATCATGATCGGACACGTCACGGCCAGCGGCGCCTACCGGGTGAACGGACAACCGTCGGAGGACCGGGCGTAACGGTCCGACCACGGACCCGCCGGATCGGCGCTTGCCGTGGAGCGCACTCCAGGGTGCAGGCTCTCGGCCATGGACGTGACACGAGAGAACTGGGCACCCGAGCGGAGGCTCGGGCGCGGCGGCATCACGACGAGCGCGCTCGGGTTCGGCTGTTGGGCGATCGGCGGGGAGTGGTTCAGCGGCACCGGGCAGCCGTGGGGGTGGGGGAAGGTCGACGACGACGAGTCGGTGGCGGCCCTGCGCCGCGGCATCGAGCTCGGGGTGACGTTCTTCGACACCGCCGCCACGTACGGCACGGGCCACAGCGAGGAGGTGCTGGGCCGGGCGATCGCGGGCCGGCGCGACGAGGTGGTGATCGCCACCAAATGGGGCCTGCCCTTCGAACCAGGAAGCCGCCGGTCCGACCTGGTCCCCGACACCAGCCCGGAACACGCGAGGGAGTCGCTGACCGGCTCGCTGCGCCGGCTGGGCACCGACCACGTGGACCTGTTCCAGCTGCACGTCGGCGACGCGGCGCCCGAGGAGGCCGCCGCGCTGCGCGAGGTCTGCGAGGACCTGGTGGCCGAGGGCCTGGTCCGGTCCTACGGGTGGTCCACGGACGACCCGGCCCGCGCCCGGCTCTTCGCCGAGGGCCCGCACTGCTCGGCGGTGCAGCTCAACGCGAACGTCTTCGAGGACGCGCCGGAGCTGTTCGCGCTCTGCGCGGAACTGGACCTCGCCGCCGTCATCCGGGGGCCGTTGGCCATGGGGGTGTTGACCGGCAAGTACGCCGGCGCGCCGGGCAGCGCGCCCGCGCTCGCCGGCGGCGACATCAGGGCGCAGCCGCCGGAGTGGCTGAGGTTCTTCGCGGACGGCCGGCTGAAGCCGGAGTGGCGGGACCGGTTCGACGCGGTACGGGAGGTGCTCACCAGCGAGGGCCGCACCCCGGCGCAGGGCGCGTTGGCCTGGTTGTGGGCGCGGAGCCCGCACGCGGTGCCGATCCCCGGTGTGCGCACCGTCGCGCAGGCCGAGGAGAACGCCGGGGCGCTGGCCTTCGGACCGCTCGCTAACGAGCAGCTGAGGCAGGTTGACGCCCTGCTGGGGCGGGCGGGTTGAGCCCCGGCACGGCCTGGTCGGCCCAGATGCACTTGCCGGCCTCGGTGTAACGGGCGCCCCATTCGGTGGCGACCAGGGCGACCATCTGCAGGCCCCGCCCGAACTCGTCCTCGAACGACGGGTGCCGCACGTGCGGGGTGGCCTCGCTGCCGTCGTAGACCTCGGTGGTCAGCACCCCGTCGAGGAGCAGCAGCCGCAGCCGGATGGGCCCGACCGCGTGCCGGATGGTGTTGCCGATCAGCTCGCTGACGATCAGCTCGGTGGAGTCGGTGAGCGCCCGCAGGTCCCAGTCGGCCAGCTGGGCGCCGCACAGCTCGCGCGCCCGGCCGGCGGACTGCGGGGCGTAGGGCAGGTCCCAGGAGGCGATGTGGTCGGCCGGGATGCGCCGGGTGCGCACGGTCAGCAGCGCCGCGTCGTCCTGCGGGCCGCGGGGGTCGGGGCGCAGGCTGTCGGTGATGGTGTCGCAGAGCGACTCCAGCCAGGCGGTCTGCCGCTCCGGCGGGGCGGCGAGCGCGGGCGGCGAGGCGGCCGCCCGGTCGAGGATGCCGCCGAGCCGGGCGGCGCCCGCGTCCGGGTCGTCGGAGCCGAGCAGCCCGTCGGTGTAGAGGACCAGCAGGCTGCCCTCCTCCAGCTCCACCACGCTGGTCTCGACGGGCAGTTGGGCGACGCCCAGCGGCGGGCCCTGCGGGATGCGGTTGAGGAACTCGGGCGGCCGTCCTGGCCGGACCAGGGCGGGCGGCGGGTGCCCCGCGCTGGCCAGGTCGCAGCGGCCGGTGGTCGGGTCGTAGACCGCGACGAGGCAGGTGGTGTAGACGGCGGTGCCGTCGTTGTCCCGGCCGAGGCGGGTGACCACGTCGTTGAGGTGGGCCATCAGCTCCTCGACGGCCATGTCCAGGGTGGCCAGGGTGAGCACCGCGTTGCGCAGGATGCCCATGGTGATGGCCTGGTCGAGGCCGTGGCCCATGACGTCGCCGACGACCATGGTGACCCGGCCGCCGGGCAGCGGGATCGCGTCGTACCAGTCGCCGCCCACCTGGTCCCCGCCGCTGGCCGGCCGGTAGCGGGCGGCGGCGCTCACGCCGGGGAGCGACGGCAACGCGCCCGGCAGCAGCGCGCGTTGCAACCGCTGCGCGCGCCCCTGGGTGTCGTCGAAGAGCCGGGCCCGCTCCAGCGCCTGGCCGATCAGGGCGGCGAGGGTGAGCAGCAGGCCCCGCTCGTCGCGGCCGAACTCGCGCGGTTCGTCCCAGCTGATCACGCAGCTGCCGACGTGCCGTCCCGACGCCATCAGCGGCAGTATCGCCCAGGCCTGCTTGCCGCTCGCCTCCACCAGCGGCGCCAGCTGCGGCCAGCGGCGGTGGTGCTCGCCGGGCGAGCCGACGAACTGCGGCTCCCGCCGGGTCGGCACGGAGAGCTGCTCCGAGTCGCCCAGCTCCCGCAGCTGCCGCAGGAAGGTCGTCGAGTATCCGGCGGAGCCCACCAGCCGGGAGCGGCCGCCGAGCAGCGAGTGCACCACCAGGCCCGAGGCGCCGAACGAGGGCAGCACGTGCTCGGCCACGGCGTCCACCACGTCGCCGGCGGCCAGCGACTGGGCCAGCGCGGTGGTCAGCGCCGAGATCTGCCTGGCCCGGTCGGCGGCGGCCCGTTCGGCGCGCTCCTGTTCGGTGATGTCGACCATCTGGCCGGCCAGATAGGAGGAGACCGGGACCAGCCTGATCCGGTAGTACGCCTCGCCGCCGCGCCGGGTCATCCGTAGCTTGAACGTGGTGGGGCCGGTCGCGGCCCGGGCCTCGGCGAACCGCTCCCGCAGCCCGGTCTCGGCCAGGAACGGCGCCGTCTCCCACAGCACCCGCCCGCCGATCTCCGAGCCCTCCTCGGCGGTGATCCGCAGGCCCTCGCGGTTGGCGTACAGCACCCGGTCGTCGGGGCCGACCACGTAGAACGGATCGGGGAGGTCCTCCAGCACCCCGCGCAGCCACTCCAGCATGCCGCGTCGGGTGGTGACGTCCCAGGCGGTGCCCGCCATGGTCAGCGGCGTGCCGTCCTCGGTGTAGGTGGTGTGGGCGCGCAGCTCCAGCCAGCTGAGCCGGCCGTCGAGCGCGCGCACCCGGTACTCCACGGCGAAGGTGTCGCCGGTGGCCAGGGAGCGCTCGATCTCCGCCTCGACGCCGGCCCGGTCATCCGGATGGATGCGCGCCATCCAGGACTCGATGCGGTGGTCCCATTCGTCGGGGTCCACCCCGAGCACGTGCTTGACCAGCTCCCCGCCCAGCTCGTCGATGGTCAGCAGCCCGGTGGCCAGGTCCCAGGACCAGGCGGCCACGGAGAGCGAACGCATCGCCTGGCGCCACTCCGCGCCCGACGGCTCCTGCCACCACGGCGGGACCCCGCTGCGCGGCTCCCGCACGTGCTCCAGGCGTTCGCCGAGCAGCCGGCACAGCTCGCCGAGGAACTCCTGCCAGCGCTGGTCCGGCGCGGCCTCGGCCAGCACCGACAGCACGCCCACCACCTCCTCGCCGGACCGGATCGGGACCGACAGGACGCCGACACCCTCCCAGCCGGCAAGGGCGTCGGACGCGCCGGCCGGACGCGCCGTGGACCACACGGCGTCCCGCTCCCGGACCGCCCGCGCGGGCGCGGCCGGATCGTCCCGCGCCAACTGGTCGTACGGGCGGACCAGCGTGGTGGGCAGGCCGGTGGCGGCGGCCAGCCGGAGCGCGTCCTCGCGGGGGCGCGCCAGATGCGCGAGGCCGCCCAGGGCGCCGACCGCGGACACGGCCTGCTGGAGCCCGAGTCGCAGCAGCTCCACCTCGCCGGGCAGGTCGCTCGCCTCGGCGATCAGCCGCAGCCGGAATCCCTTCGGATCCGCGGACGGCTGGCTATCGGACATCGGTATGACCTCCTCAATCACACCTCCTCCCGCTTCTCCATCATGCTGCATCGACCGGATATGCGCGGTTCAGTCCAGCGGTTCAGCCCAGGCTGACGCAGAACTCGTTGCCCTCGGGGTCGGCCAGCAGGGTGAGGCCGTTCTGGCGGTTCAGCACGGTGGCGCCGAGCAGGGTCAGGCGCTCGATCTCCAGCTCCGGGTCGCCGACGGCCAGGTCCAGATGCACCCGGTTCTTCACCCGCTTGGGCTCGGGGACCCGTTGGAACCACAGACGCGGGCCGCCGTTCCGGGACTCGACGAGCACCGTGGGGTCGTCCTCGGGGTCGTGGATCCCGAAGGCGCGCAGCCGTTCGAGCTCGGCCTCGTCGTACGGGGCGACGGCGTAGCCCTCCAGCGCGTCCGCCCAGAAACGGGCGATGGAGGCGGGATGAGCGGCGTCGAAGACGATGTCGTGGAGTCGGGCCATCCGGCCATCATGGTCGTGCCCAACGCGCCGTGTCACCACCTCGTTCCGTCTCCGTGGTCCCGCCCGACCGGCCCGTGGCGGGCGGGGTTCCGCGGGGCGGCGCCGGGGTCCTTCGGGCCCCGGCGCCGAGCTCCACGGCGGATCAGCGGAAGCTGTGCTCCGTCGCCGGGTAGGAACCGTCCACCACGTCCTCGGCGAACGACCTGGCCGCGTCGCCCAGGGTTTCGCGCAGCCGCGCGTACTCCTTGACGAAGCGCGGCACGCGCCCGCCCGGCCAGGAGGTCATGCCGGCCATGTCGGTCCACACCAGCACCTGGGCGTCACACTCCGCGCCCGAGCCGATGCCGACGGTGGGAATGTGCAGGCTCCGGGTCACCTCGGCGGACAGCTCCGCCGTGACCAGCTCCAGCACCACGGCGAAGGCGCCCGCGTTCTGCACCGCCTTCGCGTCCCGCAGCAGCTGCTGCGCCGCCTCCTCGCCGCGCCCCTGCACGGGGTGACCGCCGTAGGCGTTGACCGACTGCGGGGTCAGCCCGACGTGCGCCATCACCGGGATGCCGGCCTCGACCAGCAGCTTGATCTGGTCGGCCGAGCGTTCCCCGCCCTCCAGCTTGACCGCGCCGACGCCGGCCTCCTTCATCAGCCGGGTGGCGCTGCGCAGCGCCTGCGCGGGACCCTCCTGGTACGAGCCGAACGGCAGGTCGCCGATGATCAGCGCCCGGCGGGTGCCCCGCACCACGGCGGCGGACAGCATGGTCATCTCGTCGAGCGTCACCGGCACCGTGCTGTCGTACCCGAGGTGGCAGTTGCCCATCGAGTCGCCCACCAGCATCACCGGGATGCCGGCGTCGTCGAAGACCGACGCGGTCATCGCGTCGTAGGCCGTGAGCATCGGCCACTTCTCGCCGCGTTCCTTGGCGGCCGCTATGTCCCTGACGGTGATCCGCCGGTTGCCCTTGCCGCCGTACAGCCCGGTGCGCTCCTGACGCGTCGATGCCTGGGCAGACGTGTGCGACGTCATCGCGTTCATGGTGGTGCTCCTGTTCGTCGTCTCGAGGCGCCGCGCGGCGTCCCCGGATCGCTCCTCCATAGTCGCACCGCGGCCGCGATTGAGGAATCGTTGTGCCGCGGAACCTGGCGGCGCGCGCCGCTCGTCCAGGTCGGTACGGGGCGCCGGCCCGCGCGGGGCCGGTAAGTGACGCCGGGCGCGGGAGTTCCCCTATCGTGCCCAGGGCGTACGGCCGGCCCGCGCGGGGGAGGGGACGGGGCGTGCGGCAGCGGCGGTGAACGGACACAGCGGAGCACGGGGCGAAGGTCAGTGAGCGGACGGATGGCACGGTTGTTGAGCCCGGACACCCGGCAGGAGCCGAGCGCCGGAGCGGACGGAGGGAGTCGTCCCCGGTGGGGCGACCGCGCCGGCCGCTGGCGGCGTGGCCTGGTGGTCGCCGGCCTGGCCGCGTTGCTCGCGCTGCTGATGCTGCTGCACTCGAAGGTGCCCAACGGCATCGGCAACCTCGGCAGCCTGCTGCAGACCTTCCTGCCCTGGTTCGGGCTCGGCATCCCGGTGCTGGCGCTGTGCGCGGTGCTGCGCCGGTCGCTGACGGCCGTGCTCGCGCTGGTGCTGCCGGTCGCGGTCTGGTTCGACCTGTTCGGCGGCCTGCTGGTGGACAAGACCACCGAGGGCGGCGCGCTGATGGTGGTCAGCCACAACGTGGACGCGGACAACCCCGACCCCGCCGCGACCGCCCGGGAGCTGGCGGAGTCGGGGGCCGACGTGATCGCGCTCCAGGAGTTGCCGCAGGAGAAGCTGGCCGCCTACGAGGCGGCGCTGGAGGCCGACTATCCGCACCACGCCGTGGAGGGCACGGTCGGGCTGTGGAGCCGCTACCCGCTCGGCGAGGCCAGCCCGGTGGACATCGGCATGGGCTGGACCCGGGCGATACGCGCCACCGTGCACACCGACGGACCCGAAGGGCTCGGCGACGTGGCGGTCTACGTGGCGCACCTGCCCTCGGTGCGGGTCCAGTTCAACGCGGGCTTCACCGCCGAACAGCGGGACGAGGCGGCCGAGCTGCTGGGGCAGGCCATCGCCGCGGACCCGGTCGGTCAGGCCGTGCTGCTCGGCGATCTCAACGGCACCATGAACGACGGCGCGCTCGCGCCGCTGACCTCGCAGCTCCGCTCCACCCAGGGCGCGGCCGGCGCAGGCTTCGGCTTCAGCTGGCCGGCCGGCCTCCCGATGGCCCGCATCGACCAGATCCTGGTGCGCGGCCTGGAGCCGGTGTCCTCCTGGACGCTCCCGGACACCGGCAGCGACCACCTGCCGGTCGCCGCCACGGTCGACCCCGCGCACTACTCCCGGGCATCCGCCGACGCCACGGGGTGATCGAGGGCGATCATTCTTATTCGCCCGTTTAATCGCTTCTGCCCGGTCTGGACTATGTTGGAGGCATGTCCCGTACTCGTTACGCACCCGACCGGGGACTGACCGGGCGCATGGTCACCACCATGTTCCTGATCGGGCTGCTCTACGTGGTCTTCGTCGGGGTGCTGATCGTCGCCCTGGGCAAGGCCTGGCCGCTGATCGTGCTCCTGGTGGGCGGGCTCTTCGTCGCGCAGTTCTGGTTCAGCGACCGGATCGCCGCGTACAGCATGGGCGCCCGGGAGGTCACCCCGGAACAGGCGCCCGAGCTGCACGGCGCGGTGGACCGGCTGTGCGCGCTCGCGGACATGCCCAAGCCCCGGGTGGCCATCGCCGACTCCGACGTGCCCAACGCGTTCGCCACCGGCCGCAGCCAGCGGAAGTCCCTGGTCTGCGCCACCACCGGACTGCTGCGGCGGCTGGAGCCCGAGGAACTGGAGGGCGTGCTCGCGCACGAGCTCTCACACGTCGCGCACCGCGACGTCGCGGTGATGACGGTCGCCGCCTTCCTCGGCGTGCTGGCCGGGCTGATCACCCGGATCGCGCTGTGGTCCGGGCTGATGCGCGGCGGGCGGAACAACCAGAACGTCGCGCTGCTGCTGGTCCCGCTGGTCAGCGCCGTGGTCTACGTGCTGAGCTTCCTGCTGACCCGGCTGCTGTCCCGGTACCGCGAGCTGTCCGCCGACCGCGCCGGCGCGCTGCTCACCGGCCGCCCCTCGGCGCTGGCCTCCGCGCTCACCAAGGTCTCCGGGCAGATGTCCCGGATCCCCACCCGCGACCTGCGGCGGGCGGAGCCGTTCAACGCCTTCTTCTTCGCCCCGGCGCTGTCCGGCGGCGGGATGAGCCGGCTGCTGTCCTCGCACCCCACGCTGGAACGGCGGCTCGACCAGCTGGGCCGGATCTCCGCCCAGCTCGGACAGGGGTGAGCGGGATGGGCCTGCTCGACATCCTGCTGGGCCGCAGCAAGCCGGTCCGGCCCGATCTGGACCAGCTCTTCGCGGTCCCCTCGGCGGCCGTCACGCTCCAGGCCGCCGCCGGCTTCGTCCCGACCGGGCTCGGCTCGGTCTGCTTCGCCAGCGTGGAGGGCGGGGCGTTCGCCCGGCTCCAGGAGGAGGTGCGCGGCCTGCTGGACGCGGACTCCGGCACGCCGGACGCGGGACCCGCCGGCGTGCCGGTGGACTTCAGCGAGGACTCCTACGGCTACACCTGGCTGCTCACCCGGCACGCGCCGGAGGAGTCCGCCGCCCTGGTCAACGACCTGCACGCGGTCAACACCCTCCTCCAGGACGGCGGGTTCGGGCCGCAGCTGCTGTGCTCGCTGGTCGGCTTCCGCGACGAGCGGGAGCGCCCGCTGGCCCTCGTCTACCTCTACAAGCGCGGCACCTTCTACCCCTTCGCACCGCGTCCCGGCGCCACCGAGAAGCGCGACAACGAGCTGGAGCTGCAGGTCAGGGCGCTGCTGGCGAACGACCTGCGGATCGAGTCGGACCTCGGCCGCTGGTTCCCGGTATGGGGCGCGCCCGGCCTGTGAGCCGCCCCGCCCGGCCGAGGTCCGGTCCGGGGTCCGGGCCGGCCGGGCCGCCCGTCAGCCCGGCTCCTCGCGCCAGCCGTTGGTGATCGGCAGGCGGCGGTCCTTGCCGAAGCCCTTCGGCGAGATCTTGGTGCCCGGCGGGTACTGCCGGCGCTTGTACTCGGCGGTGTCCACCAGGCGCAGCACCCGGGTCACCAACTCGGCGTCGAAGCCCTCGGCGACCAGCTCCTCGCGGCCCTGGTCACGGTCCACGTAGCGTTCGAGCAGCGGGTCGAGCACGTCGTAGTCGGGCAGCGAGTCGGTGTCCATCTGGCCGGGGCGCAGCTCCGCGCTGGGCGGCTTGCTGATCGAGTTCTCCGGGATCGGCGGCGTCTCGCCGCGCCGCTCCGCCGCCGCGTTGCGCCACCTGGCCAGCCGGTAGAGCGAGGTCTTGTACAGGTCCTTGACCGGCCCGAACGCGCCGACCGAGTCGCCGTAGAGCGTGGAGTAGCCGACGGCCAGTTCGCTCTTGTTGCCGGGCGCCAGCACGATGTGGCCCTCCTGGTTGGAGATCGCCATCAGCAGGGTGCCACGCAGCCGCGACTGGAGGTTCTCCTCTGCCAGTCCCGTCAGCTCCACCGAGGACATGTACGCGTCGAACATGGGGCGGATCGGCACGGTGCGGAGGTGCAGTCCGGTCCGCCGGGCCAGTTCGGCGGCGTCCGTCTCCGAGTGCTCCGAGGAGTACCGGGACGGCATGGCGACGCCGTAGACGTTCTCCGGGCCCAGCGCGTCGCAGGCCAGCGCCGCGACCAGCGACGAGTCGATGCCGCCGGAGAGCCCGATCAGCACCGAGCGGAAGCCGTTCTTCGCCACGTAGGCGCGGACGCCGGTGACCAGCGCCTGGTAGATCTCCTCCTCGTCGTCCAGGCGTTCGGCGAAACGCTCGGGAGCCGCGGCCGGATAGCGCGGCGGATACGTGTCGAGCGGCGTCTCGGAGAGCGTGTGGCGCTCGATCCGCAGCCCGTCGGCCACCCGCTCGTCCGCCCCCGCCGCCGCGGTTCCGGCTTCGGCGTCCGGGTCCTGCTCCGGGTCCTGGTCCGCCCGGGGCAGCTCCAGGTCCAGCAGCAGGCACTCCTCGGCGAACTGCGGACCGCGGGCCAGCACCGTGCCGTCCCGGTCGACCACGATCGAGTCGCCGTCGAAGACCAGTTCGTCCTGGCCGCCGACCATGGCCAGGTAGGCCAGCGTGCACCCGGCCTCGGCGGCCCGCTTGCGCACCAGGTCGAGGCGGGTGTCGTCCTTGTTCACCTCGTACGGCGAGGCGTTGATGGTCAGCAGCAGCCCGGCGCCCGCCTGGCGGGCGGCCGGCACCCGGCCGCCGTCCTGCCACAGGTCCTCGCAGATCGCCAGCGCCACGTCCACCCCGTGCAGCCGCAGCACCGGCAGGGTCTGTCCCGGCACGAAATAGCGGAACTCGTCGAACACGCCGTAGTTCGGCAGGTGGTGCTTGGCGAGGTTGAGCACCACCGCGCCGCGGTGCAGCACCGCGGCGGCGTTCTGTGGGGCGCCGGCGGGCTGGCCGACGTTGCCCGGCGGCCGCTCGGCCTCCCGGGCCCGGTCCAGGTAGCCGACCAGCACCGGTACCTCGCCGAGGTCCTCCTCGGCCAGTCGTTGGGCCAGCCGGTCCAGCGCGGCCCGGCTGGCCGAGACGAAGGAGGCGCGGAGCGCCAGGTCCTCGACCGGGTAGCCGGTGAGCATCATCTCGGGGAACGCGACCAGATGCGCGCCGCGTTCGACGGAGTGCCGGGTCCAGCGGAGCACGGCGTCGGCGTTGCCGGCCAGGTCGCCGACCCGGGAGTCGATCTGGTTCAGGGCGATGCGTAGCTGAGGCACGTCGTCGAGTCTAGTCGCTCTAATCGTCTGATTGACATTATGGGGCGCGCGTCACAGTGTCGAGCGCCGGCGCGATCCGGCCGGGTTCGGGCCCTCCGCGAACGCAGGGCGCGGCGCCGGCCCACCCGGTTCGGCCACCCGATATGCCTGTCGCATATGCGCTCCCGCGGTGGGTCACCGACTCGGCATTCGCGCCACGATGCCCGCCCGCGCGGTTCCCCGCGCGCGCCGGAGGGCAGGGCTAAGCCACCCCGCACCCCACGTCCTTCGCTGGCACACCAGTTCCCGCTGATCCCACGGCACGCTGCATCAACGGAAATGGGAGTGGAATGCCCCAGGACATCAGCTTCTTCCTGCCCTTCGTCCCCCGAGTCAACGCCGAGGCCGACCGGGCACGCGCCCACCACCTCGCCTGGGTCAGCGCGCACGACCTGGTGTGCGGCCCGGACGCGCTGCGCCGCTACCGCGCCTGGCGGCTGACGGACCTGGCCAGCTACGCCTACCCCGACGCCGCGGGCGAGGAACTGGACCTGGTGACCGACGCCGTGTGCCTGGGCTTCCCGCTCGACGACCAGTTCGACGGCGAGCTCGGCCGCCAGCCGGAGCGGGCGGCGCGGCTCAGCGCCGGACTGTCCGCCATCCCGTACCAGGCGCCGGGCGCCCGTCCCCGCCTCGACACCCCCCTCGCCCGCGCCTACGCCGACCTGTGGCGGCGCACCGCGCGCGGCATGTCCTCGGCCTGGCGGCGGCGCGCCGCCGCCAACCTCACCCGCTTCTTCCACGCCTACGTCGAGGAGGCGACCAACCGGCACCGGGGCACGGAGCTGACCGAGGCGGCGTACATGGCGCTGCGCCGTCACGCGGTCGGCACCGCCCTCTGCTTCGACCTGATCGAGCGCGCCGGCCGATTCGAACTGCCCGCCCGCGCCCACCGGAGCCCCGAGCTGCGGACCCTGGTGCGCTGCGCGGGGGACGTCGTCTTCCTGTGCAACGACGCGCATTCCGTGGAGCGCGAGGAGGCCCAGGGCGATCCGCACAACCTGGTGCTCATCCGGCAGCGCGACCGGGGCTGCGGCCGGCGGGAGGCCATCGACCAGGTGGGCGCGCTGGTGCGGGCGCGGGTCGAGCGGTTCCAGGCGCTGGCCGGCCGGCTGCCGGAGACGGCCGCCCGGCTGCGCCTCGACGCGGCGGGCCGCGAGCATCTGGAGCGCTACGCGGACGGGCTGCGCTCCTGGATGATCGGGAACCAACTCTGGGGCGTGGAGTCCCCGCGCTACGCCCACCACACCGCCGCCGACCACACCACGGCCGACCACACCACCGCGGGCGTCGCCACCGCCGGCCGGGCCGGTGGTCTGGCCGCGTCGCTGCCCGGCTTCGGCGGTCCGCGCTAGGTCCTGTCCGGCCTTCCGGGCGGGGCGTGCTCAGCCGGGTTTGGGCGTCCGTCCTGAGCCCGCGCCCGGCGCCTCGGGCCGCGCGTGCCGGGGCGCGGCCCGACGGCCCAGCCGGCGGAGCCGTCCCAGCAGCCCGCGCCAGCGCGGCGGCCGCGCCCGGGCGCCGCGCCTCCCGGGCGCGGCAGTCCGCCCCCCGGGGCGGGTCGCCGGCGACTCGACCCGGGGCGCGGCCGCGCCGGGCGTCGGCGGGCGCTCCGGGTGCACGGCGCCGTGCGGCGTGAACGCCACGGGCAGTGCGTCCAGATGGCGCGACCAGGTGGAGGCGCTCCAGCTCAGCGCGTCGGGCTCGACCGTCAGCCGGATGTCCGGCAGCCGGCCGAGCAGCACCTCGATGCCGGTGCCGGTGATGGCCCGGCCGATGTCCTGTCCCGGGCACTCGTGCGGTCCACAGGTGAACGACAGGTGGGAGCGGTTGCCGTGCATGATCGCGCCCGGCTGGGGCCGGATGCCCGGATCGGTGTTCCCGGCCGCCAGGCCCAGGAGTAAGACGTCGCCGCGGCGCACCGTGTGCCCGGCCAGCTCCATGTCGTACGCGGCGAAACCGCCGGGGCACACGGAGATCGGCGGCTCGTCCCAGAGCACCTGCTCGACCGCCGAGGGCAGCGTCAGCCGCCCGCCGCGCACCGAACCGTGGAACCGCGGGTGGGTGAACACCATCCGCAGGGTGCCCGCGATCAGGTTGGTGGTCGACTCGTTGGCCGCGATCATCACCAGCCGCAGATGGTGGCTGACCTCCGCGTCCGAGAGGTCGCTGGGGTGCGCGATCAGCCAGGACGTCAGGTCGTGGCCCGGCTCCTCGTGCTTGCGGGTCACCAGCGCGCCGAGCGTCCGCTGGATGTACTGGTCGGCGGTGACCGCCTTCTCGGTGCCCATCAGCAGCTGCCGACTAGCCTTGACCAGCCGCGGGCCCTCGTCCTCCGGCAGCCCGAAGAGGTTCGTCAGCACCAGCATCGGCAGCTGCTGCGCGTACTGGCCGAGCAGCTCGGTGCGCCCCGACTCGCTGAAGCGGTCGATCAGCTTGTGCCCGTAGTACACGACGTTGCGGCGCAGCCCGCGGCGGTCGAACCGCTCCAGGCTCTCGTTGACCGCGCGGCGCAGCCGCTGGTGCTCCGAACCGTCCTGGTGCGTGCAGTCGGGACCCCAGGCCAGCACCGGGGCGATGGGGGAGTGCGGCTGCACCCGACCCTCCTGCCACTCCCGCCAGTTCCGGCCGTCCCGGCTGAACCGGCGGGGATTGCGGACGATGTGCAGGATCTCCTGGTAGCCGAGCACCAGCCAGGCCGGCACGTCGCCCTCCAGCAACACCGGTGCCACCGCGCCGTGTTCGGCGCGCAGCCGGTCGTACACGCCCATCGGATCGGCGGACACGCCAGGACCGTACAGCCGCTGCACGCCCCCGGGCCCGGTGCCGTGCGCCGGGCAGCCGGGGGGCGGGGCCGGCGGGGAGCCAGGGAGCGGCACGGCGGGGGAGTCGGCGCGGGGGGAGTCGCTCATGATGCCTCCGAGGTGGCGGTGGTGTAGAGGTGGCGCATCAGCGTCAGCAGCACGTCCCGGCTCGAGTCGAGCTTGCGGGCGTCGCAGTTGACCACGGGCAGCCGGTCCGGCAGGTCGAGGGCCGAGCGCAGCTCGGTCACCGGGTGCAGCGGGGCGTCGGGGAAGTTGTTGATGGCGACGACGAACGGCACACCCGCCTGCTCCAGACGGTCCATCGCGGCGAAGCTGTCCTCCAGCCGTCGGGTGTCGACCAGCACCACCGCGCCGAGCGCGCCGTCGATGACGCCGTTCCACAGGAACCAGAAGCGCTGCTGGCCCGGCGTGCCGAAGAGATAGAGCACCAGCCGCTCGTTGAGGGTGATCCGGCCGAAGTCCATCGCCACCGTGGTCTCGGTCTTGCCCTCCACCCCGGCCAGGTCGTCGACGCCGACGCCGGCGGTGGTCATGGTCTCCTCGGTGGTGAGCGGCCGGATCTCGCTGACCGAGCCGACCATCGTCGTCTTGCCGACGCCGAAGCCGCCGACGATCACCACCTTGACCGACTTCTCGGCCGAGCTGGGCAGCAGGTCGGCCGCGCACGGCCCCCGCTCGGCTTCCGCGTACCCGCGGCCGGCGCCGGGGCGTTCAGAGTCGTTGCAGTCCATCGATCAACGCCTTCAGGGTCTCAAGGTCGGGATCGGCCGCGGCCTGCTCCTGCTCGGCGCGGGTCTCCCGAACCAGCACGTGGTCGCCGGACAGCAGCTCCGTGACCAGCAGGCTGACGGCGCTGAACGGCAGGTCAAGGTGGGCCGATATCTCGGCCATCGACAGCGGGCGTTCGCACATCCGCAGGATGGCCGCCTGTTCGGGACGCATGCCGGAGTGGGGGGCGGATCGGGCCACGACGAGCGTGACCAGATCCAGGAGTAAGGACTCCGCGTCCCCCTCCCCGCCCCCGCCCGTCACCACGTAGAGCGGCACCGGGGCGCCCTCCCGGCCTCCCCGGTCCGCCCCGCGCTCCGCCGGCCCGCTCACGGGGCTGCCTGCTCCGGGGCCCGGGGTGCGCTGGAGAGGTGCTCGCCGATGCGCAGCACCAGGTCCCGCATGCGGTGGCTGACCAGGCCCGGATCGACCTCGGAGCTGGCGGTCACCGCCAGGTAGGAGCGCTCGCCCGCGGACATCAGGTAGAAGAAGCCGCCCGCCAGCTCCAGGATCACCATCCGGACCTCGTCGCCCGCCGCGTCCGGATCCTCGGCCGGCAGTTCGGCCGCGATGGACTGCGCCAGGCTCTTGATGCCGGAGGCGGCGGCGGCGATCCGCTCCGCGGTGTCCCGCTCGGTGCTGTGCCGCGCCATGCACAGCCCGTCGGCCGACAGCACCACGATGTGGCGGATCGTCGGGACGGTGGCGGCCAGGTCCCTGAGCAGCCAGTCCATGTTCTTGAGCCGTTGCTGTGTCACGTGCTACTCCACCTTGCGTTCCATGACGTCGTCTGCGGGTCGTCTGCGAGGACGGGGAGGGGGACGGGGTCGGTCGGGGGCCCGGCGCCGGGGATCCGGCGGGCCGGTGCCGTCGGCTATCTGCGGGACTCGCGCTCGGGCCGGGACTCGGGCCCGGGGCCCCCGTCGTGCGGAAGGCCGGGCTCCCCGAGGTCGCGGACGTCGGTCGACGCCGTGCCCCGGCGCGGCGAGGGCGTCGACCGGGCGGCGAAGAACGCCTCCACCCACCGGCCGGTCTCCCGGCGCGGATCCGACGCCCGCGCGCGCCGCTCCCGCCCGGCGCCGGCCTCCGCCCGCGGCGGCGGCGGGGGCGGCGTCGCCTGCGGGTCGAGCGCCCGCCGCCGGCGGCGCTGCGGCAGTCCGTTGGCGCCCCGCTCGTACTCGTAGAGGTCGTCCTGCGCCGGCTGGGCCAGCGGCGCGCTGGTCGCCAGCTCCGCCGGATGCGGGTTGTAGATCGGCGGGCCCTTCAGCGGCGGCGCGGGCGCCAGCAGCTCCTGCGGCACGAAGACGACCGCGCGCACCCCGTCGCAGGTGGACGGGCGCAGCGAGATCCGCGCCCGGATCTGGGCGGCCAGGATGCCCGCCACCCGCAGCCCCAGCCGCGCGGTCTCGCCGAGGTCCTCGATGTCCATGCCGTCCACGCCCTGCCGCAGCAGGAACTCGGCCCGCCCGCGCTTCTCCTCCGACAGCCCGGTGCCCTTGTCCTCCACGGAGATCTCGATGCCCGTGGCCACCTCCTCGGAGTTCATGATCACCATGGAGGTGGGCGGGGAGTACCGGGTGGCGTTGTCCAGCAGCTCGCCGAGGATGATGATCAGCGGCTCGACCACGTCGCCGCGCACCCCGACCTCGACCACCCGCTGCTGCTCGACCCGCAGGTACTCGTTGATCGGGCCGGCGCCGGCGCGCATCACGTCGTAGAGCGAGACCGCGTCGCGCCAGCGGCGCACCGGGCCGCCGCCGCCCAGCACGGCCAGCCCGGCGGCGAACCGGCCGGCGACGTTGATGCCGTGCTCCACCCGCATCAGGTCGCCGAGCATGCCCGGCGCGCCGTGCCGGAACTGCATCTTGCCGATCTCCTCGCGCATCCGGTTGATCTCGGCCTGGATGCGGTTGGCGATGCTGACGATCGCCTGTTTGCCCGAGTCGCGCTGCAGCTCCATCTCGCGCAGCGTGTCCGTCACCGTGAACAGCACCGCGTTCAGCAGCTCGGCCATCCGCGGGTCGGTGGACGACTCGGGCGACAGCGCCATCGACCGCGTGAGCTCCATGTCCCGGCGGGCCCGCACCATCGCGGCCGGCAGCACCTCGCGGGCCAGGTGCCCGGTGTCCGCCAGATGGTGTTCGACCCGCCGCAGCAGCTCCGCGACGACCCGGCCGCGCCGCGCCGTCTCGCCCGCCATGGCGCCCACCGCCAGGCTCGCCACCCCGCCGCTGACCGCCACCGGGAGCCGCGCGTCCGCCGGGACCAGGAACACCGCGACGGCGGTGCAGGCGACGAGCAGTGCGGAAGGCAGGAACCACACGCCCGCGCGGGCGGGGTGTCGGGCTCGGGATAAGGAGGCGGCGCGCACCATGGGCATCCTCTGGGTCGCTCGTGACGGGTGGCTGCACACAGAGGCGTATGCCCCTGACATGTACGAGAGTCACGGCCGCACGCAGCGAAGATCAACCGGGGGTAGCCGCCACAACTCGCAATGTGACTGGGAGAGTAGGGGGCCCGAGGCGCTCGCCGCAGCCGGTTGCGGAAACCTCCCCCGAACGGGTCGCGACTGCGGTATGGAACCGTGGCGGGGGACTGCGGCGAAGGGCCGGGGGTACCCGCACCCGAACACGGCACCACTCGTACCGTTGTTCCACAATGACTGCGGGAATGACTGCGGGAAGCGATACACAGAGGTACACACAGGTGATGTGGGGCGGCCTCCTCGCGTGCGCAACGCCCCGGAAACCCCGGCCTGCGAGGATGGGTGGCTATGGAGAAGCAACAGGAGTTCGTGCTCCGGACCCTGGAGGAGCGGGACATCCGTTTCGTGCGGCTGTGGTTCACCGACGTGCTGGGCTTCCTGAAGTCCGTCGCCGTCGCACCCGCCGAGCTTGAGCAGGCCTTCGACGAGGGCATCGGCTTCGACGGCTCCGCGATCGAGGGCTTCGCCCGGGTGCACGAGTCGGACATGATCGCCAAGCCGGCGCCGAGCACCTTCCAGATCCTGCCGTGGCGGGCCGAGTCGCCGGGCACCGCTCGGATGTTCTGCGACATCCTGATGCCGGACGGCTCGCCCTCCTACGCCGATCCGAGGTACGTGCTCAAGCGCACCCTCGCGAAGAGCTCCGACCTGGGCTTCACCTTCTACACCCATCCGGAGATCGAGTTCTTCCTGCTGCACGACAAGCCGGTGGACGGCAGCCGGCCCACCCCCGCCGACTCCTCCGGGTACTTCGACCACACCCCGCAGAACGTCGGCATGGACTTCCGGCGGCAGGCCATCACCATGCTGGAGTCCATGGGCATCTCCGTGGAGTTCTCGCACCACGAGGGCGCGCCGGGCCAGCAGGAGATCGACCTCAGGTACGCGGACGCGCTGTCCACCGCGGACAACATCATGACGTTCCGGCTGGTGATGAAGCAGGTGGCGCTGGAGCAGGGCGTGCAGGCCACGTTCATGCCGAAGCCGTTCTCCGAGTATCCGGGCTCCGGGATGCACACCCACCTCTCGCTCTTCGAGGGCGACCGGAACGCCTTCCACGAGACGGGCGCGGAGTACCAGCTCTCCAAGATCGGGCGTTCCTTCATCGCCGGGCTGCTGCGGCACGCCGGCGAGGTCTCCGCGGTCACCAACCAGTGGGTCAACTCCTACAAGCGGATCTGGGGCGGCGCGCAGCGCCCGGCCGGCGCCGGCGGCGAGGCGCCCTCGTACATCTGCTGGGGCCACAACAACCGCTCGGCGCTGATCCGGGTCCCGATGTACAAGCCCGGCAAGACCGGCTCCACCCGCATCGAGGTGCGCTCGCTGGACTCCGGCGCCAACCCCTACCTGGCCTACGCCGTGCTGCTGGGCGCCGGCCTGAAGGGCGTCGAGGAGGGCTACGAGTTGCCGCCGGGCGCGGAGGACGACGTCTGGTCCCTCACCGACCGCGAGCGCCGCGCCCTGGGCATCGAGCCCCTGCCGCAGAACCTCGGCGAGGCCATCGAGCTGATGCAGGGCAGCGAACTCGTGGCCGAGACCCTCGGCGAGCACGTCTTCGACTTCTTCCTGCGCAACAAGAAGCAGGAGTGGGAGGAGTACCGCTCCGAGGTCACCCCCTTCGAGCTGCGGAAGAACCTGCCGGTCCTCTAGCCCTTGCCGGGCGGGGGAACGCAGCCCGGGCGCGGGTTCCGCGGCCGGCCGCACCGGACCTGGCCGGCGCATGGCCCTTCGGGCCGGACGCCCGGACCGCTGGGCAGACGGGCCGTGCGGGACGCACGCCCCAGGGCGGGTGCCGGCCCGCCAGCCCGATCGGGTTCGGGGGGCCGGGGGCAGGGCCCTTCGGTGCGGCGGTGGCCGGGGTTCGGAGGTTCGGAGGGCGGAGCCCTTCGGGATAGGTGCCGGCGCGGCGGCGCGGCTTCGGGAGTCGGGCGGCGGGTCTTGGGTGGTGCCGGCCCGCCAGCCCGATCGGGTTCGGGGGGCCGGGGGCAGGGCCCTTCGGTGCGGCGGTGGCCGGGGTTCGGAGGGCGCAGCCCTTCGGGGGTGCCAGGGCCGCGGCCCTGGCTTGGGGGCCGGGGCGGAGCCGCATGGTGTTGGGGGGCAGCCCCGTGGGGTAAGCGCCACCAGTGGCTACGCTCGGGGGACACACGCGCGGCAAGCGCACACGCACGACGGGAGGAGCTCCGTGGCGGTAGGCGGGCGACGGGAGAGCCGGTTCGGGCGACTGCTGCGCCACGGGTTCACCGACCCCGGCGCGGCCGAGCGCCTGCTGGACGAGGAACCACTGCGCCCCGCCGCCGACGGGGGGCTGATCGACGCGCTGGGCGCGGTCGCCGACCCCGATCTGGCGCTGCGCTCCCTGGCCCGGCTGGTCGAGGCCCAGCCGCCCGCCGAAAGCGCCGTGCTGCTCGACACCGTGGCCGCGGCCAAACCGTTGCGGGACCGCCTGCTCGCGGTGCTCGGCGCCTCCGAGGGCCTCGGCGACCATCTGGCGGCCCATCCCGACCAGTGGCGGGCGCTGGCGGCCTTCGAGGCCGCCAGCGATCTGCACCCGGGCGTCGCCGAGTTCGAGGAGGCGCTGGAGCCCGCCGTCGACGCCGACACGCTCCGGGTGCACTACCGGCGCGCGCTGCTGGCCATCGCCGCCCGCGACATGACCGGCACCACCGGATTCGCCGAGACCGCCGCGGAACTGGCCGACCTGGCCACCGCCACGCTGCGCGCCGCGCTGCGCATCGCGTGCGCCGACGCGCCCGAGGACGCCACGCTGTGCCGGCTCGCCGTGATCGGCATGGGCAAGTGCGGCGGCCGGGAGCTGAACTACGTCTCCGACGTGGACGTCATCTTCGTCGCCGAGCCCGCCGACGGGATCACCGAGGACCGTGGCATCCAGGCCGCGACCCGGCTGGCCGCGGCGCTGATGCGGATCTGTTCGGACACCACCGCCGAGGGCACCATCTGGCCGGTCGACGCGAACCTCCGCCCCGAGGGCCGCAGCGGCCCGCTGGTCCGCACCCTCAGCAGCCACCTCGCGTACTACCAGCGGTGGGCGAAGACCTGGGAGTTCCAGGCGCTGCTCAAGGCCCGGTCGGTCGCCGGCGACCCCGGGCTCGGCGCGGAGTACTGCGAGGCCGTCGCGCCCCTCGTGTGGCGCGCCGCCGAGCGCGACAACTTCGTGCCCGACGTGCAGGGCATGCGCCGGCGCATCGAGCGGTCCATCCCCGCCGCCCAGCTGGAGCGCGAGCTCAAGCTCGGGCCCGGCGGGCTCCGCGACGTGGAGTTCGCCGTCCAGCTGCTGCAGCTGGTGCACGGCCGCACCGACGCCGAACTGCGGACCGGCACCACCCTCGACGCCCTGGCCGCGCTGGCCGCCCAGGGCTACGTCGGCCGGCAGGACGCCGCCTCGCTCGACGCCTCCTACCATTTCCTGCGCACCGTGGAGCACCGCATCCAGCTGTACCGGCTGCGCCGCACCCACCTGATGCCGACCGACGCCGCCGAGCTGCGGCGTCTGGGCCGGTCGCTCGGCTTCACCGCCGAGCCGGTCACCGAGCTCACCGAGGCGTGGAAGCGGCACACCGCCGCCGTCCGCCGGCTGCACGAGAAGCTCTTCTACCGGCCGCTGCTCGACGCCGTCGCCCGGCTGGAGGCCGGCCAGGCCCGGCTCCGCCCCGAGGCCGCGAGGGAGCGCCTGGTGGCGCTGGGCTACGCCGACCCCGCCGCCGCGCTGCGTCACCTGAAGGCGCTCGCCTCCGGCGTCTCCCGGAAGGCCGCGATCCAGCGCACCCTGCTCCCGGTGCTGCTCGACCGGTTCGCCGACTCCGCCGACCCGGACGCCGGGCTGCTCGGCTTCCGCAAGGTGTCCGACGCCCTCGGCACCACCCCCTGGTACCTGCGGCTGCTGCGCGACGAGGGCGCCGCCGCGGAGAACCTGGCCCGGGTGCTCTCGGCCGGGCGGCTCGCCCCCGACCTGCTGCTGCGCGCCCCCGAGGCGGTCGCGCTGCTCGGCGATCCGGAGGGCCTGACGCCGCGCGGCAGGGCCGCGCTCCACCAGGAGGTGCAGGCAGCCGTCGGCCGCGCCGACACGCCCGAACAGGCGGTCACCGCGGCCCGGGGCGTGCGCCGGCGCGAGCTGTTCCGCACCGCGGCGGCCGACATCGTCGGCGCCTACACCCCGGAGGGCACGGGGGAGGTGGGCCCGACGGACCCGCTGGACCCGGCCCTGGCCGTCGAGCCCGTGGACCCGAGCGACGCCCTGGACCGGGTGGGCAGGGCGCTGACGGACATCAACGCCGCCACCCTGGCCGGCGCGCTGCGCGCCGCCACCGAGGCCCGTGCCGCCGCCACCGGCGAGCAACTGCCCACCCGCCTCGCCGTCGTGGCGCTCGGCCGCTTCGGCGGCCAGGAGCTGGGGTACGGCTCGGACGCGGACGTGCTCTTCGTACACCAGCCGGAGGACGGTGCGGACGAGCGGGCCGCGGGCGAGGCGGCCTTCGCGGTGGCCAACGAGACCATCCGGCTGCTCCAGCTGCCCAGCGTGGACCCGCCGCTGCTCATCGACCCCGACCTGCGGCCGGAGGGCAGGAGCGGCCCGCTGGTCCGCACGCTCCCCGGCTACGCCGCGTACTACCGCCGCTGGTCGCTGGTCTGGGAGAGCCAGGCGTTGCTGCGGGCGGCGCCCGTCGCCGGCGACGCGGCGCTGGGCGAGCGGTACGTCGAGCTGATCGACCCGCTGCGCTACCCGGAGGAGGGGCTCGACGAGCGGGCCGTGCGGGAGATCAGGCGGCTCAAGGCCCGGATGGAGGCGGAACGGCTGCCGCGCGGCGCCGACCCCACCACGCACACCAAGCTCGGGCGGGGCGGCCTGTCGGACGTCGAGTGGACCGTGCAGCTGCTGCAACTGCGGCACGCCGGGCGCGAGCCGGGGCTGCGCACCACCCGCACCCGGCAGGCGCTGGCCGCGGCGGTCACGGCCGGGCTGCTCGCGGCGGCGGACGCCGAGGTGCTCGACGAGGCGTGGGTGCTGGCGTCGCGGGTGCGCAACGCGGTGATGCTGGTGCGCGGCCGCCCGCTGGACACGTTCCCCACCGACCCGCGGGAGCTCGCCGCCGTCGCCCGCTACCTCGGGTACGAGCCGGGCGCGGCGCGGCAGCAGGACACGGGCAGCAGCGGCGAGATGCTCGACGACTACCGGCGCACCACCCGGCGCGCCCGCGGGGTCGTAGAGCGCCTCTTCTACGACGGCGACTGAGCTGCGAACGCCCGGCGCGTGGCGCCTTGCCGGCGCAACGGACATCGGTGTCCGCGCCCGAGCCGCAGACGCCCGGCGCGCGTGGTGGCCGCCGGGCTTGGGAGCGCCGGAGGGCGCCCGAGGTCGGAGATCCCGGCGGGAGCTTCTAGGAGAGGCGCGGGGCCATCGAGCCGCGGGAGCTGGCGCCCCCGGAGCCGCGCGCCGGCGCGGTGTCCGTCGGCACCTCCCGCGGCAGCCGGTAGCACCACCGTCCGAACCACAGGTAGGCCACCAGGTACCCGAAGGCGAGGCACACCATGCCGCCCACCGCGTCCAGCCAGAAATGGTTCGCGGTTGCGACGATCACGAGCAGCGTGACGGCCGGGTAGAGCACGCCCAGGGCCTTCAGCCACAGCGGACGGGCCAGCACGGCGATGGTGATGCCGCACCACACCGACCAGCCGATGTGCATCGACGGCATGGCCGCGTACTGGTTGGAGACCTGGGCCATCGTGGAGCCCTCGGCGGACAGCGACCCCCAGGTCTGGTGCACGGTCGCGGTGTCCACGAAGTCCATGCCCTCCATCAGCCGAGGCGGCGCGAGGGGGTAGAAGTAGTAGCCGACGAGCGCGACCCCGGTGGTGCAGAACAGCACGAGGCGGGTCGCCCCGTACCGCCCGGGATGCTTGCGGAACAGCCAGACCAGAACGACGATCGTGACGACGAAGTGCAGTGTCGCGTAGTAGTAGTTCATCGACACGATCAGCCAGGTCACGCCCTCGAGGGCGTGGTTGACCGAGCGCTCGAACGCCAGCCCGAGCGAGCCCTGGAGGTCCCAGACCCGGTGGGCGTTGCGCTGCGCCTGGTCCACGCGTTCGGGCGCGGCGTTCCGGATGAGCGAGTAGACGCCGTAGCTGATCGCGATCAGCAGCAACTCGAACCAGATCCGCGGTCGGCGCGGGCTCCATCGTCCGTGCAGCCGTGACCGCAGCGAGGTCGCCGACGACGCGGGCGTCGTCTCGACTTCAGGTCGGTTCACGGCGCCCGTCGCTTCGGCTCGCTGATCATCCTTCGGCCTGACGCTGGTAGCCCCCATGCGCCCATAGTCTGCCAGAGCGCTGACACCAACCCGATCATCCTTCGGTCGGTTATTCACCCCGGCACACTCATCCGCCGGTCGGATACCCCCCGTCCGGGTCGAGCCGGCCCCATTCAGGGTTCCGAATCCGGGTCAACCTGGCCAAAAACGACCCGGACCCCGGCTCTGTGCGGATTTCGTCACGGTTGCTCGCACCACCCGTGCACCCCGTGAGACCCGTGCGACCCCCCGGGCCCCCGCGTGCGCCGGTGGTCAGTGGCGGGTGGTGTACGGGGCGGTGGCGGTCGACCCGCGGACCACCGGCTTCGGCATGCTCGTGTTGTTCGGGGGGCGACCCCCCGGGCCCCCGCGTGCGCCGGTGGTCAGTGGCGGGTGGTGTACGGGGCGGTGGCCGTCGACCCGCGGACCACCAGCTCCGGCATGCTCGTGTTGTTCGGGGGGCGACCCCCCGGGCCCCCGCGTGCGCCGGTGGTCAGTGGCGGGTGGTGTACGGGGCGGTGGCCGTCGACCCGCGGACCACCGGCTTCGGCATGCTCGTGTTGTTCGGGGGGCGACCCCCCGGGCCCCCGCGTGCGCCGGTGGTCAGTGGCGGGTGGTGTACGGGGCGGTGGCCGTCGACCCGCGGACCACCAGCTCCGGCATGCTCGTGTTGTTCGGGGGGCGACCCCCCGGGCCCCCGCGTGCGCCGGTGGTCAGTGGCGGGTGGTGTACGGGGCGGTGGCCGTCGACCCGCGGACCACCAGCTCCGGCATGAAGACGAACTCGCTGGGTGGGGCCGGGGTGCCGCCGATCTCCTCCAGGAGGGCGCGGACGGCGGCCTGGCCCATCGCCGGGACGGGCTGGCGGATCGTGGTCAGCGGCGGGTCCGTGAACGCGATCAGCGGCGAGTCGTCGAAGCCGATCACCGAGCAGCCCTCGGGCACCGAGAGCCCGCGCTGCCGCGCCGTGCGGATCGCGCCGAGCGCCATCATGTCGCTGGCGCAGATGATCGCCGTGCAGTCCTGGGCCAGCAGCGCCGCGGTGGCGGCCTGCCCACCCTCCAGGGTGTAGAGCGAGTGTTCGATCAGTCGCTCGGTGTCCCGCTGCGCGAGCCCCAGCTCCTCGCCCATCGCGCCCACGAAGCCCTCGATCTTGCGCTGCACCGGCACGAACCGCGCCGGGCCGAGCGCCAGCCCGATGCGGCGGTGGCCGAGCGACGCCAGGTGGGTCACCGCCAGCCGCATGGCGGCCCGGTCGTCGGGCGACACGAAGGGTGCCCGCACCTTCGGCGAGTAGCCGTTGATCAGCACGAACGGCACGCCGTGCCCGCGCAGCCGCTCGTACCGCTCCATGTCCGCGCTGGTGTCCGCGTGCAGTCCGGAGATGAAGATGATCCCCGACACCCCGCGCTCCACCAGCATCCCGGTCAGCTCGTCCTCCGTGGACCCGCCGGGCGTCTGGGTCGCCAGCACCGGCGTGTACCCCTGCCGGGTGAGCGCCTGGCAGATGACCTGCGCGAACGCGGGGAAGATCGGGTTCTCCAGCTCCGGAGTGATCAGGCCGACCAGGCCCGCGCTCCGCTTCTGCAGACGGGCCGGCCGCTCGTAACCAAGCATGTCGAGCGCCGCCAGTACGGATTCGCGGGTGCCGGTGGCGACGCCGGGTTTGCCGTTCAGCACGCGGCTGACGGTCGCCTCGCTGACCCCCGCCTGAGCTGCGATGTCAGCAAGCCGTGCGGTCACAGTTCCGGACTGTACCGGCAGGGCCCCCGGCTGCCCACAGCTGAGGGGCGAGTGTACCGGAATGTATGAATTTCGGTGCTTGTCTTCCGTTGCGAGGTTGTTCCGTGCTGGTGCGCGACGCCGGGAACCCCTTGCCCCGCCTGGGGATAACGGCCTTGCAGAAATTTGCCGCAAGCTCTTTCCAAACGATGAGCCCGCTGTTACGTTCCTGCTCAGTCCGGCGCCGTGGGGGCGTGGCGCCTAGGCTGGATGGAAGCCCCCAAATCGGGTGTAACGCTTGAAGGAGTTCACATGCGGCGCAGCATAGGGACGACAGCGGTGGTAGCCGCCCTGACTCTTGCGGCAACAGCTTGCGGCGGTGGCGGGGACGACGGCGGGGGCGAGGGGTCGGACGGCGAGCTGTCCGGGACCGTCACTTTCTGGGACACCTCGGGGGAGACCGAGAAGGACGTGTTCCAGGCCGTCGCGGAGGACTTCGAGAAGGAACACCCGAACGTGACCGTCGAGTACGTCAACGTGGGGTTCAGCGACGCCCAGAACCGGTTCAAGAACGCCGCGGGCGCCAACGAGGCGCCCGACATCATGCGCACCGAGGTCGCCTGGGTGGCCGACTTCGCCAGTCTCGGCTACCTGTACCCGCTGGACGGCACCGCCGCCGTGCGGGACCAGGGGGACTACCTGGAGTCGGCCTGGGCGAGCACCCAGTACAACGGCGAGACCTACGCCGTGCCGCAGGTCACCGACACGCTCGCGCTCTTCTACAACAAGGCGCTCCTCGACGAGGCCGGGGTCGAGGTGCCGGAGACGCTCCAGGACGTGAAGGACTCGCAGGGGGCCTTCGAGGACATCGACGTCACGCCCATGTACGCGCAGGGCGACGATCCGTACTACTTCCTGCCCTTCCTCTACGGCGAGGGCGGCGACCTGCTGGACGTGGAGGCCGAGGAGGTCACCGTCGACGACGAGGCGGGCGTCGCCGCGTTCGAGGCGTTCCAGGACCTGATCGACTCGGGCGCCGCCATCACCGACACCTCCGAGGGCAACGAGAACAAGATGCGGTCCTTCGCGGAGGGCGAGGTGGCCATGATCGTCGGCGGCCCCTGGTCCCTCGGGGAGGCCAGCGAGGCGCTCGGCGACGACCTCGGCGTCGCCCCGGTGCCCGGCGGCAGCCAGGCCCAGGCGGCCCCGCTCGGCGGCTGGAACTACGGCGTCTACGCCGGCACCCCCAACGCCGACACCAGCTTCGAGTTCGTCCGCTACATGAGCTCCCCCGAGGTCCAGCAGCGCATCACCGAGGAGCTGAGCCTGCTGCCGACCCGCACCTCCGTCTACGAGCAGTCCAGCGTGCAGAACAACGAGATGGTGCAGTTCTTCCGCCCCGCCGTGGACGTGGCGCACGAGCGCCCCTGGATCCCGGAGGGCCAGTCCCTCTTCGAGCCGCTTCGGGTCTCCATGGAGGCCATGCTGACCGGCTCGGCCTCGCCCGAGGACGCGGCGGGGGACACCGGCGACGCGTACCGCGACCTGCTCGAAGACTGGCAGTGACCGGGGCACGCCTGAGACGGAGGGCCGACACCATGGATGATGCCGACGCCGTGCACCCCGCGAAGTCCGCCGGGGCGGTCAGCGTCGCGACGGACCGCCGGCCGGTGACCGGCGCCGCGGACGCCGTGCGGGGCCGCAGCCCGCGCCGTTCACCCGGACGGACGCGTCGCACCCTGACCAACTTCTGGTACGCCTGGGCCATGATCGCCCCGGTGGTCGCCGTGGTGGTCGCCATCATCGGCTGGCCGCTGGTCCGGGGCATCTACCTCTCGCTCACCGACGCGGACGAGACCAACGTCGAGCGCACCATCGGCGTGAACACCATCGAGGCCAGCTACGACTGGGTCGGCCTGGAGAACTACCGCGAGATCCTGGCCGACAGCGTCTTCTGGGACCGGCTCGGCTGGACCGTGCTGTGGACGGTCAGCTGCGTCGGCATCACCTTCCTGCTCGGCCTCGGCCTGTCCATCATGCTCAACCGCCGGTTCCGCGGCCGCACCCTCTACCGGATGGCGCTGATCCTGCCCTGGGCGATCCCGGCGTTCGTCTCCGTCTTCGCCTGGCGCATGCTCTACAACGAGCGCAACGGCATCCTCAACACCGTGCTCGACGACCGCGGCCTGGCCGGCATCGCGTGGCTCTCCGACCCGGTCTGGGCCAAGGTCGCCGTCGTCGCGGTGAACGTCTGGCTCGGCGTGCCGTTCATGCTGATCGCGATGCTCGGCGCGCTCCAGTCCATCCCGCTCGACCTCTACGAGGCCGCGGAGATGGACGGCGCCAACGCCTGGCAGCGGTTCTGGAACATCACGCTGCCCGGCGTCCGCTCGGTGAGCATGACCGTGGTGCTGATCAGCACGATCTGGACCTTCAACATGTTCCCGGTGATCTTCCTGCTCACCCGAGGCGGGCCGGCGGGGGAGACCGACATCCTGGTGACCGAGGCGTTCAACCTCGCCTTCATCAGGGCTCCGCGGGACTTCGCGGAGTCCGCCACCTGGGGCGTGCTCATCCTGCTGCTCCTGGTGCTCTTCGCGGCCGCCTACCGCAGGGCGCTCCGCCGGCAGGGAGAGGTGTGGTGACATGACCTCCGAAACGACGGCCTCCGGCCGGAACCGGAACGCCGGGGCGCCGACCCGTTCGCCGCGCCGGCAGCGCCGCCGCGGCGAGCGCGGCCCGCTGGCCTCGATCGGGCTGCACGCCACGCTGCTGGTCGCCGCGCTGATCGCGGTGTTCCCGCCGTTCTGGCTGCTCGTCACGTCGTTCAAGCCGAAGGCCGACACCTTCACGCTCTCGCTCGTCTCGGACTTCAGCTTCGACAACTACGACTACGTGCTCAACGAGACGGAGTTCCTGCGCTGGTTCGGCAACTCGGTGCTGATCGTGGTGACCACCACGATCATCGGCGTGCTGATCTCCGCCACCACCGGCTACGCGCTCAGCCGCTTCCGCTTCCCCGGCATGCGCGCGCTGATGTGGACCCTGCTGATCACCCAGATGTTCCCGATGGCCGTGCTGATCGTGCCGCTGTACAACCTGATGTCGCGGTACGGGCTGCTCAACCAGCCGATCTCGCTGATCGTCACCTACCTGACCATCGCCGTGCCGTTCTGCGCCTGGATGATGAAGGGCTTCTTCGACACCATTCCGGTCTCCATAGACGAGTCGGGACGGGTGGACGGCCTCTCGCCGTTCGGCACCTTCTGGCGGCTGGTGATGCCGCTGGCCCGCCCGGGTCTCGCGGTGACCGGCTTCTTCACCTTCGTGACCGCCTGGGCCGAGGTGGCGTTCGCGACCGCCTTCCTGACCGGTGACGAGAACCTCACGCTGGCCGGCGGCCTCCAGACGTTCGTCAACCAGCACACCCAGGACTGGCACCTGATGACCGCCGCCGCGGTGCTCATCGCCGTGCCGGCGCTGCTCGTCTTCGGCTACGCGCAGCGTCACCTGCAGTCCGGGCTCACGGCCGGCTCCACCAAGGCGTGACGGGCCAGGCCCCCGCGCGTTCCCTCCCGTAGCGACCACACCACAGGGACGACATGACCCAGCATCTCGCCGACCGCACCCAGCCGCCGTCGGGCGACCCCGTAGGGGTCCCGCGCCCGGCACCCGCCGTGGCCGACTCCGCCCCGGGACACCAGCCGCAGTGGTGGCGCGACGCCGTCATCTACCAGGTCTATCCCCGCTCCTTCGCGGACGGCAACGGGGACGGCATGGGCGACCTGGCCGGCATCCGGCGCCGCCTCCCCTACCTCGCGAACCTGGGCGTCGACGCCGTCTGGCTGAGCCCCTTCTACGCCTCGCCGCAGGCCGACGCCGGCTACGACGTCGCCGACTACCGGGCGATCGACCCGATGTTCGGCGACCTGCACGACGCCGACGCGCTGATCCGCGACGCGCACGAGCTCGGCCTGCGGATCATCGTGGACCTGGTGCCCAACCACTCCTCCGACCGCCACGAGTGGTTCCAGCGCGCGCTGCGCGAGGGACCGGAATCGCCCGCCCGCGACCGCTACCACTTCCGCCCGGGACGGGGCGAGGGCGGCGAGGAGCCGCCCAACGACTGGGAGTCCATCTTCGGCGGTCCCGCCTGGACCCGCACCAGGAACCCCGACGGCACGCCGGGGGAGTGGTACCTGCACCTCTTCGCGCCCGAACAGCCCGACCTCAACTGGGACAACCAGGCGGTGCACGACGAGTTCCGCTCGCTGCTGCGCTTCTGGCTCGACATGGGCGTGGACGGATTCCGCATCGACGTCGCGCACGGCCTGGTCAAGGCCGCGGGCCTGCCCGACATGGGCCGCAGCGGTCAACTGAAGCTGCTCGGCACGCAGGTGCTGCCGTTCTTCGACCAGGACGGGGTGCACGAGATCTACCGCTCCTGGCGCCGGATCCTGGAGGAGTACCCGGGCGAGCGGATCGGCGTCGCCGAGGCGTGGACGCCCAACGAGAACCGCACCGCGCTGTACGTGCGCCCCGACGAACTGCACCAGGCGTTCAACTTCCACTACCTCAACGCCTCCTGGGACGCCGCCGAGCTGCGCCGGGTGATCGACACCTCGCTGGAGTCGATGCGCCCGGTCGGCGCGCCCACCACCTGGGTGCTGTCCAACCACGACGTGGTGCGCCATCTCACCCGCCTCGGCGGCAGCCTGCGGCGCGCCCGCGCCGCCACCCTGCTGATGCTGGCGCTGCCCGGCTCCGCGTACATCTACCAGGGCGAGGAGCTCGGCCTGCCCGAGGTCACCGAACTGCCCGACGAGGTGCGGCAGGACCCGGCGTTCTTCCGGCGCGGCGCCGGCAGCCCCGGCGGCGTGGACTCGTCCGACGGGCAGGAGGGGCTGCGGGACGGCTGCCGGGTGCCCATCCCGTGGACCCCGGGCGGCAGTTCGTACGGCTTCGGGGAGAACGACAGCTGGCTGCCGCAGCCCGCCGGCTGGGGTGAGATGTCCGTGGCCCGGCAGACCGGCGACCCCACCTCCACGCTGGAGCTGTACCGCAGCGCGCTGGTGCTGCGCCGCGACCTCGACGCGCTGGGCGCGGGCGACGGCGTCGAATGGCTGCCCGCGCCCGAGGGCGTGCTCGCGTTCCGCCGCCGCGGCGCGGACGGCGGCGCGCTGGTCTGCGTCAGCAACACCCGGGCCGAGCCGGTCACCGTGCCGGACGAACTGACCGGCCGCGGGGAGGTGCTGCTGGCCAGCGACGGCCACCCGGGCGGTGGCACGATCGCGGGCGACACCACCGTATGGTGGGCGGCGTGACAGAAGGGACCGCGGTGCCCGGCCCACCGGGCGCCGCAACGCCCGCCCCGGCCCGGCTGGCCGACATCGCGCAGCAGGCCGAGGTCAGCGAGGCCACCGTCAGCCGGGTGCTGAACGGCAAGGCCGGCGTGGCCGCCGCCACCCGGCAGCGGGTGCTCGCGGCGCTCGACGTGCTCGGCTACGAGCGGCCGGTCCGGCTGCGGCAGCGCAGCGCCGGCCTGATCGGGCTGGTCATACCGGAGCTGACCAACCCGATATTCCCCGCGTTCGCCCAGGTCATCGAGCAGGTGCTGGCCGGGCGCGGCTACACGCCGGTGCTCTGCACCCAGTCGCCGGGCGGCGCCACCGAGGACGAGCTGGTCGACCAGCTCGTCGAACGCGGCGTCACCGGCATCGTGTTCATGTCCGGGCTGCACGCGGACACCAGCACCGACCCGGGCCGCTACGACCGGCTGAGCGGGCGTGGCGTGCCGTTCGTGCTGATCAACGGCTTCAACCCGCGGATCAGGGCCCCGTTCGTCTCCCCCGACGACGCGGCGGCCACCCGCATCGCCGTGCGCCACCTGCGGGCTCTCGGCCACCGGCGGATCGGCCTCGCCGTCGGCCCCACCCGTTTCGTGCCGGTGCAGCGCAAGGTGGCCGGCTTCCTGGCGGAGACCGGGGAGGCGGACGTCGAGGGCACGGTGCAGCACACCCTCTTCAGCGTCGAGGGCGGCCAGGCCGCCACCAGTTCGCTGCTCGACGCCGGCTGCACGGCGGTGGTCTGCGGCAGCGACATGATGGCGCTCGGCGCGATCCGCGCGGCCCGCCAGCGCGGGCTGCGGGTGCCGGAGGACGTCTCGGTCGTCGGCTACGACGACTCCGACCTCTTCGCCTTCACCGATCCGCCGCTCACCACCCTGCGCCAGCCGGTCCGCGCGATGGCCAGCGCCGCGGTCAGCTCGCTGCTGGAGGAGATCAGCGGGAACCTGGTCCAGCACACCGAGTTCGTCTTCCAGCCCGAGCTCGTCGTCCGCGGCTCCACGGCGGCGGCACCCCGCGACACGCCCTCCTAGGCGGGGCAGGTCGCGTCCCGTTCGGGGAGCTGTCCGGTGCGCAGGTAGGCGTTGACCAGCCCGTCCGCGCAGGCGCTGCCGTACTCGCCGTAGACGCCGTGCTGATGGGCGCCGTCGAGGGTGACCAGACGCGCGGAGGGCCAGAGATCCTCGCGCATGTCGAGCGTGCGCTCGTAGACCGTGCGGGGGTCGCCGGTGGCGGCGACCAGCAGCGCCTCCTGGTCGCCCTCGACGACCGTGGGCGGCTCCACCGGCCGGTCCCAGAACGAGCACGGGGTGATGTTGTTCATCAGGGGTCCGGCCAGCGGGTGTTCGGCCCGGCTGCGCTGGACGTCCGTCCAGTACTCGGCGGGTTGGCGCGAGGCCGACACGTCCCCGCACAGGATCGCCGTCTGCATGCTGGCCTGGGCGGAGGCGGCCCCGGTGAGGAGGAAGTCGAGGGTCTCGGCCAACGGCGGCGTGGGCTCGACCGGCTCCCCGTTCGCCGCCCTCGCCAGCGTCCCCACCACGCCCGCCAGATCGGCGTAGCGGTCGGGGTGGTCGGCGCCCAGGTTGCTGAAGAGGACGATGGGCAGGACGCTCTCGTCGACCTCGTATCCAGCCACCCGCAGCGGCCGGTCGGCGGCCACGTCGAAGACGCGCTCGACCGTCGCCCACACCGCCTCCGGGGTGGCGCCCAGGCCGTGGGCGTCGTGGTGTTCGGCCGCCCAGGCGGCCCAGTCGCGCAGCGCCGCCTCGTTGGCCGCCTCGGCGCCCCGCAGCATCCGGGGCTGGTAGACGCGCGGGTCAATCACCCCGTCGAGCACCATGCGGTCGGTGCGGCCGGGGAACAACTCGGCGTACACCTCGCCGAGGTAGCTGCCGTAGGAGTAGCCGAGGTAGGAGATTGCCTCCTCGTCCAGCGCGCCCCTGATCACGTCCATGTCCCTGGCGGTGTTCCGGGTCGTGGCGTGGGGCAGCACGTCGCCCTCGGCGCGGCGGCACCGCTCGGCCAGATCGCGCTGGAACGCCACGGCGTCGCGGAACTCCGCCCGGGTGTCGCCCGGCGCCCGGGTGAAGGTGCCGGTGGACCAGCCGCAGTCCAACGGTGTGCTCCGGCCGACGAACCGTGGGTCCATGCCGATGATGTCGTAGCGGGCGGACAGTTCGCCCATCGCCTCGCGGATGTCCGGGGGCATGTCGATCCCGGTGCCGCCGGGGCCGCCGCCGTTGAGCAGCAGCGGTCCGATCCGGTGCTCGGCGTCGGTGGCGGGGATGCGCGAGATCGCCACGGTGAGGGTGCGTCCCCCGGGGTCCGCGTAGTCCAGCGGCACGGTGACGTCGGCACATTCGACACCGGCCGCGTCCAACTCCCGCCCCAGCTCGTCGTCCGGGCCCAACGCGCCGCCGCCCCAGTCGACGTCCTGCTGGTGGTAGCGCTCCAGCCCGGACTGCCCCTGCCCCGCGGCGCCCGCCGGCACCGCGACCGTGCCCACGACCGCGGCCAGCGCCACGACCATCGTCCTCGTCCTCGTCGCCGCCCGCCGGGCGGTCGACCTGTGTATGACCATGCCGGATCACGCTAGGCCGGGACGACCGTCACCTCATTCCGGCGGTCCCCCGACCCGACCGGGGGGCCACCCCCACCCCGGCCCGGTCCTTTTCGGCCACCTCGGCCGCGCCGTGCTCGCCGGGATCCCGCCGGCCGAGCAGGAGGCCGACGGCGACGGCGGCCACCAGACAGGCCGCGGCGACCGCCCACAGCGCGATCTGCCACGCCTCGGTGTACTGGGCCGCCCGCCACGCCCGGTCGGGGCCCGAGAGATCCCCCGCGGCGATCCGTGCCGCCAGCCCGCCGTCCCCGACCCGGGCCCGCAACAGGCTGATCAGGCTGGTGCCGAACACGGTGGTGACCAGGGTGGAGCCGGTGGTGCGGACGGTGTTGAGCACGCCGGCCGCCATGCCGAGCCGGTCGGCGTCGACCTGGTTCATCGCCTGGCCGTCGGTGGTGCCCATCGCCAGCCCCATGCCGATCCCCATCGTGGCCAGCGGCCCGAGCAGACCGGCCGCGCCCACGCCCGGGTGCAGGGTGGTGAGCCAGGCGTTGCCGGCCGCGATCAGCGTCAGGCTCAGCACCACCAGCGTCCGGGCGGACACGCCCCAGTTCACCAGCCGCCCGGTGATCTGGGGCAGCACCAGCACCGGACCTGCCTGCATCAGCATGATCAGCCCGACGGTGCGCGGCGAGAGGTCGTTGACGCCCTGCAGGTAGGTCGGCAGGAACACCATCACGCCCGCGGGCCCCGCGGCGACGAACACGCTGGCGAGGCACCAGGCGGCGAACCGCCGGTCCGCGAAGAGCGTCAGGTCCAGCACCGGCTGCGCCCGCCGGCGTTCGACCAGGACGAACGCGCCGAGCAGGGCGGCGCCCGCGGCGCCGCTGCCGAGCACCGGCGCGCTGCCCCAGCCCAGCCCGGACGCCTGGTTGGCGCCGAACATCAGCAGGACCAGCCCGGCGACCAGGACCAGCGCGCCCACCACGTCCACCCGCGGCCGGTGCCGTGCCCTGGTCTCCACGATCACGACCGCGCCGAGCAGGATCAGCGTGCCGACGCCGGCGAAGACGCCGAACGTGGCGCGCCAGCCGAGCGAGTCGACCAGCCAGCCCGCCAGGCTCGGTCCGGTCGCGATGCCGACGCCCGCCGTGCTGCCCATCGCGGCGAACGCCCGGGTGCGGGCCGCGCCGGTGAACGTCGCGCCGAGGATCGCCCCGCCGCTCGCCATCACCCCGGCGGCGCCGACGCCGGACACCGTGCGGGCCACGTCGAGCAGCACGATGTCGCCGGCGCACGCACTGGCCAGCGCGCCCGCGGTGTAGATCCCCGCGCCGCAGACGAACATCCGCCGCCGGCCGACGATGTCGCCGAGCGAGCCGGCGACCAGCATCGTCGAGGCGGCCGCGAGGAAGTACCCGACGACGACCCACTGCAGGGCCGCGCCGGAGGCGTGCAGATCGTTCCCGATGCGGGGCAACGCGACCGTGGTGCCGGTCATCAGCATGGGCAACGTCAGGAACCCCAGCAGCACCGCCGCCAGGGTCAACGAGGCCCGCAGCCGGCCGTGGGCGTGCTCCGCCGTCTCTCCTGTCATGGGACGAAAGTACAACGAGCATGGCAATGAGTGCAACGATCGTTGTAATCAATTTGCAGAGCTCGTTGTACTTGATGCCATGAACGTTGTACCTTGGCGCCGAAGCACAGCACAGACCCCTCGTGTGAAGGAGCACCTCATGGTGAAGCTGGCCGTGATCGTGGGCAGCACCCGGCCGGTCCGCCGTACGGCGGTCGCGGCCCAGTGGGTTCTCGACGTCGCCCGCGCACACCCGTCCGTCCTGGACGGCACGGCGACCGTCGACCTGCTCGACCTCGCCGACTTCGACCTGCCGCTGCTGGACGAGCCGCTGCCGCCGCTCTTCGGCGACTACCGGAACGCGCACACCAGGCGCTGGGCGGAGGCGGTCGGCGCGCACGACGGCTTCGTCTTCGTGACCCCGGAGTACAACCACGCCATGCCGGCCGCGCTGAAGAACGCGATCGACTACCTGTTCGCCGAGTGGAACGACAAGGCGGCCGGCTTCGTCAGCCACGGCGTGCAGGGCGGCACCCGCGCCGTGGAGCAGCTGCGGCAGGTGCTCGCCGAGGTGAAGGTCGCGGGCGTGCGGAGTTCGGTCGCGCTCTCGGCGTTCACCGACTTCGTCATCGACGACCCCGCCCTGCCGGGCACCATCGCTCCCTGCGAGCACCAGACCGGAACGCTGCACGAGATGCTGGACGAGCTCGTGGCCTGGTCCGCCGCCCTGCGCCCGCTGCGGACGCGACCGACGGAGCGGGTCGGGGCCTGATCTCCGGCCCGCGGGTCACGGAGCGGTCGCCTCGGCGGCCGGTCCGTAGCGGTCGCCGAGGCTCAGGAGGCGAGTGCCCGTGGCCGCCGCCCGGGCGTGGAGGTCGGGAGTGAAGCCGGCCCGGGAGAACAGCGCGAGGCGCGAGCGGCCGAATCCGGCTGAGGAACGGTCCCGGAACGGTGTCGGCCGTGCGTGTCCTGACCGACACGGTCAGGTGCGGGAACGGCGCAGGTCGAGCATGTAGAAGACCTTGTCGTGGCGGCGCTCGCCGACGGCCACGAAGTCGGGCAGCCGGCCGTACTCGGTGAAGCCCAGCGAGCGGTAGAGGTGCAGGGCGTTGGCGTTGTCGCCGCGCGAGTCCAGGGTGAGCACCTCCACCCCGGCCCGTCGGGCGTCGTCGATCAGGGCGGTGACCAGCAGCCGCCCGATGCCGCGCCCGTGCACGGCGGCGCTCACCGCGAGCTTCACCAGGTCGGCGTGCGGCCGGTTGGTCGGGCGGGTGTAGCGCAGCCAGTACCCGAGGCCGACCAGCTGCCCGTCGACGAGGGCGACGCGCAGCGCGCCGTCGCCGGTCCGCGCGGCCGCCAGGGCGTGCTCGATCAGGTCCGACACCTCGTCGCGCGAGGGCGGTTCGACCCAGCCCAACGAGGCGCCCGCCCGCACCAGCTCGGCCAGGATGCGGTGGGCGGGCTCGACCAGCCCGGCGACCCGCTCGGAATCGGCCGCCAGGTCCGCCGCGCCGAGGATCTCGGCATCCGCGCCCGGGACTGGCGCCACCGAACTCACTCCCACGGGTCGAGGCCGAGCAGGCGGCGGGTCAGCGGCGTCATGGCCGCGAGCTGGGCGGCGTCGTAGCGGTCCCGCGGTCGGGGCCGGTCCGCGCCGTGCGGATGGCCCTCGCGGACGTAGCGCATGAACTGCGCGACCCGGGTCGTGGGCCGCCGGTTGTGCGAGGCGCCGTGCGGCACCAGGTGGTGCAGCAGCGCGAACGAGCCGGCGGGACCTGTCACCTCGACGCTGTCCAGATGCGTGACCCGCTTCCACGCCTCGTGCAGCGCGCGGCCGTTCTCGCCGGCCGCCCGCGCGGCCCTGACCTCCTCCTCCAGGAGGCGGTGGCCGCCCGGCACGACGTGGATGCCGCCGCCGTTCGGCTCGACGTCGGTGAGGTAGTAGCAGCCGCCGAGCTGCACCTCCTCGGGCGTGAAGAGGAAGTCGACGTCGGCCGGCACGGAGGCGTCGATGTGCAGGTCCTGGCTCAGGACCCGGTCCGCCAGGCCGTCGTTGCGCAGCGTGATGCCGACGGAGCCGTCGAACGCGCGCAGCCGGTGGGTGCCGAAGAGCCGCGCCATCACCGCGTGGAGCCGCTCGTTGCCCATCAACGGCAGCAGCTCGGGCGTGTCGAACATGTCGTCGTCCGGCGACCGCATCGGCTTGATCCGGCCGTGGTGGACGTACCAGTGGGCCGGCAACGACAGGTCGTCCGGCAGCAGCCCGAGCGCGGCCCGGCGGTACCGCTCGACCTCCTCGGCCGTGAGCACGCCCTCGACCAGCAGGTACCCGTCCCGCCAGAAGCGGTCCACCTGCTCGTCGGTCAGCACGTCCGTCCATCCCTCGGTGGCCACACGACCTCCTCCGGCTCGACCCCCACCCCTCGGCGGGCTACCCCCGAGTCTCCTGCCCACGCCCCCGTGCCCTCAACGCGATTTCCGCCAGCCGCGGCCCGTGCGGCCTCCCCCGGCCGGCCGGGCGCGTGGGGCCGGTGGGCCCTTCGGCCGGCCGGGGGGTTGGGGTGAAGCTAGCAGTCGGCAAGAAGTTGCGAAAGGAGTTGCGGGGCAGATGCCTGAAGTTTCCCAGGGGTCGTGCGCGGAGTATTGACCGGACTGTGGGGTCGTCCCTACGGTCGGCGATGCAAGAATTTGCAGAAGGCCCGTCCAGGCATGGCGCGTTGCCTCTCCACGGCCGCCCCCCACCCTCCCAGGAGGCGTCATGTCCCGTGCGCACCGCAGGACGTCGCACCGCAGGAAGTCGCTTCTCGCCGGCCTGGCCGCCGGCGTCTGTCTCGCCGCCACCCTCACCGGCCTCAACGTCGCCGCCACCGCTCCCGCCGCCCAGGCCGCCCCGCCGGGCGACAGGGACGTCACCGCCGTCCTGTTCAACTGGAACTTCGACTCCGTGGCCCGCGAGTGCACCCAGCGCCTCGGCCCGGCCGGCTACGGCCACGTGCAGGTCTCGCCGCCGCAGGAGCAGATCCAGGGCGGCCAGTGGTGGACGAACTACCAGCCCGTCAGCTACCGCATCGACAGCCGCCTCGGCGACCGCGCCGCGTTCCAGAACATGGTCAACACCTGCGACGCGGCGGGCGTCGGGGTGGTCGTGGACGCGGTGATCAACCACATGACCGCGGGCTCCGGAACCGGCACCGGCGGCTCCGGCTACAGCAAGTACGGCTATCCCGCCGTGCCGTACGGCGACGGCGACTTCCACTCCTGCCGCGGCAACATCTCCGACTACACCAACCGCGACAACGTGCAGAACTGCGAGCTCGTGGGCCTCGCCGACCTCAACACCGGCAGCGCCTACGTGCAGCAGAAGATCGCCGACTACCTCAACGACCTGCTGTCCATGGGCGTCGCCGGCTTCCGCATCGACGCCGCCAAGCACATCGCCGCGAGCGACCTGGCCGCCATCAGGGCCCGGGTCAACGGCGGGAACGTCTACTGGAAGCAGGAGGTCATCCACGGCGCGGGCGAGGCCGTGCAGCCCGGCGAGTACACGGGCGTCGGCGACGTGCAGGAGTTCCGCTACGCCTACGACCTCAAGCGCGTCTTCCAGAACGAGCGCCTCGCCTACCTGGAGAACTACGGAGAGGGCTGGGGCTACCTCCCCGGCGGCGGCGCCGCCGTCTTCGTCGCCAACCACGACACCGAGCGCAACGGCTCCACCCTCAACTACACCAACGGCGCCGACCACACCCTCGCGCACGTCTTCATGCTCGCCTGGCCCTACGGCTCGCCCGACGTGCACTCCGGCTACGACTTCTCCAACCACGACGCGGGCCCGCCCAACAACGGCCAGGTCAACGCCTGCTACCAGGACGGCTGGCGGTGCCAGCACGCCTGGCCGGAGATCGAGTCGATGGTCGCGTTCCGCAACGCCACCGACGGACAGCCGGTCACCGACTGGTGGGACAACGGCAACGACGCGATCGCCTTCGGCCGCGGCTCGGCCGGTTTCGTCGCCATCAACCACGAGGGCGGCGCGCTCACCCAGACGTTCGACAGCTCGCTGGCCGCCGGCACCTACTGCGACGTGCAGCGCGACAGCACCGTGACGGTGGACGGCGAGGGCCGGTTCACCGCCACCCTCGCCCCGAACACGGCGCTCGCCCTGCACACCGGCGCCCGCACCTGCGGCTGACCCCCGCCGCCCCGGCGGACCCGGCGCCGGCCCTCGCCACCGACCTGAGCGAGGCCCGGGCCATGGGGGCACCCCCAGGCCCGCAGGGCCTGGGGGAGGATCGACGCCGCCACCGTCGTCTGGCCCGCCCGCGTGGGACAACGAGGACAAGTGGCCCTACGCCGGACCGCTGCTGGCCGGCGACGCGCCGGTGGTCGGCTGCGCCGAGATCGAGGCCGCCTCCGCCGCCTACCGGGACCTGCTGACGATCCGCTCCGGCGAGGACGCCTTCCACCTCGACACCGCGGCCGAGGTGCAGGAGCAGGTCGCCTTCCCGCTCTCCGGACCCGACGAGACCCCCGGCGTCATCACGATGACGGCCGGGGACCTCGTCGTGGTGTTCAACGCCACCCCCGAGCCCCGAACCCAGCGGGTCGCCGCGCTGGCCGGCGCGGACTACGCGCTGCACCCGGCGCAGGCCGGCGGCTCCGACCCGGTCGTGGCCGCGGCCCGCTTCTCGTGCGGACGACTCCTTCGAGGTGCCGGCCCGCACGGTGGCGGTGTTCCAGCGGAACTAGACCGGGCTGGGCCGGGCCGGGGGCGCTCAGGCGAAGGCCGCGTTCCAGGTGTCCGGGCCGACGATTCCGTCCACCGTCAGACCCGCGTCCGCCTGAAACTCCTCGCAGACCGCCTGGGACGCGGGCCCGTACTGCCCGTCCACACTGAGCGAGTAGCCCAGGGCGACCATCCGCGCCTGCCAGGTGGACACGGACGCGTGGGTGAAGACCGGCGGATAGCTGAAGTAGACGCCGGGCCACGGCGGCGGGCCCTCGTCGCCGTCCGGCTCCAACGAGCCGTCCAGCACGTAGGCGGACAGCTGCCCGGGGCAGGAGGTGGACAGGTGGTCCATGTGACGGTTGATGCCGGTGGCCGCGCCGCCGGTGCTGCGCAGGGTCGCGATCGACCAGTGGAACGCGTCGACCAGCTCCGGCGTCACCGGGTCGTAGCTGCCCTCGGCGCCGCCGACCAGCCCGCACACCGCGTACCAGTTCTGGTTGCCCGTGGTGGTGCCGTTGGCGGCGGTGCGGTGGCCGGGGCCGCGGCCCTCGAAGACGTAGCCGTGCACGCAGGTCAGGTACGTGTACGCGATGTCGGCCCAGCCGTTGCCGTCCATGTGGTGGTTCTGGATGCCCCGGACCTGACCGGCGCATTCGGCGTGGTCGTCCCTGGCCACCGGGACGCCGTCGACGTAGTGGACGGTGACCCCGCCGTTCTCCGGCGTGATGTTGGTGCTCTGGCTGGTCGGGTTGCGCGCGCCCCATTCGGCGCGGGAGACGAAGGTCGCCATCTACAGCGCCCCCTGTCCGTGCCCCGGCGCCTGCGGCAGCCCGCAGTCCACGCCGGCGTTCAACGGCTCGGCGCCGCCCGCCGCGTACTCGGCGGCCGGGTGGCGGGGGTGGGTGACCAGGGGCAGCTCGCCGTGCCCGCCCGCGGCGGTGCCGGCGTGCGAGGTGCCGGTGCAGATGACGGGCAGCGCGGCGACGGCGGCCGTGCCCCCGAGGGCCCCGGCCAGGAAGCGGCGGCGGGTCTGGCGTCTTGCCTGGCGTTTCGCCTCATGTGACGACGGACGGTGGGTCAACGTTCCTCCTCGAACGGCTGAACTGTCATGCCCACGCCTCTCGGCGTTCGCCAGGGTCGATTCCCCGCCCCGCACGCAACACGCGTTGCATCGTGCGACGATTGTGCAAACAGACGTTTACACGTCGCTCGCGAGCCTCAACGCCGGAACGGTCCCGACATCTCGTAGATGATGCCGCCGAGCCCGGCGTGGGTGAACCGGCCCATCGCCGAACGCGCCACCGCGTCGCGCTGGCCATAGGGGTCGGTCTCGAACACCCGCCCGCGGAACACCTCCTCGCAGGACAGCCAGGCGCCCCACGGGAACGCGCCGCCAGCGCAGTTCAGGGTGGTGCCGTCCAGGATCCGGTAGGCGCGGTCGACGCCGCCGTCCCGGTGCGCGCCGCGACCGCGCCACGGCGGACGGCACCTAGGCCTGGGCGGCGCCGTGTTCCAGGTAGGCGAGGACCGCCAGCACCCGGCGGTTGTCGTCGTCCGACGGCGGCAGGCCCAGCTTCGAGAAGATGTTGGAGGTGTGCTTGGCGACCGCCCGTTCGGTGACCACCAGCCGCTCGGCGATCGCCGCGTTCGAACGGCCCTGCGCCATCAGCTCGATGACCTCCAGCTCCCGCGGGGTCAGCTTCTCCAGCGGCGCGTCACGCCCGCCGCGCTGCGCCAGCAGCTGCTGGATGACCGTCGGGTCCATCGCGGTGCCGCCCGCCGCGACCCGGCGCACCGCGTCCACGAACTGCTCCGCGTCGAAGACCCGGTCCTTCAACAGGTACCCGACGCCGCCGGCGCCGTCGGCCAGCAACTCGCGGGCGTAGAGCCGCTCGACGTGCTGGGAGAGCACCAGCACCGGCAGCCCCGGGCGGTTCCGGCGGGCGGTGAGGGCGCACTGCAGGCCCTCGTCCGTGAACGACGGCGGCAGCCGGACGTCCACGATGGCCACGTCGAGATCGAGGTCGGCGAGCGCCCGGGTCAGCCCGGGCCCGTTGTCCACCGCCGCCGCGATCTCGAAACCATGGGCCTCCAGCAGCCGGACCAGGCCATCCCGCAACAGGAACAGATCTTCGGCAACGACGACTCGCACCCGCACAGCGTACCGGCGCCGCCGCCGGTCGGGATCAGCCGGCCCGCCCGAGCAGATCGCAGGGGATCTCGATGGTGACCAGGGTGGGCCCGCCCTTCGGACTGCTGATGGCCATCACCCCGTCGAACGGGCCGAGCCGCCGCTCGATGCCCTGCAGCCCGGTGCCGCCGTCGAGGCGCGCGCCGCCGCGCCCGTTGTCGGTGATCGCGACGCGCAGCGTGCGGTGCTCCCGGCTGTAGTAGATGTCCAACCAGGCCCGCTGGGCGCCCGAGTGCTTGGCGGCGTTGGTCAGCACCTCGCTGATCGCGAAGTAGGCCGCGGTCTCCACCGGTTCCTCGAGCCGTCCCGGCAGTTCGGTGTCCACCTCGACGGGCAGCTGCATTCGCAGCGCCAGCGCCCGGGCGGCGTCCACCAGCCCGCGCTCGGCCAGCACCGGCGGGTGGATGCCGCGCACCAGGTCGCGCAGTTCGGTCAGCGCCTCCGCGGAGTTCTCCCTGGCCTGCGCCAGCAGCTGTTTGGCCTGGGTCGGGTCCTTCTCGATCAGCGCCTCGATGGCGCCCAGGCTCATGCCCATGGCGACCAGCCGGGCCTGCGCCCCGTCGTGCAGGTCCCGCTCGATGCGCCGCAGCTCGGCGGCGGAGTTGTCCAGCGCGTCGTGCCGGGTCTCGGTCAGCCGCTCGACCCGCTGGGTCAGCATCTGCTTCTCGGAGGCGCCCAACAGGAACGCGGTCATCAGGAAGTGGCCGCGCAGCAGCAGCGGGTTCCACAGGTGGGCGACCAGCAGCAGCGCGCAGCCCAGCACGGCGGCGAGGAGCGCGGTGAACCACGAGTCGACGCGCACGAAGCCGTACCAGAAGGATCCGCCGGCGGTGACCGGCGCCCACAGCCCCAGCGGCAGCAGCACGCCGAACAGGCCCTGCGCGATCAACGCCGGGGGGAGCAGCGCCGTCACGAAGCCGCCGATCGCGTCGAGCAGCAGCCACTGCAGGTCCCGCCAGGTCGTCGGATCCCGCAGCAGCTGCGCGGTGCGCGCGACCTGTCCCGCGATGCCGGGGCGCGGCGGGGACGGGCGGTAGCCGGACGGGATGGTGACCGCGGACCAGTCCCGGGCGAAGACCCGCCGCTGGTTGGCGTGTGCCCGGACGGCGTCCACGATCACCGGGGTGGTGAACAGGCCGATGCCGGTCAGGATGAGGGAGAGCGACACCACCAGGAGGATGAACAGCACCAGCGAGACGCCGAGGGTGAGCAGGGTCAGCAGCAGCCCCTGCGCCGCCGCCAGCAGCGCCTCCCCCGACCGCCGCCTGTCGATGCCCAGTCCGTCCATGCCCAGTCCTTCCCGTTTCGCCGGCCGTACCGCCGGTCACCCCGTGGTCACACTCTCACGCGGCCGGAAGGACCTGTCAGGAGGCCGGCGCCCCGATCAGGGGTGTACCTGCCTACACCCCACCCGACCCACCCCGCCGGCCGCCGGGTCGCGGGCACACCAAAGGCGCCCGCCGCACGGCGGGCGCCCATGGTGTCTCCCCGGAGTCACGCCCGAGCTGCTGGCCGCGCCCGGGGAGACGTTCGTGGTCGCGCGCGGAGCCCGCCGCGCGCGGTATCCGCCGGTCTCAGACCAGGCCCGACTTCTCCAGCTGGGTGCAGCAGGTGTCCACCAGCAGCCGGGTCACCACGTACGGGTCGCAGTTGGCGTTCGGCCGGCGGTCCTCGATGTAGCCCTTCTTGTCGCGCTCCACCTGCCACGGGATGCGGACCGAGGCGCTGCGGTCGGACACGCCGTAGCTGAACTTGTCCCACGGCGCGGTCTCGTGCGCCCCGGTGAGGCGGTCCTCGACGCCGACGCCGTAGTTCCTGACGTGCTCCAGCGGCTTGCCCTCCTTGCCGAGGGAGTCGCAGGCGCCGATGATCGCGTCGTAGCCCTCGCGCATCGCCTTCGTGGAGAAGTTGGTGTGCGCGCCCGCGCCGTTCCAGTCGCCCTTGACCGGCTTGGGGTCGAGGGTGGCGGAGACGCCGAAGTCCTCGGCGGTGCGGTAGAGCAGCCAGCGGGCCACCCACAGCTGGTCGGAGACCTCCAGCGGGGACAGCGGCCCGACCTGGAACTCCCACTGGCCCGGCATCACCTCGGCGTTGATCCCGGAGAGGCCGAGGCCGGCCTTCAGGCAGTTGTCCAGGTGCGCCTCGACGACGTCGCGGCCGTAGATCTCGTCGGCGCCGACGCCGCAGTAGTAGCCGCCCTGGGGGGCCGGGAAGCCGTTCTCCGGGAAGCCGAGGGGGCGGGAGCCCTGGAAGAAGGTGTACTCCTGCTCGATGCCGAAGATCGGCTCCTGGTCGGCGAACCGCTCGGCGACCGGGCGCAGCAGGGCGCGGGTGTTGGAGGCGTGCGGGGCGTCGTCCGCGACGTTGTAGACCTCGCAGAGCACCAGCCGGTCGTCGCCGCCGCGGATCGGGTCGGGGTAGGAGGCGACCGGCTTGAGCACGCAGTCGGAGGCGTGGCCCTCGGCCTGGTTGGTGCTGGAGCCGTCGAAGCCCCAGACCGGCGGCTCGGCGCCGTCCGCGAGGATCTTGGTCTTGGAGCGCAGCTTCGCGGTCGGCTCGGTGCCGTCGATCCAGATGTACTCGGCCTTGTAGCTCACGGTCGGGCTCCTCCAGGAGGGTCTACGCGGGTGCGCGTGGGGTCTTGCGCCCTACGCTGCCTGGTACCTTCGCGAGCTGCGGTTTCCCATCAGTTGCCCATCTGTTAAGCCACTGTGAACTAGCTCCGCCAGCACCCGGGCACCGGCCGAGAGGCGGCGCCCGTAGGGTGGGCGCGGACGCTCGAACCCGTAAGCGAAAGAAGGCAGCGGCTATGAGATTCGGCCTGCTCGGCACCGGCCCGTGGGCGGAGGCGGCGCACGGCCCCGCGCTCGCCGGGCATCCCGAGGTGGACCTGGTGGGTGTCTGGGGGCGCCGTCCCGAGGCGGCCGGCAGCCTGGCCGCCCGGCTGGAGACCCGCGCCTACCAGAACGTTGACGAGCTTTTCGGGGACTGCGACGCGGTGGCCGTGGCGCTGCCGCCCGACGTCCAGGCGCCGCTGGCGATGCGGGCCGCGGCCGCCGGCTGCCATCTGCTGCTCGACAAGCCGGTGGCCACGTCGACGGCCGTGGCGCGACGGCTCGCGGACGCGGTGGCACAGGCCGGGGTGGCCTCCGTGGTGTTCTTCACCCTGCGGTTCGCCCAGGAGACGGCGTCCTGGGTGGCCGCGCAGAGCGCGACGGACGGCTGGCTGACGGGCCGCGCCGACTGGTTCTCGCCGGTCTTCGGCGGGGCGGACAGCCCGTACGCGGCCTCGGCGTGGCGCCGGGAGAAGGGCGCGCTGTGGGACGTCGGGCCGCACGCGCTCTCCGTGCTGCTCCCGCCGCTGGGCGACGTGGCGGACGAGCCGGGGGCGATCACCGCGGTGCGCGGCCCCGGCGACATGACGCACGTGGTGCTGCGGCACGTGTCGGGCGCCTCCAGCGTGGTGACCGTGAGCCACACGGTGCCGCCGCAGGCGTCGGCGGTCGCCGCGGAGCTCCGCGGCAGCGCGGGCGTCTCCACGCTGCCCGAGCGCGCCGAGGGCGGTCCGGTCCGCCCGCTGCAGCGCGCGGTCGACGCCCTCCTCGACGCGGCCCGCACGGGGACCCCGCACGCCTGCGACGTCCGGTTCGGCCTCCGGGTCACGGAGATCCTGGCCGCCGCGGAGGCGGCGCTCTAGCCCTTGCCGGGCGGGGGCGGACACCTCGGCGGGTGGCGGCGAGTGACGTGGTCCGGTGGCCGCCGGGGCCCCGTCTCGGCGTCGGCGCCGGAGCGACGGCCGGCGGTGTGGCGGGACCGGAGGCGACGCCGCTGGTCCGCGCCCCGCGGAACGGGCGGCGCCGGGGCCGGGGCTCGCGGTACGGCCCGGGCGCCGGGTCCCCTGACCGCGCCCTGGAGCGTCGGCCGGGCGTGCCTCCCCCCGGCCCGCAGGGCCTGGGAGGTGCCCCCATGCACGACCGTCCGGGCGCGGGGGGTCTTGCGGCTCAGACCAGGTCGAGCGCCCAGTCCTGGCCGTTCTCCGGGCGGCCGAAGAGCGTGTGCGGCGCGGTGGCGACGAGGGTGAAACCGCAGGACTCGTAGATCCGGCGGGCGCTGCCGAGCACGTCGTTGGTCCACAGCACCATCCGCTGGTAGCCGGCCCGCCGGGCGAACCCGAGGCACTCGTCGACCAGCGCCCGGCCCATGCCCAGACCCCGTGCCCGCGGTTCGACCAGCAGCAGCCGCAGCCGCGCGGTGGGCACCGCCACCTCGTGCTCCGCCGCCTCGTCCACGCAGAACACGCAGCCCGCCGGCTCGCCGTCCAGCTCCGCGATCCAGGCGGCCTCGCGGGCCGGGTCGCGGTGCCGGGCGAAGCGCGCCACGACGTCGGCGACCAGCGCCTCGAAGGCGTCGTTCCAGCCGTACTCGGCGGCGTAGAGCGCGCCGTGCCGGGCGATGACCCAGCCGAGCTCGCCGGGCCCGGGCGGGCGCAGCCGGAAACCGGGACCGGCGCCGCCGAACCGGGGAGCGCCGGGGCGACCGGGACCGAGCAGCCGGGAGACCGTGCGCAGCGCGACCGTCAGCCGCTCGCGTTCGGGCGCCGACAGCGGCCGGACCAGCGCGGCGACCTCGTCCTCGGCCCGGGTGTCCAGCAGGGCCGCGGCCTTCCGTCCGGTGCCCGTCAGCCGGATCAGCTGGCGGCGCGAGTCCGCCGGGTCCCGTTCGCGCACCACCAGGCCGTCCTCCTCGGCGCGGCCGAGCAGCCGGCTGAGCTGTCCGGGATCCATCTCCAGCTCCCGGCGCAGCTCGGCGAGCGGGGTCTGGTCGCGGCGCGCCAACTCGTACAGCACCCGGGCCTGCGGCAGCGAGTACGGCGTGTTCAGCCGCCGCCCGTAGTCGAGCGCGCCGATGAGCCGGGTGTAGTCCCGGTTGAACTCCCTGATCCGCGCGATCAGTTCACCGGCGGCGGAGCCGGCGTCACCTCTCCTTGACTCGGTCATTGACTCAGTCAAACGTATACGGAAGCGGGGCGTCAACCGATCGGACGCGGGCACGCCGCCGTCCGTTTCAGCCCGACGGGCAGGGGCACCCGAGCACTCCGGCCAAGGGGCCTCTCCGGGGGACGGCTCCGGGCAGGGGAATTCAGGGGTCCCGGCCCGGAGCCACCTCTCGTCCGGGCGCGGGAACTCAGGCGTCGAGCACCGCCGCGACGGCCTCGATCTCCACCAGCTGGTCGGGATAGCCGAGCACCGTGACGCCGAGCAGCGTGCTGGGCACGTCGTGGTCGCCGAACGCGTCCCTGACCACCTGCCACGCGGTGACCAGGTCCCGCCTGCTGGCGCTGGCGACGAGCACCCGCGTGCTGATGACGTCCGGGAGCGCGGCCCCGGCGTCGGCGAGGGCGGTCCGCAGGTTCTCGACGGCCTTCGCCGCCTGCCCGGCGTAGTCCCCGACCGCCGCGGTGGAGCCGTCCGGGTTCAGCGGGCACGCGCCGGCCAGGAAGATCAGCCGCGCCTCGGCCGGCGCGGTGGCGGCGTAGGCGTACTCGGCGACGTCGGACAGCGACGCGGAGCGGATCAGCGTGACGGCGCGGACCATGGCGACTCCCTCTCGGATCTGCGGGTCGGACTCATGAGCCGAGCGCCGTGCTGGCGGCCGCGTCGGCGGGGGCGCCGAGCCGGTCCGCGATGGCCCGGGCACAGCTCAGCGCCTCGGCGTGGGTGGTGTCCACCTCCATGTCGTAGCGCACGCCGCGGTGCACCACCTCGGCCTGGGACTCCGCCATCCCGGCCACCCGGTCGCCGCGGGCGGTCTCCCGGCCCGCCGCGACCGCGGCGTCGCACCGGACGCCCACCCACAGCGCGGGCAGGTCGCCCAGGGCGTTCCGCCAGCGAGCCTGGGAGGCCGGGCCGCCGAGGAAGACCTCGTCCACGATGATCCGGGCGCCGGCCCGGGCCATCGCGGCCAGGCCCTCGGCCCACGCCTCCTCCAGGGCCCGGAACCCGGGCCCCACCACCACCTCGCCGTCCGCGGCGAACTCGATGCCGCCGCCAGGTCCCCGCAGCGAGGCGGGCATCGCCTCGACCAGGGTGTCGACCCCGAAGACCAGCCACGGTTCCGGCAGCACCGCCTGGAGACACCGGGCGATACCGGACTTCCCCGAGCTGGAGCCACCGTTGAGCACGATCACCTGAGCTGTCACGCCAGCAGCCTACGAAGACGTGCCCCCGGCCTGAAAGCGATTTCCGCTCCCACCGATCTCCACGACCCGGCCTCGCCCGGTGCCGAGCGTCCCGGTGTCGGCCCACGCCGCGCGGCCTGGCGGCCTCGGCAGGGGTGCGTGCCCGAGGGCGCCGCTCAGCCCTCCCCGGACTCCGTTCGGGCCCCACGCTGGGGGCGTCGCAGCAGTCTGCGGGGATTTCGCGGTTCCTAGCCCTGGTCCTCGGTGTCGGCCGCGCGCCGCGCGGCCTGCGCGTCCGGGCCCTGTGCGCGCACCCGGCGCACCCGCTCCAGCGACTCGCCCAGCTCCGCCAGCCAGCCGTCGGCGTTGCGCTGCACCAGACGGACGCACCAGGCCAGCGCCTCGCTGCGGCTGCGCGCGACGCCGCCGGCGATGAGCGTGTCGAGCACCTGGCGCTCGGGCTGCCGCAGCCGGGTCATCACCGGCACCGCGACATGGGTGAACAGCGTCCTGGTGTTCCCGCAGGCCACCCCCCACGACACCTTGCGCCGGAAGCGCCGCTCCGCCTCCCTGGCCACGGCCATCCGCTCCTCGCGGGTGCGTTCGCGGAACTCCGCCACCCGCCCCTCCGCCGCCGCCTCACGCTCGGTGGCCGACGCCGCCGAGTCCAGCTCGGGCTCGGGGATCCGGCCGATGACGGTGATCTCCTCGCGGTCCACCGCGACCTCGACGACCTCGGTGAACAGTCCTTCGGGCAGCCGGCCGGCGAACCAGCCGCGCACCTCGTCCCTCTCCTCGTCCGTAATCATGTAATCAAGATTACGCCGTTGCAGCGCCCCGGCGGCGGGTGTCCGCGCACGGCGAAACCGCAGGTCGGAGACCGATGTGGGGCCAGTTGAATGAATTGCCTCATACCGGGCATTCGACGCATGATGGGAAATGTCCATGGTTTCCCAGAGTGGCCGCACAGACGGACCGTAAGGAGGCAGATCGCATGACCGACGTCTCTCACCGCAGGACGGCGGAGCGAACCGATCTCAGGGAACACCCCGACGCGATGGAGATGCGGGAGCGCTACGACCGCGTGCTCGGAGGACGCGACGCGACGTACGTGGAAGGGCTGGTGTTCCTGGCCGGTCTCTACGCCGCCATTTCCCCGTGGGTCGTGGACTTCACCAACGACCACCCCGACCTGAGGTTCAGCAACCTGATCGTCGGCATCGCCGCGTGCGTGCTCGCCCTGGTCTTCGCCATGGCCCCCGCGCGCATGGACGGGCTGGGCTGGGCGATCTGCGGGATCGGCGCCTGGCTCGTCGTCTCGCCGTGGATCGTCGCTGACGGCCCGGATGGTGGGGTGATCCTGAGCAACATCCTTGCCGGAGGTGTCCTGGTTCTGCTGGGACTTGCGAGTGTCTTCGCGGCGATGAGGGCTCGCAAGAAGTTGAAGGGAGCCGAGGCATAACCACAGTTGAGGACACGACAAGAGAAGAAGCAAGGCACGGAGGGTGGGGGCGCCGCCGAGGACCGGCGACGCCCCCACCTCCTGTCGAGAGCTCCTTCGGGGCCACCGTCGTGCCCGCTACCGCCCCCGGTGCCCCCGGGCGCGGTACAGCGCGCGCTGGAACCTGGTGATCTCCTTGCGGCCGCTCGCCAACTCGGCCCGCAGCCGGGCGTCGTCCCGGGCCGCCGCCCACCTGTTCTCGCGCTGCAGCCTGCGGTAGCTGTCCAGGCGGCGGGCGGGCAGGTCGCCGGAGTCGATGGCCGCCCGCACGGCGCAGTCCGGCTCGGACACGTGCGCGCAGTCACCGAACCGGCACGACTCGGCCAGCTCCTCGATCTCCGCGAACACCCGCTCCAGGCCGTCCGCCGCGTCGTGCAGCCCGACGCCCCGCAGGCCCGGCGTGTCGATCAGCACGCCACCGCCGGGCAACGGCAGGAGCTCCCGGCGCACGGTGGTGTGCCGGCCCTTGCCGTCCTGCGCCCGGACCGCGCCGGTGGCCAGCCGCTCCTCGCCGAGCAGCGCGTTGGCCAGCGTGGACTTGCCGGTGCCGGACCGGCCGAGCAGCACCACGGTGCCGGTCAGCAGCGCGGTCAGCACCTCCAGACCCTCGCCGGTGACCGTGCTGGTGAGCACGGCGTCCACGCCGTTCGCCAGCGCCGCCGCCTCGGTGAGTGCGGCCGCCGGATCGGCCGCGACGTCGGCCTTGGTCAGCGCCAGCACCGGCTGGGCGCCGCTGTCCCAGGCCAGCGCCAGCAGCCGCTCCAGCCGCCCGGCGTCCAGCGGTTCGGCCAGCGAGACCGCCAGCACCACGGTGTCCACGTTGGCCGCGAGCACCTGCCCGTGCGAGTCGCGGGAGGCGGAGGAGCGGACGACGGCCGTGCGGCGCGGCAGCAGGGCCGCCAGCTCGGGCAGCCCGTCGGGACCCGGGCCCGGCTCCGGCCGCAGCGCCGCCCAGTCGCCGGTGCACGGTGCCCACACGGGATCGGGGGAGTACACCGCCGCGGTGCTGGCGCGGAGCGGTCCTGTCTCGCCGACCGCGTCGCATCGGCCGCGGTCGACGCCGACCACCCGGACCGGCACCAGCCCGGCGGCGCGGTACTCGGCGAACTCCCGCTCGCGCTCGGCGTCCCAGCCGTACGCGGCCAGGTCGAGCGGTGCGTCACCGGAGTCGGAGGAATGATTCTGAGAAGGGGAATGCACGGTGAGAGACCCTTTGCGGAAAGGGGCCCAGGCAGTCGGAGGTGGGGATCAGGCCAGGGCCCGGGGGGTGGGATTCGTTGACCGGAGGCTGCGCGGGGCAGCCGTCATCGCCTCGACAGTCATCGACCTCAACCCCCTTCCACTCCTCGTGCGCGCCCGACGCGGGCGCGATGCGTGGTCAGGTTAGCACCGGTCGCCGTCCGCCGTCCCGGGCCGCGGTTCGGCAACGGCGGCGGGCTCTGCGGCGGACCGGGTCTCCTGGCTGCTCTGGTCGTCGGGCGTCCGCCCGCCCGGCTCGTCGTCGGGGAACGGCGGGAGGCCCAGCACGTAGGCGATGATCGCGGCCAACACGACGACGCTCGCCGCGGCCGCGGCGGCCACCGCCGCGCGCGGCGGGAGTCGGCGGGGGGGAGGGGGAAGGGGAAGGGGAGCGGCGAACGGCGCGACGTGGGGCGGCGGCGCCGGCATCGCGGGCGGCCGGGTGGGCGGTTGCGGCGGGGCGAGGGCCGGGGGCGCGGGCCGCGGGGTGGGCGCCGGGACGGTGGGCGACGTCACGGCGCGGGTCGACGGGCCGACGAGGTCCTCCAGCAGCCGCCGGGTCTCGGCCGCGTCGGGACGGTCCCACGGGTCCCGTTGCAGCATCGCGACGAGCACCTCGTACAACGGGCCCAGTCCGGCGTCGTCCAACTCGACGACGCCGCGCTCGGCCCTGGCGTACATCAGCCGCTCGTCCCCGGTGTCGCCCCGCGCCGGCGCCCCGGTGACCAGCGCGTGCAGCGTCATCCCCAGGGAGAAGACGTCCGACGCGGGCAACGGGAGATTCCCCCTGGCGAGTTCCGGAGGCGCGTACTCGGGGGTGAAGCTGATCGGGCCGTTGGCGGACAGCGTCTCGATGCCGCCGACCCGGTAGGCGGCGCCGAAGTCGAGCAGCTTGGCGGTCCCGCGCCGGGTGAGGCCGATGTTGGCGGGCTTGAGGTCGCAGTGCACGATGCCCGACGCGTGGAGCGCGACCAGCGCGTCGGCGATCTGCGCCCCCACCCGCGCCGCCTGCATCGGCATCATCAGCTCGCCGTCCAGGCCACCGCCCGGCACGTACTCCATCACCAGCCAGAACGCCGCCAGGAACTGCTCCGTGGTGTACAGCGTGACGACGTGCGGATGCTCCCGGAACCGGCCCAGGGCGCGCGGCTCGCCTCTCAGGCGCGTGATGGTGTTGCCGCGGTCGTCCCCCAGTCGCACCGGCTTGAGTGCCACGTCCTGACCCACGACCTCGTCATGGGCCAACCAGACGTCGCCGCCCCTGCCTCGGCCGACGGGTTCCCTCAGCACGTAGCGATCGGCGATCTTGTCCCCGGGCCGCACCGTTTCTCGCTCTCCTCACCCGTGTCCGGACTCCGCCGCCACGCGCGGACGGTGCCTCGAACCTACTGCGAACTTACTGCCTCCGGGCGTGTACGGGCGGTGTCACCGGGACGAAGAGATGCCTCTGTGACCGGCGGTCCAGAACCCCGAAGCGCCGGGCAGTTCGGCGAGCCGGGCGCCGAGCACCGGCGCGAGCGCCGCGGCGTAGGCGTCGTTCAGATGGTTGTCGTCCCGGTAGACCAGGGTGTCCGCCACCACCACCGGACAGGTCCCGGCCGGGGCGCAGAACCAGGGCAACGGGTCGATCACCGTGGCGCCGGCGGCGCGCGCCGCGCCGGCGGTCCACTCCCGCTGCGCCACGTTCCGCAGCGCGTGCGGCAGTTCGTTGGTGCACCGCTCCAGGCGCAGCGGATGCCGGGCCGCGCAGTCGACCGGATCGCCCGTCGGCCAGGGGGTGTCCAGGATGACGGCCACCTCGCCGGCGGCCCCGGCCAGGGCGCGGAACGTCTCCCGGTAGCCCGCCGACCACTCCGCCGCAGGATCGTCGACGGGCTCCGCCAACGCGCCGTCGTCCGACGAGGAGGCCAACACCAGCGCCGGCCGCAGCTCCGCGATGTCGTCGAGCGCCGCGGCGCGCCACTCGTCACACGCCTCGTACGGCTCGCCCTCCTTGATCGTCGTCACCGCGGCGAGCTTGCACGACGCCTTGGTCAACGAGACCAGCCGCCAGCCGCGTTCCCGCGCGATCCGGTCCAGGGCGGGGAACCACTGGGCGGCGTGCGAGTCGCCGAAGAGCACCACCGTCCGCTCCGCGTCGGGGTCGCCGTAGACGCACGTCGGCGTCTCCGTTCCCGACCTGCCCACGTGACACTCGTCCTCGTACACGGCGGAGCGCACGCCCCTGACCTCGTGGAGGGCGGGGGAGAGGTTGCTCGGCACCCTCGACTCCGCCGTCGCCAGCAGTTCGGTCAGCCGCCGCTCCGGATCCGGCGCGGTCGCCACCACGTCGTTCAGCGCCGTCGCGGCGCCGCCGGACGCGATCTGCGGCGGGAACGCGGAGGCGGTCACGGCCAGCGCCGCCGCCCCGGCCGACAGGCCGAACCCGAGCCCCAGCGCCCGGCGCGGCCGGCGGCGCAGCACGGGGTGGAAGCGCACCGGGTCCTCCACCAGACGCAGCGTCAGCCAGGCCAGCCCGAGCGCCGCCGCGCACAGCGGCAGCGACAGCGCCACCCCGGCCGGTCGGCCCAGCGCCGCGGGGCCGATCAGCAACGCCGGCCAGTGCCACAGGTACCAGCCGTAGGACAGCCCGCCCAGCCAGACCGCCGGCCGCCGGCCCAGCAGCAGGCCGGCGCCGCCCCCGGCCGGCGCGCAGCCGCCGGCGATCACCGCCGCCGTGCCCAGCACCGGCAGCAGCGCGTGGTGCCCGGGAAACGGCGTCGCCTCGTCGAACCACACCGCCGCCGCCAGCACGCCGGTCAGCCCGACCCAGGTCAACGGTCCGGCGACCGCGGCCGGCAGCCGCGCCAACCGGTCCGCGCCCAGCGCCAGCAACGCGCCGGCACCCAGCTCCCAGATCCGGGTGTGCGGGCCGAAGTAGGCCCAGGAGGCCGCGTCCGCGGTGGTCGCGACGCTCAGCCCGAACGACGTCGCGCACACCGCCAGCGGCGCCACCGCGACCCACCGCCGCCGCCCCCGGGCCAGCCACCAGCTGCCGGCCAGCAGCAGCGGCCACCCCAGGTAGAACTGCTCCTCGACCGCCAGCGACCAGAAGTGCTGGAACGGGGACGGCGGTTGGCCCTCGTCGAGATAGTCCGTGCCGGCGCTCGCCAGCCGCGCGTTCATCCCGTACAGCGCACTGGCCAGCGCGTCGCCGGCGTACTCGGTGAACCGGACCTTCGACAGGAACAGCCACGTGCCGGCCAGCGTGGTCAGCGCCACCAGCGTGGCGGCCGGCAGCAGCCGCAACACCCGCCGGGCGTAGAACCGCCGCAGCGACACCCGTCCGGTGCCGGCCAACTCCCGGGTCAGCGAGGCGGTGATGACGAAGCCCGAGACCACGAAGAACACGTCCACGCCGACGTAGCCGCCGCGCAGCCACCCCACTCCGGCATGCGACACCACGACCAACACGACCGCGACCGCCCGCAGCCCCTGCACGTCCAGCCGAGTCCCCGGCCCATCAGATTCCGTCACATTCCTACGAGTCCCACCGGATTCGTAGAAAACACCTGTGGGCCGCCTCGCCCGCTCGGCCTCAGGAGCCGCAGCAGCGGTTCGTCGTGGTCACGGCCGAACTGGTGGCGGGCTCGGTGGTGGTGGGCTTGGTGGCGCGGATGATGGCGGAGTGCATGCCGTCGGCGACCTCGTGGGTGGGGGCGATGTCGATGTCCGTGAAGCCGGCCGCGGCCAGGCCGGCGCGGTACTCGGCGAAGGAGAGCGCGCCGGCGATGCAGCCGACGTAGTCGCCGCGCTCGGCGCGCTGTTCGGCGGTGAGATGGTCCTCGGCGACGACGTCGGAGACGCCGATCCGGCCTCCGGGGGCCAGGACGCGGAACGTCTCGGCGAAGACGGCGGGCTTGTCGACGGACAGGTTGATGACGCAGTTGGAGATCACGACGTCGATGGTGTGGGCGGGCAGCGGGATGGCCTCGATGGTGCCCTTGAGGAACTCGACGTTCGTCGCGCCGGCCTTCTCCCTGTTGGCCAGGGCGAGGGCGAGCATCTCCTCGGTCATGTCCAGGCCGTAGGCCTTGCCGGTGGGGCCGACGCGGCGGGCGGAGAGCAGGACGTCGATGCCGCCGCCGGAGCCCAGGTCCAGCACCCGCTCGCCCTCCCGGAGCTCGGCGACGGCGGTGGGGTTGCCGCAGCCGAGGGAGGCGGCGACGGCCTCGGCCGGTAGCGCGTCGCGTTCGTCCGAGCCGTAGCGGGTGGAGCCGAAGTTCTCGTCGAGCTCGGTGGCCTGCGGGTCGCAGCAGGCGCTGCCGCCCGCGACCGAGACCTTGAGAGCCGCCGCGGCGTAGCGCTCGCGGACGGTCTCGCGCAGGTCGGTGGTCTGCTCGGTCATCACTCACTCCTCTTGACGACGAGCCTGTCCAGACGGGACCAGGCTGTATCGATGTTCTTGAAACCAGCTTGCACGGTGAATCGAAAGGCGTCAACATAGAAGCATGTCGAAACAGGAGCTCGTGGTGCTCGACCAGGCCGGGACCGGATCCTGCTGCCCCGGGCTGGCCGCGGCCCCGTTGGACGAGGGCCGGGCCGCGGAGCTGGCCAGGGTGTTCAAGGCGCTGGGCGATCCGGTGCGGCTGCGGCTGCTGTCGATGATCGCCTCGCGGCGGGGCGGCGAGGTCTGCGTGTGCGAGATGACGCCCGCGTTCGAGGTGTCCCAGCCGACCATCTCCCACCACCTGCGGCTGCTGCGCCAGGCCGGGCTGATCGACTGCGAACGCCGCGGTACCTGGGTGTACTACTGGGCGCTGCCCGAGGCGCTGGCCAGACTGTCCGCCCTACTCCAGGCACCCACCGCGCCCGCCGACGCCGTCGACCGGCGGTGACGGGGGCCATGCGGGAGGTCGGCGTCGGCCTCTCCGCCGAGACGCCGAAGGTCCTCACCGTCCAGGCGGTGCGGTCCTCGGACGTGGTGATCACGATGGGCTGCGGGGACGCCTGCCCGGTCCTCCCCGGCAGGCGGTGCCTGGACTGGACGCTGCACGACCCCGCCGGCCGGAGCGTCGAGGCGATCCGGCCGATCCGCGACGAGATCCGGCTGCGCGTCCGCGGCCTGCTCGCCGAACTCGACATCCGGGAGCGGGCGTGAGCGCCCCGGCGACCGGCGTGCGCGTTGCCGCGATGGGGCCGGAGCACGCCGCGCAGGTGCTGGCCATCTACCAGCGGGGCATCGACGAGGGCGACGCCACCTTCGAGACCGTCGCCCCGACCTGGGAGGCCTTCGACGCCGCCAGACTGGACGCCCACCGCCTGGTCGCCCTGGACGCCGCCGGCGGGGTGCTCGGCTGGGCCGCCGTGGTGCCGGTCTCCAGCCGCCGCGCGTACGCCGGGGTCGTCGAGCACTCCGTCTACGTCCACCCCGACGCCCGCGGCCGCGGCGTGGGGCTGGCGCTGCTGACCGCCCTGCTCGCCGAGACGGAGGCCGCCGGCATCTGGACGGTGCAGTCCGGCATCTTCCCCGAGAACGCCGCCAGCCTCGCCCTGCACCGACGGGCCGGGTTCCGGGTCATCGGCACCCGCGAGCGCATCGGCCGCCAGCACGGCCGGTGGCGCGACGTCGTGCTCGTCGAACGCCGCGCGCCGACCGTCGACTGACCGCCCCGGCGCGGCCACAGACGCGACCGGGGGTGCGCCCTCGCGGACGCACCCCCGGTCATGGGGAGGAAGGGCAGCTCACACGTCGAAGTAGAGCTCGAACTCGTGCGGGTGCGGGCGCTGGGCCATCGGGGCGATCTCCTTCTCGCGCTTGAAGTCGATCCACGTCTCGATGACGTCCGAGGTGAAGACGCCGCCCGCCAGGAGGTAGTCGTTGTCCTCCTCCAGGGCCTCCAGCACGGCCGGCAGGGAGGCCGGGACCTGCGGGAGGTCGGCGTGCTCCTCGGGGGCCAGCTCGTAGAGGTCCTTGTCGATCGGCTCGGCCGGCTCGATCTTGTTCTTGATGCCGTCGAGACCGGCGAGCAGCATCGCCGCGAACGCCAGGTACGGGTTGCAGGACGGGTCGGGCGCGCGGAACTCGACGCGCTTGGCCTTCGGGTTGGAGCCCGTGATCGGGATGCGCATCGCCGCGGAGCGGTTCCGCTGCGAGTAGACCAGGTTGACCGGGGCCTCGAAGCCCGGCACCAGCCGGTGGTACGAGTTGACCGTCGGGTTGGTGAACGCCAGCAGCGACGGCGCGTGCTTCAGCAGACCGCCGATGTAGTAGCGGGCGGTGTCCGACAGGCCGGCGTAGCCCTGCTCGTCGTAGAACAGCGGGGTGCCGTTCGACCACAGCGACTGGTGGCAGTGCATGCCGTTGCCGTTGTCGCCGAAGATCGGCTTCGGCATGAACGTCGCGGTCTTGCCGTTCCGCCAGGCGACGTTCTTGACGATGTACTTGTAGAGCATCAGGTCGTCGGCGGCGGCCAGCAGCGTGTTGAACTCGTAGTTGATCTCGGCCTGTCCGGCGGTGCCCACCTCGTGGTGCTGGCGCTCGACCTTCAGGCCGGCCTTCATCAGCTCCAGGGTGATCTCCGCGCGCAGGTCGGCGAAGTGGTCGACCGGCGGGGCCGGGAAGTACCCACCCTTGTACCTGACCTTGTAGCCGCGGTTGCCGCCCTCCTCGATGGAGCCCGTGTTCCAGGCGCCCGCCTCGGAGTCGATGTAGTAGTACCCGGCGTTCTCCCGGGTCTCGAAGCGCACGTCGTCGAAGACGTAGAACTCCGCCTCGGGGCCGAAGTACGCGGTGTCGGCGATGCCGGAGGAGGCCAGGTACGCCTCGGCCTTCTTCGCCACGTTCCGCGGGTCGCGGCTGTACGCCTCGCCGGTCACCGGGTCGTGGATGAAGAAGTTGATGTTGACGGTCTTGTCCTTGCGGAACGGGTCCAGCCGCGACGTCGACAGGTCGGGGACGAGCGCCATGTCGGACTCGTGAATGGCCTGGAAGCCGCGGATCGACGACCCGTCGAACATCATGCTTCCGTTCGGATCGAAGCTCTCGGCCGGGACGGTGAGGTGCTGCATGATGCCCGGCAGGTCACAGAAGCGGACGTCGACGAACTTCACGTCCTCATCCGCAATGAACTTCTTGATCTCGTCGGCGTTCTCGAACATCCGGTGTCCTCCTCGGCCCGCCGCCTGGACGGGGAATCTGCAGCTCGGGGTACGGCCCGGCACGCGGGCCTGCCGGGGCCGACCCTAAAGACACGCCATTTCTCAAGGATGACCCGGTTGTTTCGCCGATGTTAACCAGATCGCACGCCCCCGACCGGTCAACGAACCGGGCAACGGGGCCACCGGCGCCCGCCCCCCGGCCGCGCGCCGGACAGCGGGACGACCGCGCTACCGTGGCTGCATGGAAAAGCGGCAGGCTATCGGTTCCTGGCTGTCCGGCCCGCGCGCGGCGGCCGAGGACATGGGGGTGGACCTCGGTTACCGGGGCCAGCGGCTCGGCCTGCCCGAGGACGGTCCGGGGTCGATCGCCTCGTTCGGCCGACGGCTCGGCGCGATCGTCGTCGACTGGGCGCTGTGCACCCTGATCGCATACGGTCTGATCGCCGACGGTCAGCCCGCCACCGCCAGCAACTGGACGCTGATCATCTTCCTCGTGATGGGCGTGCTCACCGTCGGCACCCTCGGCGTCACGCCCGGCAAGCGGCTGCTGGGCATCCGGGTCGTGCACGTCGGCGGCGGCCGGCTCAGCTTCCCCCGGGCGGCGCTGCGCACGCTGCTGCTGTCCCTCGCCGTGCCCGCGCTCGTCTGGGACCGGGACGGCCGCGGCCTCCACGACCGCGCCGCGCAGTCCGTCCAGGTGCGCGGCTGAGCCGCGCCCGGGCCGCGCGCCGGCCCTAATCACCCGGCGGGCGAGACCCGTCGGGTGCTAGCGTGGCACCCATGCAGCGTGCCGCGATGACGACGACGCCGGACCACGTCCCGGCGCGCTGACAGCTGACCAGTCGAAGGCCCCGGGGCGAGCGCCCCGGGGCCTTCGCCATGTCCGCCCGGTGGTCGCCCGCCCTCCCGTGTGCGAGGAGACCACGATGCACGACCACCGCAGGCTCGGCCGCGAGCTCGACCTGTTCGACACCGACCCGCTGATCGGCGCGGGACTGCCGTACTGGCTGCCGGACGGCGCGACCGTGCGGCACACCCTGGAGGAGTACGTCCGGGACGCCGAGCGCCGCGCCGGCTACCGGCACGTCTACTCGCCCGTGCTGGGCAAACGCGAGCTGTACGAGATCTCCGGGCACTGGGCGCACTACCGCGACGACATGTTCCCGCCCATGGACCTCGGCGGCGAGCAGGTGGTGCTGCGGCCCAGCCTGTGCCCGCACCACGCCCTGATCTACCGCTCCCGCGGCCACAGCTACCGCGAGCTGCCGCTGCGCATCGCCGAACTGGGCGGCATGTACCGCTCGGAGCTCTCCGGGGTGCTCGGCGGCCTGACCCGGGTGCGGGCCATCCAGCTGAACGACGCGCACGTCTTCTGCACCCTGGACCAGGTAGCCGCCGAGGCCACCGCCGCCCTGGGGATGATCCGCGCCGCCTACCGGGCGATCGGTATCCGCCCGGCCAGGTACCGGCTCTCGCTGCCAGGACCCGCGGGCAAGTACGTCGCCGCACCCGAGAAGTGGCGCCGTTCCGTCGAACTGCTCACCGAGGTGCTCGACCGCTCCGGGCTGCCCTACGAGGCGGCGGAGGGCGAGGCCGCGTTCTACGGGCCGAAGATCGACGTGCAGATCGTCGACGGCGCCGGCCGCGAGTCCACCCTCTCCACCGTCCAGGTCGACTTCCACCAGCCGGAGCGGTTCGACCTGAGCTACGTCGGCGCGGACGGCGCGAAGCACCGTCCTGTCATGGTGCACCGCAGCATCATCGGCAGCGTCGAGCGGGTGGTGGCCCATCTCGTCGAGGCGCACGGCGGCGCGTTCCCCGCCTGGCTCGCGCCCACCCAACTCGTCGTGCTCCCGGTCTCCGAGGCGGAGGCGCCCCGCGCCGCCGCGCTGCTCGCGCGCTGCGCCGAACGGGGGCTGCGGGCCGAACTCGCGGGACCCGAGGGCGGCAGCCTGGGCGCCCGGATCCGGGAGGCCAGGCTGGTGCCGTACCAGGCCGTCGTCGGCGCCAGGGAGGCGGAGCACGACCACGTCGCCCTGCGCCTGCGGGACGGGCGCCGCCTCGACCCGCTGCCCGCCGCGGCGGCCGTGGACCGGATCGCCGCGCTGGTCGCGGCGCACCGAGTCGACCTCTGGGACGACGACGGGGTGGACGACCGGCAGGCGGGGTGAAACGACGGCGGGCCGGCCCGCGGGCCCGCCCGTGCCGAACGCCGCAGCCGAACGCCTAGCGGCCGCGCCGCTGGATGTTCCCCTTCGGCATCCGCATGCCCTTGGGCATCGGGCCCTTCGGGATCGGCATGTTCTTCATCAGGTCGCCCATCGCGCGGAGCCGGTCGTTCACCTCGGTCACGCGCGGTCCCGCCAGCACCTTCGGGTACTTCATCACCGTGGAGCGCAGCTTCTTCAGCTCCACCTGACCCTCGTCGGTGCCCACGATCACGTCGTGCACCGGAACGTCGGACACCACGCGGTTCATCCGCCGCTTCTCGGCGGCCATCAGAGTCCGCAGCCGGTTCGGGTTCCCCTCGCCGACCAGCACCACGCCGAACTTGCCGACCGCCCGGTGCACCACGTCCTGGTTCCGGTTGATCGCCACGGCCGGGGTGAAGGCGATGCCGCGCTTGACGTTCTCCAGCACCGCCGCGGCCGCGCCCGGCTGGCCCTCCATCTGGCTGAACGCGGCCCGCTCGGCGCGCCGGCCGAAGACGATCGCGGTGGTCAGCAGCGCGACGAGGAAGCCCAGGATGCCCAGGAAGATGGGGTGTCCGAGGAGGATGCCCAGGGCCAGGATGATCCCGAACGTGCCCACGAAGACGGCCGAGATGATCCAGCCGATCCAGCGGTCGCCCCGCCGGGTCATCTTGTAGGTCAGGCCGATCTGCTTCAGCCGACCCGGTTCGGAGTCCGGTGCCGGGTCCTGTGCCTTGTCCTTCCGCGCCATGCGGGTCAGTGTACGGTGCCCCGGCGGCCCGCCGGACCGCGCGGTGGCCGTGGGTGTGCGGCGTCTGGCGAGGGCCCGGATACTCCGGAGTACCCGGGCCCTCGCCGCGCGCGATGCCCTACAGGGCGCGGAGCGACCGCTCCGCCTCGAAACGGGCGGCGGCCCGCTCCCGGTCCTCCTGAACCGCGGCCCAGGCGTTGCGCAGCGCGGTCTCCCGGCGGCCGCGCAGCAGCCGCTCCTCCAGCGCGCGGAGCGCCCGCAGGGCGGTCACCTGCTCGGTCCTGGTCGTGGTGGTCGTGACGGTGTTGCTGGCCCCCATGGCCGGTCCCTCCCCGGGCGGCGATTCGAACAATGAATCCATTGTCCAGGAGGGGAGTTACCGACCGATGACCACGGCGTCAAAAGTCGCCGTGAGACGCGTCACCACAACGTCGTCAGGCGGCCTGCGACGGCAGCCCCGAGCCCGCCTGCGCGCGCTGCTCCACCGCCTGCCGGTACAGCCGTCCGGCCCGGTACGAGGAGCGCACCAGCGGCCCGGACAGCACGCCGGAGAAGCCGATCTCCTCAGCCTCCTGCCGCAGCTCCACGAACTCCTCCGGCTTCACCCAGCGCTCCACCGGGTGGTGCCGCGGCGTCGGCCGCAGGTACTGGGTGATGGTGATCAGCTCGCAGCCGGCCGCGTGCAGGTCGCGCAGCGCCTGGCTGACCTCCTCGCGGGTCTCGCCCAGGCCGAGGATCAGGTTCGACTTGGTGACCAGGCCGTCCTCGCGGGCCAGCCGCAGCACCGAGAGCGAGCGGTCGTAGCGGAACGCCGGGCGGATCCGCCGGAAGATCCGCGGCACCGTCTCGACGTTGTGCGCGAGCACCTCGGGCCGGGAGCCGAAGACCTCGGCCAGCTGGTCGGGCTCGGCGTTGAAGTCCGGGATCAGCAGCTCCACGCCGGTGCCGGGCAGCAGCTCGTGGATCTGCCTGACCGTCTCCGCGTAGAGCCAGGCGCCGCCGTCCGGCAGGTCGTCGCGCGCGACGCCGGTGATGGTGGCGTACCTGAGCTCCATCTGCCGCACCGACTCCGCGACCCGGCGCGGTTCGTCGCGGTCCAGCTCCGCCGGGCGACCGGTGTCGATCTGGCAGAAGTCGCAGCGCCTGGTGCACTGCTCGCCGCCGATCAGGAACGTCGCCTCGCGGTCCTCCCAGCATTCGAAGATGTTGGGACAGCCGGCCTCCTGGCACACCGTGTGCAGGCCCTCGCGCTTCACCAGGCCCTGCAGCTCGCGGTACTCCGGGCCCATGACCGCGCGGGTCTTGATCCACTCCGGCTTGCGCTCGATCGGGGTCTGGCTGTTCCGGGCCTCGAGGCGCAGCAGCTTGCGCCCCTCGGGTGCGACAGCGGACACGTCCGGCTCCCTACCACTTTCGATTCCTCGGCGAACCCCAGCGTACGCCTGTTGTTTCACCGGTGCTCCGCCGGCCAAGCCCTCGACTCCGCGGCCTCACGCCCGGCCCACGCCGGCACGCGGCCGGCGCGCTCAGACGGCGCGCGGCAGCGGGACCGTGGTCTCCAGCACCGCCCGCAGATGCTTCTCCAGCACGGGCAGCACCTCGGCGACCGAAACCGTCCGCCCGGCCTCCTGGGACAGCGAGGTGACCCCGGCGTCCCTGATCCCGCAGGGCACGATCCGGTCGAACGAGGTGATGTCCGGGTCGCAGTTGAGCGCGAAGCCGTGCATGGTGACGCCCTTGGCCACCCGGATGCCGATGTTGCACAGCTTGCGGTCCTCGCGACGCTGGCCGGCGTTCGACGGCGCGTACTCGGGGCCGCAGAGCCGGGGGTCGAACTCCTCGTCGTTCAACCGCGGGTCGAAGTCCAGCGACAGGCCGCCCACGCCAGGACCGCCGAGGGGCCGTCCGGCGTCCACCGAATCGCCCAGCACCCACACGCCGCTGCGGCCCTCGACCCGGGTGGTGCCGACCCCGAACTCCTCGCACACCCGGATCACCGCCTCCTCGAGCCGGCGCACGTGGGCGATCACGTCGACCGGCCGCGGCAGCTTCAGGATCGGGTACCCCACCAGCTGGCCCGGACCGTGCCAGGTGATCTTCCCGCCCCGGTCGACGTCCACCACCGGGGTGCCGTCCAGCGGGCGCTCGCTGTCCTCGGTGCGCCGCCCCGCGGTGTACACGGCCTGGTGCTCCAGCAGCAGGCAGGTGTCCGGAATCTCGTCGGCGAACCGGGCGGTGTGCACGCGCCGCTGCTCCTGCCAGGCCGCGTGGTACTCGACGGCTTCCACGCCGAAGCCGAGACGGACAAAGCGCAGCTCGCTCGATGGGCTCGCGTCGCTCACGACGGTTCACTCTCCTCAAGGCACACGCGCACGACGGGCGCGCCTGAATGCCTCAGACCACTGTACGGCCGTCCCGAAGCTGATCCCCAAGGGCCCTCGCCCTCACACATACGGATGAATCCTCGGCGCGAGCGGCGATGCGGCACTGCAGGACCGTTACATTCACGCCGTTCCAGCCGCACGCCGTAAGGCAGGAGACCGCTTCGCTGATGTCCACGGAACGACCCCGAGGCTCGACCTCGCCGCAGCCCGGCCCCTCGCCGCAGCGCACCCCGAACCGCCAGCTCGCCGCGCTGATCGCCGAGGCCGGATTCTCACACGCCGGGCTGGCCAGAAGAGTGGACCAGCTCGGCCTCGAACACGGTCTGGACCTGCGTTACGACAAGACGTCGGTCACCCGCTGGCTGCGCGGCCAGCGGCCCCGCGGCACCACTCCGGCGCTGATCGCCGAGGTGTTCACCCGGCGGCTCGGCCGCCGGCTGTCCGCCCAGGACCTCGGCCTGGAGGCGTGCGCCCCGGTCTACGCCGGCCTGGAGTTCGCCGCCAGCCCCGCCGAGGCGGTGGACATCGTGGCCGGGCTGTGGCGCAAGGACTCCGGCAGCTACGCGGAGCTCCGCAAGATCGCCTTCACCCCGGCCGGCCTCGTGGTGCCCAGCCGCGACTGGCTGATCGGCCGCCCGGACGAGCGGGTCGCCCGCGGCGAGCCCGCCGCGCCGGGCGCGGGCCCGGGCGGCGCCCCGGGACCCGGGCCGGTCGGCCGGGTGCCGGGGCAGTCCCGCGGCGCGGTCCGGACGGTCGGGCAGCCGGGCGCCGCCCGTCCCGGGCCGCCGGGCGCCGCGGCGGCGGTGCTGCCCAGGCCCAGCCGCCTGGACCGGGTCGAGCGCGGTCCCGGACAGCGGGTGACCGCGGGTGACATCGCGGCGCTGCGCTCGGTGGCCGAGCTGTTCCGCACGCTCGACCAGGCCTACGGCGGCGGCCACGCCCGGCAGGCCCTGGTGCGGTACCTGGAGCACGAGCTGGAGCCGATGCTGCGCGGCACGTACGGCGAGCAGACCGGGAGGCGGCTCTTCTCGGCCGCCGCCGAGCTGACCCGGCTGGCCGGCTGGACCGCGTACGACATCGCCGCGCACGGCCTGGCCCAGCGGTACTTCGTGCAGGCGCTGCGGCTGGCCCAGGCGGCGGGCGACCGCTCGTACGGGAGCTACGTGCTGGTGTCGATGAGTCGTCAGGCGGTGTACCTGGGGCACGGCCGGGAGGCCGTGCAACTGGCCCGGGTGGCGCAGCAGGGCATGGCCAGCTCGGCGGTGCCGACCGTGCAGGCGCTGCTGCACGCGGTCGAGGCGCGCGGGCACGGGCTGCTGGGCGAGGTGCGGTCCTGCACCGCCGCGCTGGCCCGGGCGGAGCGCGCCCTGGAGGCGGCGCGGCGGGCCGAGGACGTGCCGCCCTGGGCGCGGTTCTTCGACGAGGCGCAGCTGGCCGACGAGCTCGGGCACTGCCACCGCGACCTCAAGCAGTACCGGGCGGCGGCCCGGCACGCGGAGCGCTCGCTCCAGCTGCGCTCGCCCGCGTACGCCCGGAGCCGGCTGTTCTGCCGGGTGGTGCTGGCGTGCGCCCGGCTCGGCCTGGGCGATGTGGAGCAGGCGTGCGCGCTGGCGGCCGAGGCGGCCCAGCAGGCCACGGAGATGCGTTCCGCGCGCGCCCACGAGTACCTCCAGGACTTCGAGCGTCGCCTGGAGCCCTACCGCGACGCCGCCCCGGTCCGCGCCTACCGCGAGCGGACCGCGGCCCTGGTCTGACCCCCGATCGCCGGCCATGCCTCCCCGCCGGCGCCCGCGGCCCCGCCCATGTCCAGGGCGGGGCCCGGGCGGGGCGGGCGCGGGGACGTCACGCCGCCGGCGTGGCGGCGAGGTCGCCGGGCGGTTCCTGGCCGGCGTCCGCGAGCAGCGCCCGCGCGGCGCGGGTGGCCGAGCCCAGGTCGCCGAGCAGCCCCGGGACGTCGCGGTGGTCGCCGCAGACGTACAGGCCGTCGATGAGCCGCGTGGTGCGCGCGGGAGCGTACGGCGGCGCCAGCAGCGGCGCGGCCAGCGGGTCGTGGCGCACGGACAGCAGCTCCCACTCGTCGGCCGGGGCGCCGTGCAGCTCGGTCAGCTGCGGCCGCGCCGCCTTGTCCAGCAGCTCCGCCGGCTCGGCCGCCCGCGGCCCGAGCACCACCGACGTCACCAGCGTCCGGCCCTCCGGCGCGCGTGCCGGATCGGCCGCGGACGCGGCCACGCTGTACGCCACGGGGCCGCGTCCGGCCGTGTCCACCAGCAGCGCGGGCCCGTGCGGCGTGCCGGGCGGCGCGCCCGGCACCGCGTGGTGCAGCACCGTCGCGGGGCCGTGCGGCGTCCGGCGCAGCCCGGGCAGCAGCCGGGCCGCCTCCGCCACGCCGGTGGCCACCACCACCGCCCGGCAGGGGATCGACCCGCGCTCGCCGTCCGCGCGTTCGGTCTCCACCGCCGTGGTGGCGACCCGTACCGCGCGGGTGCCCGTGCGCACCGTGACGCCCTCGGGCAGCCCGTCGACCAGCAGCCGGGTCAGCGCCCCCGCCGCCGGCAGCGCCAGCCCGTGCCGGGCGAAGGCGCGCAGCCGCAGGTCGCTCTGCCGGCTGGAGGTGACCAGTTCGGGGTCGCCGAGCAGCGCGGCCAGCAGCGGCCGCAGGGCCCCGCCGGCGATCCGGTCCGGGATGTCGCGGGCGCGCAGCGCCGCGGCGGCCGTCAGCTCGGGGCGGGCGTGCAGCCGCTCGTCCGGCAGGCCGCTGAACCGCGCCAGGTGGGCGCGCAGCCACACCCGGTCGAAGTCGGCGGTCGCCTCGGCGGGCGCGTCGTCCTCCGGCGGCGTGGCGTCCCCGAGCCGGAGGACGCCGGCGGCGCCGTGCAGCGCCACCCCGCCGGACAGCCGACACAGCGGCAGCGGGCGCGGCAGCAGCCCGAGCGCTCGCCGGTCGGCGACCAGCGGATGTGCGGAGCGGTCGAGGAGGAAGCCGTCGCGTCGCTCGGTGGCCAGCCGGCCGCCGAGCTGGTCGGTCGCCTCGGCCACGGTGACCGCGAGGCCGGCGGCGGCGAGGTGGCGCGCGGCGAGCAGCCCCGCCGGGCCGCCGCCCACGACGACGACGTCGGCGGACTCGGCCCGTTCCGAGGCCGGGCGGCGGTCCGCGTGGCGTTGGATGAGACGGTTTATGTGCGGGTCCTTGTGGTGACCCGTGTCGCTGGTCCGGCTGCCTGGCACGTGCCCCTCCCGGGTCGGCGGTCGGTGCTTCCGAGCGGCGGAAGTCGCAGGCTGTGGGTGAGCCTCTCGAACTGATGCCCGCTCATCGGCCGGGAAATCACGGCGCGGGGGACCTTGTCGGTCAAAAGAACCACATTCCCCCAGACCAGCGGCGGGGGAGCGACCCCGAGGACGCGGACCGGCGCACGGGCGCACGCCCGGGTCACGGTGCGTCCCCGAACGGGTCCACGGGGTCAGCGCGGCCGGGCGAGCGCGGCCCGCAGCGCGTCCTCCACCGTCGGGTGGGCGAACGAGAAACCCGCGGCCAGCAGGCGGGAGGGCAGCACCCGCTGGCTGCCGAGCACGTCCTCGGCGAACTCGCCCAACACCAGGCGCAGCAGGGGCGCGGGGACCGCGAAGACCGTCGGCCGGTGCAGCACGCTCCCCATGGCGCGGGTGGCGGCGCGGTTGGTGACCGGCTCGGGTCCCGTGAGGTTCACCGGGCCCGACAGGCCCCCGTCCAACAGGAAGCGGAGCGCCGCGATGTGGTCGTCGAGCGAGATGACGCTCCAGTACTGCCGCCCGTTGCCCAGCCGGCCGCCGAGCCCGGCGCGGAAGATCGGGAACAGCCGGCCCCACGCGCCGCCGGACCTGGCCACCACCAGGCCGGTGCGGGCGAACGCCGTCCGCACACCGGCGTCGGTGGCGGGCGCGGCGGCCGCCTCCCACTCCTGGCACAGGTCGGCCAGGAAGCCGGTGCCGGCCGGCGCGTCCTCGTCGACGGGGGTCTCGCCGGTGTCCCCGTAGTAGCCGACCGCGCTGCCGCACACCAGGGTGCGCGGCCGGGCGGAGTCCGGCAGCGAGGCGAGCGCCGCCGCGATCGCCGCGGTGCCGAGCACCCGGCTGTCCCGCAACTCGCGCTTGTAGCGCTCGGTCCACCGGTGCTCGGCCACCCCGGCGCCGGCCAGGTGCACGACGGCGTCGCAGCTCTTCAGCGCCCCGGCGGTCAGCTCCTGCCGGCGCCCGCTCGGATCCCACTCGGCCTCGTCGTCGGCCCGCGGCGGGCGCCGCACCAGCCGCACGACCTCGTGCCCGTCCGCGCGCAGCGCGGTCACCAGCGCCGAGCCGATCAGCCCCGAGGCGCCGGTGACGGCGACGCGCCCCGGGCCGCCGGGGGAGGAGCCGGCGGCGGAGTCGGGGGACGAACCGGGGGACGAGCCGGGAGCGGGGGAGTCGGGAGTGTCCATGGCGTCATCCTGCTGGATGCTGGTGACCGCCGCCACGCAGGGGGTGCCGGGGCGTCAGATGCGGAACCGGGACCACAGGCGGGGATAGGCGGCGGTCAGCACGTTCGGGTCCTCCAGGTCCAACGGCCGCCCGGTCGGCTCCTCGGACGGCTCGTCGAGGCCCAGGTCGGGCAGCTCGTTGCCGGTCAGCCGTTCGTAGGCGTCGAACGACGCGTACCCCACGTCCTCCGCCTCCCCGTCCCGCCGCGGATCGAAGCGGTCGAGCAGGTCGGCGAGCGCGTCCGGCTCGTGCAGGGTGCCCTCGAACACCCGGCGGCCCTGGCTGATCAGCCAGCAGCGGAAGTTCTCGAAGGTGTCGTCGGAGGCGCCGTCCAGCAGTACCCAGGCGGCGCCCCACACGTCCCAGCGGTAGGCCCGGTTGAACCGCGCCTCGAAGTGCCGGGCGAAGTCGATGACGGAGTCGGGGTCGAGCCCGGCCAGCCGGTCGACCAGCAGTTCCGCGTGGGTCACCGGATCGCCGTCCGCGGCGTCCCGGGTGCCGTCCACGATCTCCCAGAAGTCCGTCTCGTCCATCACGGCTCCAGCATCGGCGCTGCGGCATCCGGCCGCACCCCGTGGCACGGGGCCGAGGGTCGCCGGGAAAGCCGGACAGGAGATGTCGGGATTAGCTGCGAGCGTCGTCCCGAACGCCACTTTCGGAAGGACGCACGCGTGGAACAGCAGCAGGACACCCGGGAACACGACGACCAGCCGGGGCCGCTGGCCGGACGGATCGCGCTGGTGGCCGGGGCGACCCGGGGGGCCGGCCGGGCGATGGCCGTGGAACTGGGCCGGTCGGGGGCGACCGTCTACGTGACGGGACGGACCACCCGCACGCACACCAGCGAGATCGGCCGCAGCACCGAGACCATCGAGGAGACCGCGGAACTCGTCACCGCGGCCGGGCAGGAGACCGGCGGCACCGGGATCGCGGTGCCCACCGACCACCTGGAGCCCGAGCAGGTGCGGGCGCTGACCGAGCGCATCGACCGGGAGCAGGGCCGGCTCGACGTGCTGGTCAACGACGTCTGGGGCGGGGACCACCTGCTGGAGCACCCGTTCCGCGGGAAGATGTGGGACCAGGGGCTCGACACCGGTCTGCGGATGCTCCGGCTCGGCGTCGAGACGCACATCGTGACCAGCCACTACGCGCTGCCGCTGCTCACCCGCCGGCCGGGCGGGCTGGTGGTCGAGGTGACGGACGGCACCGCCGAGTCCAACCGGGCCTACCGCGAGCACTTCTACTACGACCTGGCGAAGACCGCGCCGATCCGGATGGCCCTCGCGCTCGCCGAGGAACTGCGCGACCTGGGCTGCACCGCGGTCTCGCTGACCCCGGGCTTCATCCGCTCCGAGGCGATGCTCGACACCTACTTCAAGGTGACCGAGGAGAACTGGCGGGAGGGGATCAAACAGGAGCCGACCTTCGCCGTCTCCGAGTCGCCGGTGTTCGTCGGCCGGGCGCTCGCCGCGCTGGCCGCCGACCCCGACGTCGCCCGCTGGAACGGCCAGTCGCTGTCCAGCGGCCAACTCTCCAGGGAGTACGGCTTCACCGACGCCGACGGCTCGCAGCCGGACTGCTGGGCGTACATCTCCGAGGTGATCCACGGCGGAAAGGAGGCCGACGCGGCGGAGTACCGGTGAGCCTGCCGCTCGGCGATCAGCACTGAGCCGCCCCCGGGCGCCGCGGCGCCCGGCCGCCCGACGCGTGGCCGGGCCCGTGGGCGACTCCCGTGCCGGTCCCCGCGTCACCCTCCGTCCGGCCGTCCCGCTGGACCACCGCCCGCCTCGTCATCCGCCGTCGGTGGGCCGGCGGCGGTAGTGCGCTGCCGCGCGGGCCGTGGCGTCGGCGAGGCGGGTGCGGAGGGTGGGCGGGGCGAGGACCTCGACCTCCGGGCCGAGCCCGAGCACCTGGGTGTAGGCGACGTCCTCGGACTCGACGGGCAGGGTCACGGTGACCAGGCCCTGCTCGTCGGGTGGGCCCGCGGCGGCCAGCGCCTCCTCGGCGGCCGTCCGGTCGGTGACGTAGCGCAGCGCCCGGGTCCCGGCCGCGGTGAGCCGCACGGTCACCTCGTCCCGCAGGATCGAGCGGGCGAAGGCGGCCGCCCGTTCCGCCCAGAACCCGGGCAGATCGAAGCTCTCGTCGCGTTCGAAACGGGTACCCGTGTCCGTCGCCCGGGTGAAGCGGTCCACCCGGTACACCCGGTAGCCCCGGTGGCCGCCCGCCGGGTCGGGCACCCGGGCGGCGAGGTACCAGACGCCGGCCTTCAGCACGAGACCGTACGGCTCCAGCGTCCGGCGCACCTCGGGCTGGTCGCCGCGTCGGTAACCGACGTCCAGCCGCAGGTCGTCCCACACCGCCTCGGCCACCGCGGGCAGCAGCGCGGGGCTCTCCGGCGGCTGCCACCAGCCGGGGGCGTCCAGGTGAAAGCGTTGCGCCGCGGTCTGGTGCGCGTCGCTCAGCTCGGGTATCAGCGCCGCCGACACCTTCAGCCGGGCGGCGGAGGCGGCGTCGGCCAGGCCCATCTCGCGCAGCGCCGAGGGCACGCCCGACAGGAACAGCGCCTCGGCCTCGCTGCGGCCTAGCCCGGTCAGCCGGGTGCGGTAGCCGCCGATCAGCCGGTAGCCGCCGGCACGGCCCCGGTCCGCGTAGACCGGCACCCCCGCCTCGGAGAGCGCGGCGACGTCCCGCGTCACGGTGCGTTCGGAGACCTCCAGCTCCTCGGCCAGCTCCGCGGCGGTCATCGCCCGTCGGGCCTGGAGCAGCAACACCATCCTGATCAACCGGGCCGCGCGCATGCGCCCATGATCCATGATGGCGCGGATCCCCCCGGCGACCGGCGGCGACCACCGTGAGGGCCGGGCCCCGTGCTTCGGCGCGACGTACGGGACCCGGGCCTCGGGCGGGGAGCCACACCACGGGCAGGACAGGCACATGTGGTGCGGCTCGCCTTACGGGAAAGACTCTGACACTGATCGATGATCGATCAAAGAGGTTGAGGCGAAAAAACCAGCGAATCGGGGAAATTGGCATCCCGTGCCAGACGTCGTCGCAGCTCAGCCGCGAGGTTCAGGCACGCGGTGCACAGTTCATCACGTGCTCCTTGACCAGCTCGCCGATGCGGGGATCGCGTCGCACGAAGGCGTCGATGAGGTCCTGGTGCTCCTCGGCGTACGACTGCTGCCGGGTGCCGAGCCAGCGGATGGAGAGTGCGGTGACGATCTCGATGCCCAGCGACTCCCAGGTGTGCAGCAGCACGCTGTTGCCGGACGCCTTGACCAGCTCACGGTGGAACGCCACCGTGTGGCCGACCTGCGCCTCCGCGTCGCCGGCCCGGTCGGCCCGCTGCAGCGCCGCCACCTCGGGGGCCAGCGCGGAGACGTCCTTGGCCAGCCGCTCGGCGGCGAGTTCGGCGGCGATCTGCTCCAGGCCCGCCCGGACCGGGAAGATCTCCTCCAGGTCGGCGGCGGTGAGGGCGCGCACCCGCACGCCCTTGTTGGGCGACGACTCGATCAGCCGGAGCGACTCCAGCTCGCGCAGCGCCTCCCGCACCGGCGTCTGGCTGACCTGGAGCTCGGTGGCGATCCGGCGTTCCACGATGCGCTCGCCGGGCTGCCAGCGCCCGCTGACGATGCCCTCCACGATGTGCTCGCGGATCTGCTTGCGCAGCGAGTGGACGACGGGCGGGCTCATCTCGGTGCTCCTTCCTGCCGCGCGCGGGGCGCGCGGGACGGCCGCGCCGACCGGGTGGCCACGGTCGGGCGTACGGGTGCGCCCCGCCCGGAGGGATCCGGGCGGGGCGCGGGGGTCGGTCTCGCCTGCTACAGGCCGAGCTCGCCCTCGAACTCGCCGGCCTCCAGCCGGGCCTTGACGTCACCCAGGTAGCGGGCCGCGTCCGCGCCGTCGACCAGCTGGTGGTCGTAGGACAGGGTGAGGTACACCATGTCCCTGATGGCGATGGTCTCGCCCAGCTCGGGGTGGTTCACCACCATGGGCCGGCGCACCGTCGCGCCGATGCCGAGCTCGGCCACCTGCGGGTAGTTCACGATGATCGTGTCGAACAGGGCACCGCGCGACCCGGTGTTGCTGATGGTGAACGTCCCGCCGGACATGTCGTCCGGGGTCAGGCCGCCGTTGCGCACCTTGCCCGCCAGCTCCGCGGTCTTCTTCGCGATGCCGGCCAGGCTCAGGTCGCCCGCGCCCTTGATGACGGGGACCATCAGCCCCTTCTCGGAGTCCACGGCGATGCCGACGTTCTCCACGTCGTGGTACGTGACCGTGCCGTCGTCGTTGATCTTGGCGTTGACCGACGGGTGCGCCTTCAGTGCCTCGGCGGCGGCCTTGACGAAGAACGGCATCGGCGACAGCTTGACGCCCTCGCGCGCCTGGAAGGCGTCCCTGGCCCGCGCCCGCAGCCGCATGACGCGGGTGACGTCCACCTCGACGACCGTGGACAGCTGCGCCTGCTTCTGCAGCGCGTTGATCATGTTCTCGCCGATGAGCTTGCGGATGCGGCTCATCTTCACGGTCTGGCCACGCAGCGGCGACGGCTGGACCGGGGCGGCGGCCCTGGCCGGCGCGGCGGCGGGCGCCGCGGGCGCGGCGGCCGCCGCCCTGGCCGCCTCGGCGGCGGCCAGCACGTCCTGCTTCCTGATCCGGCCGCCGACGCCGGAGCCGTTGACCCGGGACAGGTCCACGCCGTGCTCGCTGGCCAGCTTGCGCACCAGCGGCGTGACGTAGGCGCCGTCGGCCGGCGCCTGCTCCGTCGCCCGCGGCGCGGCGGCGGGGGCCGGCGCGGGCGCGGGGGGCGGCGGCTGGGCGGCGGCCACGGGCTGGCCCGGTGCCTGCTGCTGGACGGGCTCGGCGGGCTGCTGCGCCGGCCGAGCCTGCTGGGCGGGCTCCTTGGCCGGCTCGGCCTTCGGCGCGGGGGCCGGCTCGGCCTTCTGGGCCGGCTGGGCGGGCGGCTGCTGCGCCGGCGCGGCCGGCTTCGCCCCCGCGGCGCCGATCACGCCGAGCTTGGCGCCGACCTCCGCGGTCTCGTCCTCGCCGACCGTGATCTCCAGCAGCGTGCCGGCGGTCGGGGCGGGGATCTCGGTGTCGACCTTGTCGGTCGAGACCTCGAGCAGTGGCTCGTCGGCCTCGACCTCCTCGCCGACCTCCTTCAGCCACCGGGTGACGGTGCCCTCGGTGACCGACTCGCCCAGCGCCGGCAGCACGACGTCGGTGCCCTCGGCGGCCCCGCCCGACGGCTGGGCCGGCTCGGCCGCGGGGGCCGGCTCGGGGGCCTGCTGCGCGGGCTCGGGCTGGGGCTCCGGCTCGGCGGCGGGCTGGGGCTCCGGCTCGGGGGCCTGAGCCGCGGCCGTGTCCTGGCCACTGTCGGAGGCGGGGGCGCCGGATCCGTCGTCGATCACCGCCAGCTCCGCGCCCACCTCCACCGTCTCGTCCTCGGCGACCTTGATGGCGGACAGCACGCCGGCCGCGGGTGCGGGAATCTCGGTGTCGACCTTGTCGGTCGAGACCTCAAGCAGTGGCTCGTCGGCCTCCACGCGCTCGCCCTCTGCCTTGAGCCAGCGGGTGACGGTGCCCTCGGTCACGCTCTCGCCGAGCGCCGGAAGGGTTACGGAAACCGCCATGGTTTCTGGTGCTCCTTACGCAATGTGGTGTCGCGGCCAGGTGTCAGTCGTGGGAGTGCAGGGGCTTGCCGGCCAGGGCCAGATGGGCCTCGCCCAGCGCCTCGTTCTGCGTCGGGTGCGCGTGGATGAGCTGAGCCACCTCGTCGGGCAGCGCCTCCCAGTTGTAGATGAGCTGCGCCTCCCCGACCTGTTCTCCCAGCCGGTCCCCGACCATGTGGACGCCGACCACGGCGCCGTCGCGGACCCGCACGAGCTTGATCTCGCCGGCGGTCTTCAGGATCTTGCTCCTGCCGTTGCCCGCGAGGTTGTACTTGAGGGTGACCACCTGGTCGGCGCCGTAGAGCTCCTTCGCCCTCGCCTCGGTCACGCCGACGGACGCGACCTCCGGATGGCAGTAGGTGACCCGGGGCACGCCGTCGTAGTCGATCGGTACCGGGGAGAGGCCGGCCAGCCGCTCCGCCACGAGGATGCCCTCGGCGAAGCCGACGTGCGCCAGCTGGAGCGTCGGGATGAGGTCCCCGACCGCGGATATCGTCGGGACGTTCGTCCGGCAGTACTCGTCGGCGAGCACGAAGCCGCGGTCCATGGCGACCCCGGCCTCCTCGTAGCCCAGGCCCTGGGAGACGGGGCCGCGGCCGATGGCCACCAGCAGCAGCTCGGCCTCGAAGGTCTTGCCGTTCTCCAGGGTCACCCGGACCCCGTCGTCGGTGTACTCGGCCGTCTTGAAGAAGGAGCCGAGGGAGAAGCCGATGCCGCGCTTGCGGAACGCCCGCTCCAGCAGCTTGGAGCTGCTCTCGTCCTCGGCCGGCACCAGATGGGGCAGGCCCTCGACGATGGTGACCTCGGCGCCGAACGAGCGCCAGGCCGAGGCGAACTCCACGCCGATGACGCCGCCGCCCAGCACCACGGCCGACTTCGGCACGCGGTCCAGCACCAGCGCGTGGTCGGAGGAGATGATCCGGTCCCCGTCGATGGTCAGACCGGGCAGCGACCTGGGCACGGAGCCGGTAGCGAGCACGACGTGCCGGCCGGTGTAGCGCCGTCCTGCCACGTCGACGGAGGTCGGCGAGGACAGCCGGCCCTCGCCCTCCACGTAGGTGATCTTGCGGGAGGCCACCAGGCCCTGGAGGCCCTTGTAGAGGCCGGCGACCACGCCGTCCTTGTACTTGTGTACGCCCGCCATGTCGATGCCGTCGAAGGTGCTGCGCACGCCGAACTCGGCGCCCTCCCGGGCCGCGTCGGCGATCTCCCCGGCGTGCAGCAGGGCCTTCGTGGGGATGCAGCCGTTGTGCAGACAGGTGCCGCCCAGCTTGTTCTTCTCGATCAGGGCCACGTCCAGGCCCAGCTGCGAGGCGCGCAGGGCCGCGGCGTACCCGCCGCTGCCGCCACCGAGAATCACCAGGTCGAAAACGGTACTGGCGTCGTTCGCCACGTCACGTTCCTCCAAGGATGGGGTTGTGGGGCCGCGGTCGCGGCCGGAGTGTGGCTCGTTCCCGTGTGGTGAGCCTGGCCCTGTCCTGCCAGGAGAACATCTTCGCACCTGCCGCCGACCGGTGAGACGCCGGGCCGGTGGCCGGCCGCCCGGCCGGCCGCGCGATCGCGCAGGGCGAACAGCGCGGGGCCGGGCGACCGCCGTCCGGGCGGGGTCCGCGGTTCAGCCCGTCATGCCGTCAGCCCGTCAGGTCGCCGTCCGCGATCCGCTCGGCGAGCAGCAGCAGCGTCCGCACGGCGGAGCCGGTGCCGCCCTTGGGCGTGTAGCCGTAGGGCGCGCCCTCGTGGAACGCGGGCCCGGCGATGTCCAGGTGCGCCCACCGGGTGCCGTCGGCCACGAACTCCTTCAGGAACAGGCCCGCGGACAGGCCGCCGCCCTTGCGCCCGCCGACGTTCGCGATGTCCGCCACCGGCGACTTCATCGCCTCCAGCAGTTCCTCCGGCATCGGCAGCGGCCACGACAGCTCGCCGGCCCGCTGGGCGGTCTCGTGCACCAGGTCGCGGAACGCCTCGTCGGCGCCGAGCACCCCGAAGGTGCGGTTGCCCAGCGCGATCGTCATCGCGCCGGTCAGCGTCGCCACGTCCACCAGCGCGTCGGGGGACTCCTCGCAGGCCCGGGTGAGCGCGTCGCCCATCACCAGCCGGCCCTCGGCGTCGGTGTTGCGCACCTCCACCGTCTTGCCGCTGTACATGGTGAGCACGTCGCCGGGCCGGGTGGCGGAGCCCGAGGGCATGTTCTCGGCCAGCGCCAGCCAGCCGGTGACGTTCACCGGGAGCTCCAGCCGGGCCGCGGCGACCACGGTGGAGAACACCGCGGCGGCGCCGCTCATGTCGCACTTCATCGTCTCGTTGGCGCCCACCGGCTTCAGCGAGATGCCGCCCGAGTCGTAGGTGATGCCCTTGCCGACCAGGGCCAGCGTCGCCGACGCGGCGGCGTTCGTGTAGGACAGGCGGACCAGCCGCGGTGGGGTGGCCGAACCCCTGCCGACGCCCAGAATGCCGCCGTACCCGCCGTCGGCCAGCGCCCTCTCGTCCAGCACCTCCGCCTTCAGGCCGAACTCCTCGGCGGCGGACTGCGCCGCGGCCGCGAAGTCGGCGGGCGCCAGCGCGTTCGGCGGCGTGTTGATCAGGTCCCGGGCGCGGGCCACCTCGGCGGCCAGCACCTCGGCCCGGCGGGCCGCCGCCTGGTGGGCGGCGTCCTCGGCCCCGGCGTCGAGCACGGTGACCCGGGCCAGCGGCCCCCGGGAGTCGTCCTCGGCCCGCTCGCCGCGGAAGAGGGTGAAGGAGTAGGCGCCGAGCAGCGCGCCCTCGGCCACGGCGGCGAGCGCGTCCCGGTCGCCGACCGGCAGCGCGAACGCCGCGTGCTCGGTGCCGGCCAGCGCGCGGGCCGCGGCGCCGGCGGCGCGGCGCAGCTTCTCCGGCTCGAACGTGCCGGAGGACGGCGTGGCGCCGAGTCCCACGGCCACCAGCAGCGGGGCGCCGAGCCCGTCGGGTGCGGGCAGCTTGGTGATCTCGTCCTCACCGCCTCTGGCGCCGACGGTGGCCAGTGCTGCCGCCAGCCGGCCGCCGAAGGCCGCGTCCGCCGCCTCGGCGGCCGGGTGGCCCGGCGCGAGCGCCGGCGCCCCGCCGTCCTTCACGACGCCGACGACCAGGGCGTCCGCGGCGGCCTCCGCGGCGGTTGAGGGCTTGAGGGTCAGGGAAGTCACGGTGATCCTGCGTCCTTTCGGGATGCCCGGCCGGGCCGGGGCGTGGTGCGGGTGTCCGGGAGCACGAGGCGGGCGCCGGACGGAACACTGGGTATCCGTCCGGCGGCGCGGCATGGCTCCGGGGCGGGGTGCGGGGCATGGACGGGGGCGGCTGGCCGCGGCCCGCTTGAGGGCCCGGCGCCGGGCGAGTACCTCCGCCGTCGCCCCTCCCCGAGGGGATCGCCGGGGCGGCGGTGCGCGGTCACCCGTCGGGCACTCCCGCCGCGGCGGGCGGTGCGCCGCCGGTGCCGGCGGCGTTCCGGCAGGGCGGACGGGCGCGTCCGCGGGGCGGCCGGTCGGACTGGTCCGGCCGTGCCCCGCCGGAGCGTCGACGATGACCGGCTTCCGTGTTCGCGCCGCCTCCCGGGGTCTGCTGGCAGCAGCCTACGCCCTGCCTCGCGCGGCCCCGGGCCGGCCGTTGGAGGTCGCGCCGCCGCCCGGCGCCCCGGTCACGCCGTCACGGCGAGGACCAACAGCGCGGCCGTGCCCGCCGTCTCGGCGACGGCGCCCAGCACGTCCCCGGTGACGCCGCCGAGCCGGCGCCGGCAGTGGTGCAGCAGCAACTCGGCGGCGCTCAGCGCGAGCAGCATCGCGCAGAGCGCGGCGACCGCCCGGGTGATCTCGCCGGTCATCGCGCCCAGCAGGAACGCCACCGCGCACGCCGTGCCCGCCACGCCCAGCGCGGAGCGCACCGGCACGCTCCCCGCCACGGTGGCGCCCAGGCCCTCGGTCCGGGCGGCCGGCACGCCCTCGCGGCAGGCCCAGGTCAGCGCCGTACGGCCGGCCAGGCAGGTGAGGAAGGCGGCCAGCACCCCGTGCCCCGTGCCGTGGTGCAGGATCTCGTAGAGCGCCGCGACCTGGGCCAGCAGCGCGAACACCAGGGTGGCCACGCCGAACGGGCCGATGTCCGAGCGCCGCATGATGGCCAGCGCGTCGGCGGCCGGCCGCCCGCTGCCGAGCGCGTCCGCCGTGTCGGCCAGCCCGTCCAGGTGCAGGGCGCGGCTCAGCACCGAGCCCAGCGCGACCGTCACCACGGCGGTCAGCAGCCAGCCCACCTCCAGCTCCAGCAGCAACCAGACCAGCGCGGCGGCGGCCAGCCCGAGCGCTGCGCCCGCGACGGGCGCGCACAGCATGCCGCGCCGGGCGGTGTTCCGGTCCCAGCGCGGCGTGCCCACGGGGAGCACGGTCAGGGTGCCGAAAGCGAAGCGCAGTGCGTCCGTCCCGGTGGCCCGGGGCGGTTCGGCTGGGGGTGGCGGCGGCGTGGCGTTCATCGCACCGCAGCCTAGCGCCGGACCCTGATGCGTTATGGAGCATTGGTGGTATCGAAACGTGGTCGAGCCCGGGAAGCTGCCGTTGCTCCTGGCCCTGGCCGCGTTCGTCGTCAGCTTCGCCGTGACGCGGAGCGTGACCCGGCTGATCCGCGCCGGGCGTGGGCCGTTCCACGACGTCTCGGTGGGTGGACGGCACGTGCACCACGTGGTGCCCGGGGTGGTGCTGATGTGCGTCGGCGGCTTCGGCGGGGTCGCGGCCGGCGGGCGGGGATGGCTGGCCGGGGTCGCGGCGGTGGTGTTCGGCGTCGGCGCGGGGCTGGTGCTCGACGAGTTCGCGCTGATCCTCTACCTGCACGACGTCTACTGGACGGAGCAGGGGCAGAAGAGCGTGGAGGCAGTGGTGACGACCGCGGCGCTGCTGGTCATGGTGCTGGCCGGGCTGTCGCCGCTCGGCGTCAACGGCGTGGACCAGGACGAGTCCCAGGGCCGGGCCGGCGCGATCGTGACCGTGCTCGGCAACTTCCTGCTGGTGCTCGTCGCGCTGCTGAAGGGCAAGCTGCGGACCGCCGTCTTCGGCGTGCTGGTGCCGCTGGTGGCGCTGGTCGGCGCGGTCCGGCTGGCGCGTCCCGGTTCCCCGTGGGCCACCCGCGCGTACCGTCGCCGACCGCGCACGGCGACCCGCGCGGAGACCCGCGCCCGCCGCCACCAGGCCCGCTGGGGCCGCGTGCAGCAACGCATCCGCGACCTCATCGGCGGCACCCCGACCGACGGCTCCTGAACGGCCGCCCTGCCGGCGGCCGCCGTTCGTCGGAGCGGCGTCGTGGTGCCGCCACGGGCCCCTTCGGCCGGGGAGTGGTGCGAGACAGCCTGGTCGGCTCGCGGGGCGCGGTGACGTCCCAACGCCCACCGGCCGCCGGCCCGCCGCGCTACGGCCCGCGGCGGGCCGGGAGGGGCGCGGAGCACCGACGCCCGCCGGCCGCCGGCGGTGCGACGGTACGGGCCGCCGTGGCCCGCGGGTTGGGATGCCGTGTCGGGGAAGGGGGGCGGCGCGGGCCGCCAACGTTCGCCGGTCGCCGGCGGGGTGCCCAGCCGGGAAGGCTCAGGTGGCGTCGGCGACGGCGGTTGGGGACTCGGTGGTCTCGGCCTCCGTGGCGTCCTCGGTGTCGGCGTCCGCCGCGGGCTCCGGCCGGCCCGGCAGTTCCGCAGCGAGGGCGGCGGCCGAGCGGATCAGCGGCACGGCGAGCAGCGCGCCGACCCCCTCACCGGCCGTCACGCCCTGGTCGAGCAGCGGCTTCAGCGACATCCGGTCCAGCGCCTTGGCCTGCCCCGGCTCGCCGGTGACCTGCCCGGCCAGCCACCAGTCGGGAGAGCGGAACGCGATGCGCTGGGCGACCAACGCGCAGGCCGCGGAGACCACGCCGTCCAGCACCACGGGGGTGCGCCGCACCGAACACTGGAGCAGGAAGCCGGTCATCGCGGTCAGGTCCGCCCCGGCGACCGCGCCCAGCAGCCGCAGCTGTTCGCCGAGCACCGGCCGGGCCCGGCGCAGACCGTCCCTGATGGCCGCGCACTTCCGCATCCACGCCAGGTCGTCGATGCGCTCGCCGCCGCGGCCGGTGACCACCGAGGCGTCGGTGCCGCACATGACGGCGACCAGCACACCGGCGGCGGTGGTGCCGCCGACCGAGACGTCGCCGAGCACCAGCAGGTCGGCGCCGGAGTCGGCCTCCTCGTCGGCGACGGCCATGCCGGCCCGGAACGCCTGTTCCGTCTCCTCGGGCGTGAGCGTGTCCTCCACGTCGAGGCGCCCGGAGCCGCGGCGCACCCGGTGGCGGCTCACCTCGGCGGGCAGCTCGTCGGGCGGGCAGTCGAGGGAGACGTCCACGACGCGCAGCGGCACGTCCGTGGCGCGGGCCAGCACGGCGGCCGGGCTGGTGCCGTCCAGGGTGGCGCGCACCAGCGCGGTGGCGCCGCCGGCGGGACGGGCCGAGACGCCCTGCGACGCGACGCCGTGGTCACCGGCGAACAGCACGGCCCGCGGCCGCTCGATCGGCGACGCGACGCCCTTGCCCTGCACCGCGGCGAACCAGGCGCCGAGCTCGTCCAGCCGCCCCAACGCGGTGGGCGGCAGCCCGATCCGCTTCCGCCGCTCCTCGGCCTGCCGCCGGAACCTGGAGCTCGGCCGCTCGATGAGATCGCCGAAGTCGTTGAGATTCAGCCCGCCGTCGGTCATGCGCACGAGGGTACCGCCCGCCCCACGAGCACTCCGGACCACCCACCAACCGGCCGCGCTGGTCCCGGCCCAGCCCTGGTCTAGCCGCGCAGCAGGGTGGCCGTCCCCGCCGTCAGGAGCAGCACCTGCTCGCATTCGGCGGCGACCGACGCGTTGAGCCGACCCAGTTCGTCGCGGAAGCGGCGGCCTGACGCCGTGTCCGGCACGATGCCGGAGCCGACCTCGTTGCTCACCAGCACCACCGTGCGCCAGGTCGCACGCAACGCGGCGACCAACTCCGCCGTGCGCCGGGTGAGCGCCGCCCGGGCCGTGCCGTCGTGCCAGGCCGAGTCGTCCCAGCAGCCGGCGGCGTCCATGGCGTCGGTCAGCCACAGCGTCAGGCAGTCGATCAGCAGCGGCGGCCCCGTGGGCTGGGCCAGCAGCGGCACCAGGTCGCGGGTCTCCGTCGTGCTCCAGCCGGCCGGGCGCCGCTCCCGGTGGCCCGCGATCCGGTCGGCCCACTCGGCGTCGGCGTCGGCGCGCCCGCCGGTGGCCACGTAGACGACGTCGGGAAACGCCGCGAGCCGGCGCTCGGCCTCCGCGGACTTGCCGGATCGCGCGCCGCCCAACACCAGCGTGCGCCGCGGCAGATCGGGCACGAGCTGGGAGTCGCCGACCGCCAGGGTGGCGCCGTCCGGTTCGGCGCGGGCGCCGGCCGCGGCCAGCCGGCGGCGCAACTCCGCCCCGGGCGGCACGTCGTGGTCGAGGTGCACGGCGAGCACGTCGGTCATCGGCGCCACCGCGCCGGCCGCGCGCAGCCGAGCCAGCGCGTCCGGCCGGCCCACGACGTCGAGCAGGCACATGTCGTACGGCGGCCCGCCGGACGTCAGGCCGGCCGGTGCCGCGCCCGGCGGCAGGTAGAGCAGCAGGTGGCCCTCCGGTCCCGTCACCGCGTAGCCGGTGCCGGGCGCGTCGACCGCAACGGCGCGGATCCGGTGACCGGTGAGCAGCGCCAACTCCCGGCCGTCCGACACCCGTACCGGCGTGGGCAGTTCGGCCGGCAGCTCCAGCACGGGACCGCTGTGCGGGTGGGTGAGCAGCACCTGCCGCACCCCGTGCAGCGACTGCCCGGCCCGGGCCGCGGAGAGCACCGCCCCCGGCGTCAGGTCGAGCAGCAGCACCCCGTCGACCAGCAGCGCGGTCGGGGTTCTGGCGTGCGCCCCGAGCGCCCGGGCGCAGACCGCGCAGGGACAGTCGGGTCGCGGCAGCCCCACGGGCGCACCGGTGCCGAGCAGAGTGACGTCCACTCCCAGATCTTCCCTCTTCCCGGCCGCGTGGCGCGTTACCTCCCGGGCCCCGGGCGTCCGGAAGGCAGCCCTCGGACGACGCGGCGTGCCCGCACAGCGGTCAAACGGGGTGGTCGTGATCTAGGCTGCCGGGAGCATGCGCAGTGGCACCGTGGCACCCCGGGAGGCGGAGCGGACATGGCGTGGGAGTGGCGATTCGAGAAGGCCGACGGCTCGACGACCGAGCCGTCTCAGGCGCCCGGCGACTTCGGCACTCAGGGCGACGCGGAGTCCTGGATCGGGGAGATCTGGCAGGACCTGCTGGACGAGGGCGTCGACCAGGTGACGCTCCTGGAGGACGGCGCCAAGGTGTACGGCCCGATGAGCCTGCACGCGGCGTCCGAGACGTAGCCGCCCGCGGCCGCCCGGCCGGACCGCCGGGCGGCCACGTTCCCGCTCGTCTTCTCGGCCGCGTTCCCGGCCGCTGTCCGGGGCGTGTTCCTGGCCGTCTTCCTGGCCCTGTTCCGGGTGCTCCTCCGCCGATGTCGCGAGGTGCCGCCGGACCCGGGGCCTAGGCCGAGGCCTCGCCGAGCGTGACCTGGGCGGTGTGCCGCTCCTCGTTGCGCAGGTACTCGACCTCGGTCTCCTGGTTCGGGCGTTGTCCGGCCAGTGCCTCGGCCAGCGACACCACGTCGGTGACCGGTTCGCCGGCCAGCGCGGTGATGACGTCGCCGGGTCGCAGGCCGGCGCTCGCGGCGGGCCCGTCCTCGGTGATCTCCGCGATCGCCGCCCCCGCCGGCTCGAAGCCGTCGCCCAGCACCGTGCGCACCGTGACCCCGAGCACGGCCCGTCCGGACTCGGTCACCCGCCCGTTCTCGATCATCTGGTCGGCGAGGAAGGTGACCGTGGCCGCCGGGATGGCGAAGCCGATGCCCGGGGCCTGGTCGCCGCCCATCTGCGGGTTCCGCGCGGCCAGTGTGGGGATGCCGATGACCTGGCTGGAGAGGTTCACCAGCGCGCCGCCGCTGTTGCCCGGGTTGATGTCGGCCGACGTCTGCACCATGTCGCCCAGCGTGGCCTCGCCCTCGCCCTCGCTGACGGACCGGCCGACCGCCGAGACGATGCCCTGGGTGACGCTGGAGTTCAGCCCCAGCGGGTTCCCCATGGCCAGCACGATCTGCCCCACCTCGACGGCCCTGGAGTCGCCGAACGTGGCGGGGTGCAGCCGGTTGGGCAGCTCGGTGAGCCGGATGACGGCCAGATCCTGCTTCTGGTAGGCGAACACCAGCCGGGCCGGGATCGCCTCCCCGCCGGTGGCCAGCACCACCTCGAACTCCTTGGCGTCACCGACCACGTGGGCGTTCGTGACGATGTGCCCCTCCTCGTCGTAGATCACCCCGGAGCCGAGGGCGTCGCCGGCCGAGATCTCCACGACGGAGGGCAGCACGTCGCCCACCACCCGCTGGTAGCTGTCCTGCAGCTCGCCCGAGACGGTGGGAGCGGGCGCGGTCGCCGGTTGCTGCGGGGCCGAGGAGCCCGAGGCCGGGCCCGAACAGCCGGCCAGGAGCAGCAGCGCACCACAGAGCGCGGCGGCGCCCCCTGCCCGGAGGGCGAGCGACCCGCCGGATCCGCGGGAACGTCCGAGTTCGCCGGAAAGGCGGCTGAGGCGAGGAATGCCGGGATTCATGGCGGCATTGTCGTCGCCCGCGACCTCACGGCCGTGCAGCGGCGCGGCCCCGTTCGGGGTGACCCTCCCCCAGCCTGGAAGGCTGGGAGGTGCCCCCATCCAGCCTGGAAGGCCGGAGGAGGTGCCCCCATCCAGCCTGGAAGGCCGGGGGGAGGCGCCCCATGGCCCGACCGGGCCTAGCGGGGCTCCTCGCCGCGCTTGACCTGCGGCTTGGGAAGCCGCATCCGCCGCATCTGCAGCGTGCGCATCAGGGCGTAGGCGCTGATGCCCTTCACGCTCTCGTCGGGGTGCCGGGCGCGCAGTGCCTTCTTCAGGCGCCGGGTGGTGAGCACCGAGTCGAACACGATCATGACGATCACGAACAGCCACATCAGCAGCGCGAGGTTCCGCGTCGCGATGGACGGCACCATGCTCAGCACCAGGATGAGCACCGCGATCGGCAGGAAGAACTCCGCCACGTGGAACTTCGCGTCGACGTAGTCACGGGCGAAGCGCCGGGCGGGGCCCCGGTCGCGCGCCGGCAGGTGCCGTTCGTCGCCCGAGACCAGCGCCTCGCGCTGCTTGGCCAGCGCGGCGCGGCGGGCGTCCCTGGCCCGCTTGGCCGCCTCCTTGCGGTTGGCCGGCGGCTTCACCACCGCGCGGCGCAGCGCCTCGGCGTCGCGGCGCTTCGGGGTCGGGCGGCCCTTGGGCGCCTCGGCGTCGCGGAGCTCCTGCTCCTGCTCCGCGGGCGGCTCGGTGGGCGCCTGGTCTTCTTTCGAACGGCTTCGGAACACACCTCCACCCTACGGGCTGGTCGCGGCGCTCTTCCCGGCCCGTGGGAAAACGATCGTGCAACGGCGTGGCGCGTCGTCTTCGCCACCGTGAGCTACGCCCTGGGCGGGAGGCGTCAGGGTCGCGATCATTCTGTAGGAGGAGCGCATTCGGCTCTGGAGAGTGCCCTAATAGATACAGGCCCCGTAGGCTAGGGGTGCAGAAGGAACAGGCCCTAGGGGTACGAGTCCGTCATGAAGGGGGCGCGGCAGGCCCATGAGCGGCATCATGAAGCGGATGGGGATGATCTTCCGCGCGAAGGCCAACAAGGCCCTTGACAGGGCCGAGGACCCGCGGGAGACGCTCGACTACTCCTACCAGAAGCAGCTGGAGCTGTTGCAGAAGGTGCGGCGCGGGGTGGCGGACGTGGCCACCTCCAGGAAGCGGCTCGAGCTCCAGCTGAACCAGCTCGGCACCCAGTCGACGAAGCTCGAGGAGCAGGGCAAGAAGGCGCTGGCGCTGGGCCGGGAGGACCTGGCCCGCGAGGCGCTGACCCGGCGCGCCGCCCTGCAGCAGCAGGTGGCCGACCTCCAGCAGCAGCACGAGACCCTCCAGACGGAGGAGAACAAGCTCACCCTGGCGGCCCAGCGGCTGCAGGCCAAGGTGGACGCCTTTCGTACCCGCAAGGAGACGATCAAGGCCACCTACACCGCGGCGCAGGCGCAGACCCGGATCGGCGAGGCGTTCTCCGGCATCTCCGAGGAGATGGGCGACGTCGGCATGGCGATCCAGCGCGCCGAGGACAAGACGGCGCAGCTGCAGGCCCGCTCCGGCGCCATCGACGAGCTGCTCGCCTCGGGCGCCCTGGACGACCCGACGGGCACCACCAAGGACGACCTGACCGCCGAGCTCGACCGGATCTCCGGTAACGCGGACGTCGAGTTCGAGCTGGAGCGGATGAAGGCCGAGCTGTCCGGGGGCAGCTCCACCGGGCGGCAGGCGATCGAGGGCAGCGCGGCCAAGGACGCGGAGCCGCGGGGGGAGCAGCAGCGCGACGCGTCGAAGTTCGACAAGCAGTGACCGGCGGGCAGTGGTAGACAGGCCGGGAGACCGGCGCTGACCGCACCGCCGGCGGCCCCCTGACGAGGAGAGCGGCATGATCGTACGGATCATGGGTGAGGGGCAGGTGCTGCTGGACGACAGCCACTTCCCCCTGCTGGACAAGCTCGACGACGAGCTGATGGCGGAGCTGGAGTCCGGCGACGAGGCCGGCTTCCGCCGCACTCTGGACGCCCTGCTGGAGGCCGTGCGGACGGCCGGCTCGCCGCTGCCCGACGACGCGCTCGAACCGTCCGAGCTGATCCTGCCCGCGGCCGACGCGTCGATCGAGGAGGTGCGCGACATGCTGACCGAGGACGGACTCATCCCCGGCGAGGCGGGCGACGCACCGGACGGGGTCTCCGGTGGCCGCTCGGATGCCGGCTGACGCCGCCGCGTTCCCTTCCGCAGCGCCGTGTCCCGCCCCGTTCGTTCCGCTCGTCGCGCCGCCGCGCCGATGAGCACCGCGCCCGTGCCCTCGTCGTCCGTGCCCTCGACGTCCGTGGTCGCCGCGGCCGGGGCCGCGCCGTCCGCCGGCCACCCGGCGGTGGGGGACGCGGCCGCGGGTACCACGTCCGAGGGCTCGGTCTCTGCCGGATCCGCCGAATCCCCGCCCGCGAGCGCGCCGCGGGCCGCCGGCGCCCGGCACTGGCCGCGGGTGCCCCCGCTGGCCGTCGACTGCCTGGTCGCCGCCGTCGTCTACACCGCCTACCTGGTCGCCGCGGTCACCGTCTCGCAGTCACCGATGGACGGCCCCGGCTTCGGCGAGCGGCAGCTCCCGCCGCACAGCGTCGTGCTGGGCCTGCTCGCCTGCGCCGCGCTGGTGCTGCGTCGCCGGGCGCCGACCTGCGTGCTGGGCGTCACGCTGGCGCTGAGCGTGCTGGAACTGGTGCTCGGCACCTACAGCCACGCCCCGGCGGAGCGGCACTCGTCGATCCTGATGACCTCGGCCTTCGCGCTCTTCACGGTGGCGATCCAGACCGACCGGCGAACCACGGTGCGGGTCGGGCTGCTGACCCTGGCCGTGGCCACCCCCGCCGCGATGCTGCTGGGCCAGCAGCCCTGGTACTCGCAGGAGCAGCTGGGCGTCTTCGCGTGGACCGCGCTGGGCGCGGTGACCGGGGAGGCGATCCGGAACCGGCGCGCGATGGTGGACGCGATCAGGGAGCGCGCCGAACGGGCCGAACGCACCCGGGAGGAGGAGGCCAGGCGCCGGGTCACCGAGGAGCGGATGCGCATAGCGCGCGAGCTGCACGACGTGGTGGCGCACCACATCGCACTGGTCAACGTCCAGGCCGGGGTCGCCGCGCACGTCATGGACAGCCGCCCGGACCAGGCCAAGGAGGCGCTCTCGCACATCCGGCAGGCCAGCCGGCGGGCGCTCGGCGAGCTGCAGACGACGGTGGGCCTGCTGCGCCACCAGGACGAGCCGATCGCGCCCACCGAGCCGGCCCGGGGCCTCGCGGTGCTGGACGATCTGGTGGAGGGCTTCGTGCGGGCCGGCATGTCGGTGACCGTGGACGCCCGGCTGGCGGAGGGGCCGCTCCCGTCGGCGGTCGACCTGGCCGCGTACCGGGTCGTTCAGGAGGCGCTGACCAACGTGCACAAGCACGCCGGCGCCTCGGCGTCGGCCCTGGTCAGGCTGGTCCGCTCGGGCGGCGCGGCGAACGAGACGCTGGACATCACCGTCCTCGACGACGGCCCGGACGGTCCTCCGGGTTGGTCGGCCGCGGACGGACCCGCCGACCCCGGGACGGACGCAGCCCGCGAGGCGACGGACGGAGCGGCGGAGCCGGCGGCGGAGGGATCGGCGGGACCCGCGGGAGCCGCCGGATCCGAGGGGGCCGGCGGAGGGCACGGGCTGACCGGCATGCGGGAGCGCGCGGCCGCGCTCGGCGGCACGTGCGAGGCCGGGCCGTTGGACGAGGGCGGGTTCCGGATCAGCGTCCGGCTGCCGCTCCAGCCGCCGCGGCCGGACGAGCCGGTGGGGCGGCGCGACCGGGGGCGATGCGCGTGATACGCGTGCTGCTCGCCGACGACCAGGCGCTGCTGCGCAGCGCGTTCCGGGTGCTCGTGGAGTCCGAGCCCGACATGACGGTGACCGGCGAGGCGTCGGACGGCGCGGAGGCCCTGCGGCTGGCCAGGGACAACGGCGCGGACGTGGTGCTGATGGACATCCGGATGCCCGGCACGGACGGTCTGGCCGCGACCCGGGCGATCGGCGCGGACCCTGACCTCGCCGGGGTGAAGGTGCTGATCCTGACGACCTTCGAGTCCGACGACTACGTGGTGGAGTCCCTGCGCGCCGGCGCGTCCGGCTTCCTCGGCAAGGGCGCGGAACCGCGCGAGCTGCTCAACGCGATCCGGCTGGTGGCGGGCGGCGAGGCGCTGCTGTCGCCGGCGGCGACCCGCGGGCTGATCGCCCGTTTCCTGGCGCAGGGCGCCGGCCCCGACTCCCCGTCGGCGGACGCCTCGGAGCTCGCGGTGCTGACCGCGCGCGAGCGCGAGGTGCTGGTCGAGGTCGCCGCCGGCCTGTCCAACGACGAGATCGCCGGCCGCCTGGAGGTCAGCCCGCTGACCGTGAAGACGCACGTCAACCGCCTGCTGGCGAAGCTGGGGGCCCGGGACCGGGCCCAGCTCGTCGTCATCGCCTACGAAACGGGCCTGGTCCGCCGCCGCGCGTGACGCTGGCGCTGTACCCTGGCCACGACGCCGGCCGCCCGGGGTTCGCCGGCCGGCTTCGCGCCGGCGGCGACCCCCGGGGCGGCCGGTGTCGAAAGCGCTCCGCCGCGGCACGGGTCCGGGGCCCGCGCCTTGCCGGCCCGGGAGGACACCCCTGTTGCCCTCGGCGCGCGTCGATGAGCCCTTGGCGGCGCGTCAGCGCCCGGAGGCTTCGCTTCGCGTGTGCTCCCGCCTTCGGCGTGGAGGGCGGTCGGGGGCACGGGTCCGCCGGATCGGGCGGCCAGAGAGGTGCGTCGCTGGGCCGCTGTGGCGCGGGTCTGTCCGTGGGGGGTCGGCGCCTCGCGCCGCTGCGCCACCGGCGCGGGGCGCCGCGGCTCCGGATCCTGGTAGGGATCACCGTCGCGCCGCCTGCCGCGCGGGGCCGGTCCCGGTCTGGGTGGGCGACTTGGTCTCCAAGCCGTCGTTTCCCGAGACCACGCTGTCGAGGCGACGTCGCGGTCCGGCCGTCTGGCGGCGCTGCCGTCCACGAGCTCGTCGAGGCGCCTTTCCTTCGCCGCTCCCTCGCGGTCCGGGCCGGGAAGGCCGGGGCCTCGCCGGGGTCAGAGAAACGTGGGGGAGGGGACGTAGGGCGTGGGTGGGCGCATGGCGCGGAGGCAGAGGTAGCCGTCGGGGGTGAGGTCCAGGCCGGCCGCGAGGCCGACGTCGATCGCCCACTCCTGGTTCGCCGTCAGGTGCCGCAGCCGGGTCGTCACCGCGGCCGGCGCGCTGAGCAGGGCCGACGTCAGCAGCCTGGTCGCGATCCGGCGGGACGTCGCGGCCAGCAGCCGCACCCGGCCCCGGTCGTCGAGGTAGCAGTAGCCGCTGCCCGCCAGGTCGTCGGCGACGACCAGCCGGTAGTGCCGGAGCAACTCCGCGTGGTCGGGCCCGTGTGCCCCGCCGCGCACCTGCCGGTCCACCGAGTCCATCAGGTCCTGCTGCCGGGCGCCGCCCTCGATCGCCGGTCCGTCGGGCAGGGGGAGGCCGGCCGGGTCCACCGCCCCCGCCATCCGCATCGTCGGGTGCAGCGTGAAGCCCGCGCCGCGGAAGAGGCGGGCGGCCACCGGGCGCGCCGTGGCGCAGATGATGCCGCGCAGCGTGCCCCGGCCGTAGTCCAGCGCCCGCCGCAACAGCTCCGTGCCCACGCCCTTGCCCTGCGCGTCCGGGGCCACCACCAGCAGCGACAGGCCCCACAGGCCCTCCCGTCTGCTGGTCAGCGCGGCCCCGACGGGCCGCCCCGCGTCGTCCTCGGCGAGCCAGCAGCCGAGCGGGTCGGTGACCGTCAGGTGCCGCACCCGGCGCAGGAACCCGCCGGTCCGCGCCGCATCCGACACGTCCGACGCGTCCGACGCGTCCCGCGCGCCCTCCGCGTCGGGCGCGAACGCCGCGTCCGCCACGGACCTGACGGCCTCGGCGTCCGCGCCGGTGTCGCGGAGTTGGCGCAGCATCATGACCCCCATCGTGACGCGCCGGGCGGGTGCCGCGACAGGGGTCGCCGGGTCGGCGCGACGGGGGCTCCTCTCGGGCCCCCTGGGCCTCTGGGGGGAGGATCAGGGCAGGGCGAGCATCTGTTCGAGCGCGAGCCTGGCGTACCGCTCGGTCTCCGGGTCCACCTGGATCCGGTTGACCACCGTGCCGTCGGCCAGCGACTCCAGCGCCCACACCAGGTGCGGCAGGTCGATGCGGTTCATGGTGGAGCAGAAGCACACCGTGCGGTCGAGGAAGACGATCTCCTTGCCCTCGGGGGCGTAGCGGTTGGCGAGCCGCCGCACCAGGTTCAGCTCCGTGCCCACCGCCCACCTGGAGCCGGCGGGCGCGGCGTCCAGGGTGCGGATGATGTGCTCGGTGGAGCCGACGTGGTCGGCCGCCGCGACGACGTCGTAACGGCATTCGGGGTGCACCAGCACGTTGACGCCGGGAATCCGCTCCCGCACCTCGTCCACCGAGTCCAGCGTGAACCGGCCGTGCACCGAGCAGTGGCCGCGCCAGAGGATCATCCGGGCGTCGCGCAGCTGCCGCGTGGTGAGGCCGCCGTTCGGCTTGTGCGGGTTGTAGACGACGCAGTCGTTCAGCGAGAGGCCCAGCTCGCGCACGGCGGTGTTGCGGCCGAGGTGCTGGTCGGGCAGGAAAAGCACCTTGCCGGCGCCCTGCGCGCGCTCGGCGAAGGCCCACTCCAGCGCCCGCCGGGCGTTGGACGAGGTGCACACGGTGCCCCCGTGCCGCCCGGTGAACGCCTTGATGTCCGCCGAGGAGTTCATGTATGTGACGGGAATGGTGTCGTCGGCGACGCCGGCCTCGGTCAGCACGTCCCACGCCTCGGCGACCTGCTCGGCGGTGGCCATGTCGGCCATCGAGCAGCCGGCGGCCAGGTCGGGCAGGATCACCTGCTGCGCGTCCGTGGTGAGGATGTCCGCCGACTCGGCCATGAAGTGCACGCCGCAGAAGACGATGTACTCGGCCTCCGGCTGGGCGGCGGCGTCGCGGGCGAGCTTGAACGAGTCCCCGGTGACGTCGGCGAAGGCGATGACCTCGTCGCGCTGGTAGTGGTGACCGAGCACGAACACGCGCTCTCCGAGCCGGGCCTTGGCCTCGCGGGCGCGGGCCACCAGGTTCGGGTCGGAGGGCGCCGGCAGGTCGCCGGGACAGTCCACCCCGCGCTCGCTGGACGGGTCGGAGTCGCGACCGAGCAGGAGCAGGGCGAGCGGGGTGGGCTCGACGTCCAGGGACTGGGCGGTGTTCACGGCACCAACCCTTTCTGTTGCTGTTCCACGACTTTTCGTCGAACTGACGTAATGGATCATAACCCCCTTCATGTCAGTTTGACGATGGTGATCGCGTCAATGTGACGCATTCGCCAGCGGGCACGATGACCGATCCCGCCCGGTGTGCGAGCATGAGAGGACGGCCCGGATCCGGAATGAATCCGGGAAACCGGCTGTTGCAGCACTCGGCAGTGTCTCGACGCTGCTGAGCGGTGCGACGGCAGCGCGTTGGCAGCGCAAAAGGCAGAGCATTCCGAACTACCCGGGAGAAGCAGATGTCCGTATCGGAACAGACCGCTGTGAGCGACGGCATCATCCTGTCCGACGCGGCCGTGGCGAAGGTCAAGAGCCTGCTGGAGCAGGAGGGGCGCGAGGATCTGGCGCTCCGGGTGGCGGTCCAGCCCGGCGGCTGTTCCGGTCTGCGCTACCAGCTGTTCTTCGACGAGCGTTCGCTGGACGGCGACGTGGTCAAGGACTACAGCGGCGTCAAGGTGGTCACTGACCGGATGAGCGCCCCGTACCTCGGTGGCGCCGCCATCGACTTCGTGGACAGCATCGAGAAGCAGGGCTTCACGATCGACAACCCCAACGCCAGCAACTCCTGCGCCTGCGGCGACTCCTTCGGCTGAGTCGGCCGACTCGGCCGAGCGAGCGAGCGTCGGACGGCCGGCCGCGGCCGGCCCCACACGTGAGGGCGGCGGCACCAGACCCTGGTGCCGCCGCCCTCACGTGTGCGTGGTGCGCCCGTCGTCACCGCACCGGGACCTCCGCTCCCTGGGCGTCGACGACGACGCGGTCACCGACGGGCCCGTCCAGCCGGACCTCGGCCGTCCGCTCCTCCGCGATCAGGATGCACTCGCGGTCCGGGTCGGCGTTCTCGGCCGTGACCCGCACGACGATCTCGTCGCCCGACTCCTCGGCCGTGGCCGTGTACTCGTCGCACACCCCGGCCCAGAAGCGTACGGTCAGCGTCTCGCCCTCGGCGGCGTAGGACTCGATCGCCATGCCGTCGACGGGCAGCTCCACCTCGGCGCCGCCCTCGTCGCCGGGCTGTTCCTGCCCGACCGCGCCGTCCTCCGCGCCCGACTCCTGGGGCTCGGCGCGCTCCTCCGCCTCGGAGACGTCCACCGCGGCCCCGTCCCCGGTGTCGTCCCCGGCGTCGTCGGACTCCGTGGCGTACTCGAAGGGCACCGCCGGCTGCGAGGCCAGGTAGTAGCCCGTGGCGTCATCGGCCGCGCTGAACAGCCAGGACGGCACCAGCAGCGACTCGCCGTCCGAGCTGTGCAGGGCCAGCCCGAACTCGACCGTCACCTCCGTGGGCTCCGGCTTCGGCGCCTCGGCGCACAGGTCCTCGCCGGTCTCCCCGCCGTCCACCGGCGGCATGGGGTCCGTGCCGTCCCCCGCGTCCGAGTCGGAGCCGCCGCCGGCGTCCGGGGCCGCCCCGCTGCCCTCGGCGGACTCACCGGACTCCGTGGACTCGGTGGACGCACCGGCACCGGACTCACCGGTCTCCACCTCGGTCTCGGGCTGCGGCATCGGCGCCGGTTCGATGGCGTCGGCGCACTGCGGCTCGCGGAGGATGCTGTCCTCGGTGGCGTGCGCGTTGTACGCGTCGAGCGCCTCCCGCGCGCCGATCACGTCGCGTTCGGTGCCCTCGCCGGTCGGCTGGAGCAGCGTGCCGGCCGCGGAGCCGACGGCCCCGTTCGTGCCGACGGTGACGTACGTCTCCAGGCCGCTCACCGGCAGGCCGTCCACCAGCGGCACGACCCGCACCAGCCGATCCGAACCGGCCGACGAGGTGTCCGTCCGGGCGTCCGCCAGGCCCAGCTCCGTGATCAGCGGCTCGGCCGCGGCCAGCGCCTCCTCGGCGGAGGGCGGCTCAGGCATGACCATGCCGGTGTCCGCGTCGCCGTCGCTGGTCGGCTCCTCCGGGTCGTACGGGCTGACCGTCGAGTCGCCGTCGGTCTCGACCGACAGCTCCGCCGAGGATCCCTCCCCCTCGGCCGCGCCGGCCGCCGTCGCGCTGCCCAGCCACCAGAAGCCCGGGGCCTCCTGCGACACGGTGAGCATCGGCGCGTCCGGCTCCGTGCCCGCCACCGTCCAGGAGCCGCCGGACTCCGTCACCGGTCCGTCCAGACCCAGGGCCGCCGCGAGCCCGGCCACCCGGTCGCGCGGCACCTCGCCGTCGAAGCCGTGTTCGGCCGCCCGCTCGGGCCCGTCGGGCAGCACGCCGGCGGCGGACAGGGTCTGCGCGTATCCGGCGTAGCCGAGGGAGTCCGAGCTGGCCGCCTCGTCGCCGGCCGCGTCCAGTTCGACCGCGTACTCGTCCAGCACCAGCGGTTCGGCGGCGTCCGCCGCACCGTCGGAGCCGGTCAGCCCCTGCACGCCGTACAGGCCGCCGGCGATCGCCGTGACCGCGACGGCCACCGCCGTCACCACCGGCCAGCGACGCCGCCCCGCCTCCTCGTCCTGACGGTCGTCCCCACGGCTGTCCTGACCGATGTCCCCACCGTCGTCCGGCCCGTCGTCCGGCAGGTCCGCGCTCTCCTGACCCGTTTCCTCGTCGGCCACGCCGTACTCCTGTGATCGTCGTACTCGTCGGATGATGATGGGACGTGCAACTGCGTTACCCCGGTTGGACGGTGCGCCCTGGCGACCGGTTCCCCGGAGGTGAGTTGACGCTAGCCTGATCAGGCGTGACCGTCCGCCGTCCCCACCCCAGGGAGCACCCGCCGTGCGCATCGCCGTCTCCGGCTCCATCGCCCACGATCACCTGATGACCTTCCCCGGCCGCTTCGCCGACCAACTCGTCGGCGACCAGTTGCACACCGTCTCGCTGTCGTTTCTGGTGGACGCTCTGGAGGTGCGGCGCGGTGGCGTCGGCGCCAACATCTGCTACGGCATGGGGCAGCTCGGCGCCCACCCGATCCTGGTCGGCGCCGCCGGGGCCGACTTCGACGAGTACCGCGCCTGGCTGGACCGGCACGGCGTGGACACCGCCTCGGTCCGGATCTCCGAGGTGCTGCACACCGCCCGGTTCGTCTGCACCACGGACGCCGACCACAACCAGATCGGCTCCTTCTACACCGGCGCGATGAGCGAGGCCCGGCTGATCGAGCTGCAGACCGTCGCCGACCGGGTCGGCGGGCTCGACCTGGTGCACATCGGCGCGGACGACCCGGAGGCGATGCTGCGCCACACCGAGGAGTGCCGGTCCCGGGACATCCCGTTCGCCGCCGACTTCTCCCAGCAGCTCGCCCGGATGGAGGGGGAGGAGATCAGGACGCTCACCGACGGCGCCTCCTATCTCTTCCACAACGAGTACGAGAAGGCGCTGGTCGAGTCGAAGACGGGCTGGTCGGCGGAGGAGGTGCTGGCGCGGGTCGGCACCCGGGTCACCACCCTCGGCGCCCGGGGCGTGCGGGTGGAGCGCGCGGGGGAGAAGCCGCTGGAGGTCGGCTGCCCGGAGGAGCTGGCCAAGGCCGACCCGACCGGGGTAGGCGACGCGTTCCGCGCCGGGTTCCTGGCCGGGCTGGCGTGGGGCGCCCCGCTGGAGCGCAGCGCACAGGTGGGCTGCATGGTGGCCACGCTGGTCATCGAGACGGTCGGCACCCAGGAGTACACGCTGAGCCGAGGGCCGTTCATGGAGCGCTTCACCAAGGCGTACGGCGAGGACGCCGCCGCCGAGGTGCGCGAGCACCTGGCGTAGCCGGCGGACCGGGTCCGGCGGACGGGCGGCGGCGCGGTCGGGTGGGGGTCTAGGTGGTGCGGCGGACCCGGTAGGCCGTGCCGTCGCCGGTGGCCAGCGCGGTCTCGCCCAGGTACTCCTGGTTCCGCATCGTGCACCAGGCGGGGATGTCCAGCGAGGCCGCCGCGTCGTCCGCGAGCACGGTGACCACACCGCCGACCGGCACCCGGACGATGGCCTTGGCCAGTTCGATCACCGGCACGGGGCAGCGGCGACCCAGCGAGTCGACGGTGACCTCGGCCGACTCCCCGCCCGCGCGGGCGACGTCTCGGGCCGGGGCCGGGGCGGCGAGTTCGTCACGGACCGCCGCCACCGCTCCGGGCAGCACGGCGAGGAAACGGTCCACGTCCTCCGCCGCCGTGCCCGGCGGCAGCGAGACCCGGACGTTGCCCTCCGACAACACCCCCATGGCCCGCAGCACGTGGCTGGGGGTCAGCGTGCTGGCGGTGCACGAGGAGCCGGACGAGACCGCGAACCCCTCCCGGTCCAGCGCGTACAGCAGCGCCTCGCCGTCCACGTAGGCGCAGGAGAACGTGACGACGTGCGGCAGCCGCCGCACCGGATCGCCCACCACCTCCACGTCGGGAACGAGCCGGGGCACCTGCTCGCGGATCCGGTCCACCAGACCGGAGAGCCGGTCCGCCTCCCGCCGCGCGTCCTCGCGCACCGCGCGCAGCGACGCCGCCGCGGCCACCAGGGCCGGGATGTTCTCGAACCCGGGGGCCCGGCCCGACTCCCGTTCGTCCCCGGGCGCCCGGGGCGCGAAACGCACCCCCTTGCGCACGGCGAGCAGGCCCACACCGGGCGGTCCGCCCCACTTGTGCGCGCTCGCCGCCAGCAGCGACCAGTCGCCGGGGACGGGCTCCCAGCCGAGCGACTGGGCGGCGTCCACGAGCAGCGGCACCCCGGCCGCCCGGCACGCCTCGGCGATCTCGGCGACCGGCTGCCGGGTGCCCACCTCGTGATTCGCCGACTGCACGCAGACCAGCGCCGTCGGGCCCGGCGCGGCGTCCAGCGCCGCCGCGACCGCCTCGGGCGCGACCCGGCCGCCGCGGTCCACGGCGATCTCGGCGGACGTGCCGCCCGCCGCCCGGTGCGCCTCGGCCGCGTGCAGCACGGCCGAGTGCTCGACCGCCGAGACCAGCAGATGCCGCCCCGCGCGGGCCCGGCCGGCCAACGCTCCGGCGACGCCGTCGTGCAGCGCGCGCGTGCCCGAGGTGGTGAACGTCAGCTCGTCGGGCCGGCAGCCGACCGACTCGGCGGCCGACTCGCGGGCCGCGTCGAGCAGCAGCCTGGCCCGCCGTCCCGCCCCGTGTGGCCTGGCCGGATCCGCCCAACCGTCCTCGACGGCGGCCAGGAACGCCTGGCGCGCGACCGGGTGCAGCGGGAGGGCCGAGGCCGCGTCGAAGTAGGGCACATGGCAACGCTAACGCCACGACGCATCGTCCCGTGGCGCGGCTTCGACCTGCGACGGCGCGTTGGGCACCCTCCCCGCGTCGGCCCGCCGGGGGTCGAGTAGGGTTTGGTCCGCATAAAGCAACGACACCCTGCCCGTGTCAGGGTCGGCCCCGCGGAAGTGGACGTGCGCAAGCACCCGGCCGTCACGGGCGAGACTCTCGGGAAGGCGCTACGTGAGTCCCAACGGCTCCGACCGCTCGTCGCGGCGCCCGGTGCGGCTGATTTCCAGGCGAACGCTGCCGCACGCGCTGATCACGGGCGCGGTCCTGGTAACCGCCACCGGTTGCACCTCGGAGGACTTCCCCCGCCTCGGCATGCCCACCCCGGTGACGGAGGAGGCGCCCCGGATCCTGTCCCTGTGGCAGGGCTCGTGGGCCGCCGCGCTCATCACGGGCGTGCTGGTCTGGGGCCTGATCCTGTGGAGCGTGTTCTTCCACCGGCGTTCCAGGACCAAGGTGGAGGTACCGCCGCAGAACAGGTACAACCTGCCGATCGAGGCGCTCTACACCCTCGTCCCGCTCATCGTCGTCTCGGTGCTCTTCTACTTCACCGCCCGGGACCAGACCGAGCTGATGGAGACGTCGGAGGAGCCGGACCACGTGATCAACGTGGTCGGCTTCCAGTGGAGCTGGGCGTTCAACTACCTGGAGCCGGTCGGCGCCTCTGACACCGACGCGCACACCGCGCCCGAGCTGGCGAGCATCCCGGACCGCGTGCTGGACCGCGTCCCGGAGAACGCCGACGGCGTGTACGACGTGGGCACGCCGGGCGAGCGGAACCCCGACACCGGCAACCCGGGCCCGACCCTGGTGCTGCCCGAGGGCGAGACGGTGCAGTTCGTGCTGACCTCGCGGGACGTCATCCACTCCTTCTGGGTGGTGCCGTTCCTGATGAAACAGGACGTCATCCCCGGACACACCAACACCTTCGAGGTGACCCCCAGCCAGCAGGGCACGTTCATGGGCAAGTGCGCCGAGCTGTGCGGCGTCGACCACTCGCGCATGCTCTTCAACGTCGAGGTGGTCTCCCCCGAGGAGTACGACCAGTACCTGCAGGACCTGGCGGACCGCGGCCAGACCGGCTACGTCCCCGCGGGCATCGAGCAGACGGAAGACGCGGTGAACGCGGAGACCAACGAGGGGCGACCGTGACCATCCTCGACCACGACCAGGCGGCGGGCGCCGCCTCGCGCGAGCCCGGGGCCGAAGCCCCGCGCAAGCCGCGCGGTGCCGTCATCGTCTCCTGGCTGAGCACCACGGACCACAAGACGATCGGCTCGCTCTACCTGATCACGTCGTTCGTCTTCTTCATCATCGGCGGCGTGATGGCCCTGGTGATGCGCGCCGAGCTGGCCCGCCCCGGCACCCAGCTGGTGACGAACGAGCAGTACAACCAGCTGTTCACCATGCACGGCACGATCATGCTGCTGATGTTCGCCACCCCGCTCTTCGCCGGGTTCGCGAACTGGATCATGCCGCTGCAGATCGGCGCGCCCGACGTGGCGTTCCCCCGGCTGAACGCGTTCGCGTACTGGCTCTACCTCTTCGGCAGCATCCTCGCCGTCAGCGGCTTCTTCACCCCGCAGGGCGCCGCGAGCTTCGGCTGGTTCGCCTACGCCCCGCTGTCCGACGCGGTGCACTCGCCGGGACTCGGCTCCGACATGTGGATCATGGGCCTGGCCTTCTCCGGCTTCGGCACCATCCTCGGCTCCGTCAACTTCATCACCACCATCATCTGCATGCGCGCCCCCGGCATGACGATGTTCCGCATGCCGATCTTCACCTGGAACGTGCTGCTCACCGGCGTGCTGGTGCTGCTGGCCTTCCCGGTGCTGGCGGCGGCGCTCTTCGCGCTGCAGGCCGACCGGACGTTCGGGGCACACATCTTCGACTCGGCCAACGGTGGCGCCATCCTGTGGCAGCACCTCTTCTGGTTCTTCGGCCATCCCGAGGTGTACATCATCGCGCTGCCGTTCTTCGGCATCGTCTCCGAGGTCATCCCGGTGTTCAGCCGCAAGCCGGTCTTCGGCTACATCGGCCTGGTCGCCGCGACGATCCTGATCGCCGGCCTCTCGGTGACGGTCTGGGCGCACCACATGTACGTGACGGGCGCGGTGCTGTTGCCGTTCTTCTCGTTCATGACCTTCCTGATCGCGGTGCCGACCGGCGTGAAGTTCTTCAACTGGATCGGCACCATGTGGAAGGGCTCGCTGAGCTTCGAGACGCCGATGCTGTGGTCGATCGGCTTCCTGGTGACCTTCCTCTTCGGCGGCCTGACCGGCGTCATCCTGGCCTCCCCGCCGCTGGACTTCGCGATCTCCGACTCCTACTTCGTGGTGGCGCACTTCCACTACGTGGTCTTCGGCACGGTGGTCTTCGCGATGTTCGCCGGCTTCCACTTCTGGTGGCCCAAGTTCACCGGGAAGATGCTCGACGAGCGGCTCGGCAAGATCACCTTCTGGACGCTCTTCATCGGCTTCCACGGCACCTTCCTGGTCCAGCACTGGCTGGGCGCGGAGGGCATGGTGCGCCGCTACGCCGACTACCTGGCGGCGGACGGCTTCACCGCGCTGAACACCATCTCCACCATCAGCTCGTTCCTGCTCGGCCTGTCGATGCTGCCGTTCTTCTACAACGTCTGGAAGACCTGGAAGTACGGCGAGAAGGTCGAGACCGACGACCCGTGGGGCTACGGCAGGTCGCTCGAATGGGCCACCGCCTCGCCCCCGCCGCGGCACAACTTCACCTCGTTGCCGCGGATCCGTTCCGAGTCGCCCGCGTTCGACCTGCACCACCCCGAGATCGCGGCGCTCGACCAGCTGGACATCCAGAACCGTGAGGCCGTCGAGGCCGGCGAGGGGGCGGTCAAGTGAGGCTCCAGGGATACCTCTTCAGTGGTATCGCCATCTTCATGCTGGGCTCGGCCGTGGTATACGGCCTGTGGTCCAAGGAGCCGGTCGGCACCACGGCGCTGTTCCTGTCCTTCGGCCTGGCCGGCATGATCGGCTTCTACCTGGTGTTCACCGCCCGCCGGGTGGACACCGGGGCGCAGGACAACAAGGAGGCCGACGTCGCGGACGACGCCGGCGAGGTCGGCTTCTACAGCCCGACCAGCTGGGCCCCGCTGCTGCTCGCCGGAGGTGGCCTGTGCGCCTTCATGAGCCCGGTGTTCGGCTGGTGGTTCCTGTACTTCACCGCCCCGCTGGTGGCGGTGGGCCTGTGGTTCTGGGTCTTCGAGTACTACCGCGGGGTCAACCAGAACCAGTGACCCGAACGCCGTGCGGTCCCGGCCCCCGGAAGGCAGTGTCCTTCCGGGGGCCGACCCGTTTGCAGTCAGCCAGCGCGCCGTACGGGGGAACTTTACGTACTTTTTGGCTATGAGTAACGACATAGGCCGCACCGACAGCCGCGCCGACATAGGCCGCATCGCCCGGACCGCGATCGGCTGCGTACTGGTCCTCGTCCCGCTCTCGGCCGGCCTCGCCGGATGCGTCGGCGGCGGCTCGTTGACCGGCAGCCCGTACGACGCCACCGAGGAGCTCAGCTTCGGCACCCAGGGGGGCGTCCAGGGGGGAGGGAAAACGGTGGATCCGGACGAGCCGCTGCGCATCACCGCGAGCGGCGACGGGGACAGCCGGATCACCGACGTGGTCGCCACCGACGCCGACGGGCGCACGCTGCCGGGCGAGCTGACCGCGGACGGCCGCGGCTGGAGCAGCACCGGACCGCTGGCCCCGGACAGCAGCTACACGGTCCGGGTCAGCACGGAGAACGACGACGGGGACCAGGGCCGCGGCGAGCACGCGTTCCGTACGGGACCGTCGGACGCCAGGGAGCTCGGCGTCACCCTCGGCCCCGAGCCCGGCGAGTACGGCGTGGGGCAGCCGCTCACCGCGGCGCTCGACAGGAAGATCAGCGACCCCGCGCAGCGGGCGCTGGTCGAGAGCGCCCTGCTGGTGAGCTCCGAGCCCGCCGTCGTCGGCTCCTGGTACTGGGTCGACGACCAGACGGTGCACTACCGGCCCAAGGAGTACTGGCCCGCCGACGCCAGCATCACCGTGCAGGCGGACCTGACGGGGCTCCCGCTCGGCGAGGAGCTGCGCGGCACCCGCGCCGAGCCGCTGGAGATCACCACCGGGGACCGCATCGAGGCCGTCGCCGACATCACCGCCCTCACCATGACGGTGTCGCGCAACGGCGAGGAGCTGCGGACCATGCCGATGACCACGGGCAAGGAGGGCTTCCGCACCCGGGACGGCAAGAAGGTGGTGCTCGGCCAGGCGTCGAACGTCCGGATGACCGGCACCAGCATCGGCATACCGGCCGGCAGCGCCGAGTCCTACGACCTCAACGTCGAATGGGCGACCCAGCTCACCTGGAGCGGCGAGTACGTGCACGGCGCGCCCTGGTCCCTGGCCTCGCACGGCATCGCCAACGTCAGTCACGGCTGCACCGGCCTGAGCACGGAGAACGCCCTCTGGTTCTACGACCTGGTGGGCCCGGGCGACATCGTCGAGCACGTCAACGGCTTCGGCGAGGACATGCCCGCCTTCGGCAACGGCTTCGGGGACTGGAACCTCAGCTGGGAGGAGTGGCAGCAGGGCAGCGCGCTGTCGGCTGTCGCCGACGAGACCCAACAGGGCCACCTGAGCCCGACCATCTGAACCCGGCCCGGCGCCGGCCCCATCATCGTTGCGCCGGGACCGGTGGCCATTGACCGTCCGGCCCGGCGGTCGCCGGTCATCCGGCCGCACCGGGCAACGGCACAGCCAGGACCGGTGGCCCTGACCCACCGGGCCGCGGGTGCCGGGCCGTCCCGGTCGGTGGTCAGGCCTGGGGGTCACGGGCTGAGGCCCGTGACCCGCACGCGGACCCGTCCGGCAAGGACGTCGCTCAGGCCGGTTCGGCCAGAACCTTGCCGCGGAGCAGGGACGCGAGGGCCGCGGCCAGCTCGGCCGGGTCCAGCGGGTGGGCCACCGCCGCCTCCGCCCGGCTCCAGGTGGCCAGCCAGGCGTCCGTCGGCCGGCCGATCAGCAGCAGCACGGGCGGGCAGTCGAAGATCTCGTCCTTGATCTGCCGGCAGACGCCCATCCCGCCGGCGGGGACGGCCTCGCCGTCCAGCACGCAGGCGTCGATGCCGCCGTCCCGCAGGGCGCTCAGCACCGCGGGCAGCGTCGCGCACTCCACGTACTCGACGGCCGGCACGTCGGCGGCCGGCCGGCGGCCCGCGGCCAGCCGCGTCTGCTGGCGGGTGTTGACGTCGTCGCTGTAGACCAGCACCGTGGCGGTGCGCTGCATCGTTACCTCCGTGGGCCCGGGCGGACACGCCGGATGCTACTCCTCGGTGGTGGAACACTCCGAACGGCACCCCCGGAGCAAACGTCGGATGAGCGACCGACATAATGACGGGCGTGGCGACAGCAACAGCAGTAGACACCGGGCACGCGCATCCGTCGGTTCCGTCGGTGAACCGGCCGAACGTCACGAGCGTCGGAACCGTCATCTGGTTGAGTTCCGAGCTGATGTTCTTCGCGGCCCTCTTCGCGATGTACTTCACCCTGCGTTCCGTGATGGGGTCCGAGTACTGGCAGGAGAACGCCGACACGCTCAACGTGCCCTTCTCGGCCGCCAACACCACCGTGCTGGTGCTCTCCTCGCTCACCTGCCAGCTCGGCGTCTTCGCGGCCGAGCGCGGTGACGTGAAGCGGCTCCGCAAGTGGTTCGTGATCACCTTCATCATGGGCGCCGTCTTCATCGGCGGCCAGGTGACGGAGTACGTCGAGCTCGTCGCCCACGAGGGAATCTCGCTCTCCTCCGGGGTCCACGGTGAGGACGATCCCTATGGTTCGGCCTTCTACCTGACCACCGGATTTCACGGTATGCACGTGCTGGGCGGCCTGATCGCCTTCCTGCTCGTGCTGGGTCGCACCTACGCGGCCCGACGCTTCACCCACGAGCAGGCCACCACCGCGATCGTCGTGTCGTACTACTGGCACTTCGTCGACGTCGTCTGGATCGGCCTCTTCGCCACGATCTACCTGATCAAGTAGCCCGACACCACCGCACCCACGCACCGACCACAGCACACGCAGCGACGCAGAAGATCCTGACACCGGGGTAATCCGTGAAAAAGCTCACCGCACGACGGCGCCATCCGCTGGCGGCGTTCGTCGTCCTCCTCCTCGCGCTGGCGGCCACGGGGGGGTTGTACACCGCGCTCGCCCCCGCGGACGAGGCGCAGGCCGGGAGCAACTCGGCCCAGTCCCTCGCCATCGAGGAGGGCAAGAAGCTGTACGACCTCGGCTGCTCCAGCTGCCATGGCGACGGTGGCCAGGGCGGCAGTGACGGTCCGAGCCTGGTGGGCGTCGGCGCCGCCTCCGTGGACTTCCAGGTGGGCACCGGCCGCATGCCGCTGCAGCAGCCGGGGCCGCAGGCGGAGGAGAAGCCCACCAGCTACACGCAGGCCGAGATCGACCAGCTGGCCGCGTACATCGCTTCCCTCGGCCCCGGCCCGAGTGTGCCGGAGGAGTCGGCGTACGACCCGGCCGACGGTGACGCCGCGCACGGCGGCGAGCTGTTCCGCACGAACTGCTCGCAGTGCCACAACTTCACCGGTGAGGGCGGCGCCCTCACCGCGGGCAAGGAAGCGCCGAACCTGCACGACGTCGACCCTCGGTACATGTACGAGGTGATGATGACGGGCTCGGGCAGCATGCCGTCCTTCCCCGCGCTCAGCGACCAGGACCGGCGCGACATCATCGCGTGGCTGGAGGAGGTCAACACCTCCGAGTCGGCCAGCCCCGGCGGCTTCACCCTGGGCGGCTACGGGCCGGTCGGCGAGGGACTCTTCGCCTGGACGTTCGGCGTGGTGTTCCTGGTCGGCTGCGCCGTCTGGATCGGTGCGAGGAGTGCGAAGGCCAGGAAGTCATGAGCCAGACAGAGCAACACGCAGCAGAAGACACCTCGCGGGCGGAACACCTGCCCGCCGAACGTGAGCACGGCACGGTCGTGCACCACGACGACCCGTTCGCGGACCCGGGGCTGCCCCCGCACGAACACCGGCGGCAGGACGTCGACGAGGAGGCCGCCAGGCGCTCCGAGCGCACGGTGGCGTTCCTCTTCACCCTCTCGATGCTCGCCACGGTCGGCTTCATCGTCTCCTACGTCGCCATTCCGATCGACGAGATCGTCTACATCTGGCCGTTCGGCCACGTCGCCGGGCTGCACTTCGCGCTCGGCCTGACGCTCGGGCTCGCCCTGCTGTGCATCGGCGCCGGCGCCGTGCACTGGGCCAGGACCCTGATGTCGGACGTGGAGGTCTCCGAGGACCGCCACGCGATCGAGGCGTCGGAGGAGACCAGGGCGTACGTCCTGCGGGAGTTCGCCGAGGGCGCCAGGGAGTCGCAGTTCGGCCGGCGCACCCTGGTGCGGCGCACGCTGTACGGCGCGCTCGCCCTGGTGCCGCTCTCCGGCGTGCTGCTGCTGCGCGACCTCGGCCCGTTGCCGGGCAACAAGCTCCAGCACACCGCCTGGCGCGCCGGCGCGCGGATCATCAACGAGAGCACGATGCAGCCGCTGCGGCCCGAGGACATCACGGTCGGCTCGCTGACCCAGGCCATGCCCGAGGGCATCGACCCGCACGACCACGACTTCCCCGAGCAGATCGCCAAGGCCGCGGTCATGCTGGTGCGGCTGGAGCCCGAGGACATCAAGGACGCGCGGTCGGCGGACTGGGGCCACGAGGGCATCCTGTGCTATTCCAAGATCTGCACGCACATCGGTTGCCCCGCCACGCTCTACGAGGCGCAGACGCACCACGCGCTCTGCCCCTGTCACCAGTCCACGTTCGACCTCGCGGACGGCGCCAGGGTGCTCTTCGGGCCGGCGGGCCACCCGCTGCCGCAGTTGCGCATCGCGCGGGACGACGAGGGCTTCCTCGTGGCGCTCGGTGACTTCGAGGAACCGCCTGGACCGAGCTTCTGGGAGCGCGGATGAGTACGGCAACAGAAGCCCCGAAGAGCAGGACCAGGGGCAAGGCACCAGCGGGCGAACGGGTCGCCGACTGGGCCGACGGCAGGGTGGGGCTGTACGGCCTCGCCAAGGCCAACATGCGGAAGATCTTCCCCGACCACTGGTCGTTCCTACTCGGTGAGGTCTGCCTCTACAGCTTCCTCATCCTGATCCTGACCGGCGTCTACCTCACGCTGTTCTTCGTGCCGAGCATGGCCGAGATCGAGTACCACGGCCCGTACGAGCCGATGCACGGCGTGATGATGTCCGAGGCCTACGCCTCCACCCTGGACATCAGCTTCGACGTGCGCGGCGGCCTGCTGGTCCGGCAGATCCACCACTGGGCGGCGCTGATCTTCGTGGTCGGCCTGTTCATGCACATGATGCGGGTGTTCTTCACCGGCGCGTTCCGCAAGCCGCGCGAGATCAACTGGCTGTTCGGCTTCACGCTGCTGGTGTTGGCGATCTTCACCGGACTCACCGGATACTCGCTGCCCGACGACCTGCTGTCCGGCATCGGCATCCGGTTCGCCGAGGGCGCGGTCCTGGCGACCCCGGTGGTCGGCAGCTACCTGCAGATGTTCATCTTCGGCGGGGAGTTCCCGGGCAACGACATCATCCCGAGGTTCTTCATCATCCACGTGCTGGTGTTGCCGGGGATCATGCTGGGCCTGGTGGTGGCGCACCTGATCCTGATCGTGTACCACAAGCACACCCACTACGCCGGCCCCGGACGCGGCAACGACAACGTCGTGGGCATGCCGTTCCTGCCCGTGTACATGGCGAAGGCGGGCGGCTTCTTCTTCCTGGTCTTCGGCGTCATCGCGGTGATCGCGGCGACCGTCACGATCAACCCGATCTGGGTGCTCGGGCCCTACCGACCCGACCAGATCTCCACCAACGCCCAGCCGGACTGGTATCTCGGCTTCTCCGAGGGCATGGTCCGGATGATGCCTGGCTGGGAATGGGTGCTGCCCGGCGGCTACACGCTGAACTTCGGCCTGCTGGTGCCGCTTGCGGTGTTCCCCGGCCTGCTGCTGGTGATAGGGCTCTACCCGTTCTTCGAGGGCTGGGTGACGAAGGACAAGCGCGAACACCACATCGCCCAGCGGCCGCGTAACTCGCCCACCCGCACCGCGTTCGGCATGGCGTGGCTCACGGCGTTCTTCGTCTGCATGATCGCCGGCGGCAACGACGTGTGGGCGGTCAACTTCAACCTGTCGATCAACTCCATCACCTGGTTCTGCCGGATCGCGTTCTTCGTGCTCCCGGTGATCGCCTTCGTGGTGGTGCGCCGGATCTGCCTCGGCCTCCAGCGCCGGGACCGGGAGAAGGTGCTGCACGGCAGGGAGACCGGCATCATCAAGCGGCTGCCGCACGGCGAGTTCATCGAGGTGCACGAGCCGCTGTCCGCCGAACAGCGCCACATCCTCACGGCGCACGACCAGCACCGTCCGTTCGAGATCGGTCCGGAGACCGACGAGAACGGCGTGCGCCGGCGGATCGGGCCGATGGAGCGGGTGCGCGCGCGGCTCAGCCGCGGCTACTACGGCGACCACGCGCAGATCGCCAAGCCCACGGCCGAGGAGTACCGCGCGATCACCAGCGGCGAGGGCCATCACTGACGGTCGTCACCACGGTCGCACCGGGCGTTCGCCCGGCGGGGGCCGCGGCACCTCCACTCCGGAGGAGCCGCGGCCCCCGTCGGCGTTCGGCATGACCGACCGGTAAGGCCATATGCTCGGTGCGACGGCTGCGGTGTCGGCCGTCACCCTCCGACCACATCTGCCATGACCACGCCTGGAGTGATCCCCATGAGTGCTGCGACCCCCGCCGGAGGCGACACCGCGACGGCGCGCACCTGGCCCGACCTGCTGAGCGCGCTGCTCGCGGGCCGGGACCTCGGCACCGAGGACACCGCCTGGGCCATGGACCAGATCATGACTGGCGAGGCCACCGACGTGCAGATCGCCGGCTTCGCGGTCGCGCTGCGCGCCAAGGGCGAGACGGTGGAGGAGATCACCGGGCTGGTGCGGACCATGTACCAGCACGCCAACGTCATCGAGGTGCCGGGCGACACGGTGGACGTCGTCGGCACCGGCGGCGACCGCGCCAGGACCGTGAACATCTCCACCATGGCCGCCATCGTGGTGGCCGGCACCGGCGCCCGGGTCGTCAAGCACGGCAACCGCGCCGCGTCCAGCGCGTCGGGCTCCTCGGACGTGCTGGAGAAGCTGGGCGTCAACCTCGACCTCAGCCCGGCCCGGGTCGCCGAGGTGGCGCTGGAGGCCGGCATCAGCTTCTGCTTCGCGGTGCGCTTCCACCCCGCGCTGCGGCACGTGGCCGTGGCCCGCAAGGAGCTGGGCATCGCCACGCCGTTCAACTTCCTGGGCCCGCTGACCAACCCGGCCCGGGTGAAGGCACAGGCGACCGGCGTCGCCGACGCCCGGATGGCGCCGATCCTCGCCGGGGTGCTGGCGGAGCGCGGCACGTCCGCGCTGGTCTTCCGCGGCGACGACGGCCTGGACGAGCTGACCACGACCGCCACCTCGACGGTGTGGACGGTGAGGGACGGCAAGGTCACCGAGGAGTCCTTCGACCCGCGCTCGGTGGGCCTGGAGCTCGTGGACGTGGAGGCGCTGCGGGGCGCTGACGCGGCGTACAACGCGGACGTCGCGCGCCGGCTGCTGGACGGCGAGCGCGGCCCGGTCCGGGACGCGGTGCTGCTCAACGCGGCGGCCGCGCTGGCCGCCCTGCGGCCGAGCGACGTCTCGCTCGCCGAGCGGATCGCCGCCGGCATCACCGAGGCGGCCGAGTCCATCGACTCCGGCGCCGCCCGCACCACCCTCTCCCGCTGGGTCGCCGCCAGCCACGCCTAGCCCTCGCCGGGCGGATCCCGGGAGCCCGGGGCCCGCCGGTACGGCCCGAGACGCGGGCCGTACCGGCGGGCCCGCGGCCCGGGCGCCCGGCCGTGGCCGCGCGCCCGCTTTCGGCCCTTGCCGGGCCGTGGGCGAGGCAGCACTCGGCCGTGACGAGCGACCCGCCATAGCGAGTCCCGGCACGGCTCGCTTCTGAGGGCCAGGAGCCGTCCGGAGGACTGGGCGCCGGGCGGCCGTGGCCCGCTGGGGCCGACGGTGGAAGACGAGCACGTCCGCCGGAGCGCCGGCCCTCGCGGGCGAGCCGCTGTCGGCGGCTCGCCTGGGGGACCGGCCGGAGCCGTGTGGCGGATTCGGCCGCGCCGGTTCGCGGCGCCGTGAGTGCGTCCGAGGCGGCTGGGCAGATCCGCCGGAGCACCGGCTCTCGCGGGTGCGAAGCAGATGGGACGTGTGCCGCGGCGGGGCCCGATGGCCGAGCCGCCTCCGGCGTCGTGGTTCGTGGGTGACCGTCCGGCTCGCGCAGGCGGGGAGCGCGTGCTCGCGGCTGAACCCGGTCGTCCGCGAACGCGGAGCCGTCTGCTCGCGATCAGGTCCTCATCGGTGCGGAGCGGCAGCGGGGGCGTCCCAACGCCGGCCCGCCCGGACATCGTCGCGGGCGGGCACGGTGGCGGTCATGTGAGCCCGGCGGCCCCGGGCGTCGCGCGGTGTGGGCCGGTCGCGCCGGGTCGTGGCCGGCCGGTGGGTGGGAGCCGGCGGCTCGCGGCGGCTCCCACCCACCGGCCGGGAATCCGTGGCGCGCCCGGCAAGGGCTACGCGTCGAGGCCGATCGCGAACGCGGCTTCCAGGTCGTGTGACGAGTAGGCGCGAAAAGCGATGTGCGTCTCGGTGGAGGCGACGCCCGGCACCTTGCTGATGCGCCCCGGGATCACCTCCGCGAGATCGTCGTGATGGCGCACCCGGACGATGGCGATAAGGTCATGGGGCCCGGTCACGGAGTACACCTCACTGACCCCCTCCAGCGACGCGATCTGCTCCGCGACCTCCGGGACGCGGTCCACGCTGGTCTTGATGAGCACGATCGAAGTGATCACGTCTGGACCTCTCCCTGCGTTCCCGGTCCGCCGCCCACCCGCGGGCGGCGGCGTACGACGACGTACGCAGCTCACCTTAGCCCGCCGCCCCAGGCGCGCCGCGGTCGCGGCAGACGCGAGGCGTACCAGGTCGTAGGGTGACAGGGAGGCGCTCACCACGGGCATGTGACGTGGACACGGAGAGTAGACGGAGAGTAGGCGACACGATGGCGCATCACCCACCGCCGCGACCGACCCTCGGGGCCGGCCGCTCCGGCGCGCCGGTCCCGTTGGGCTGACGGACGGTGTGAGGGCGATGGGTCCCAGGGACGACGACCCGGCGGAGCCGGGCGGCGAGGGCCTCGAACGACCGCTCCCGGAGCGGGTCAGACACCGGGTCATCTCGCTGGCCAGCGACGCCTTCGCCGGCCTGACGGTCTCCGAGCTTCCCGCCCCGCTGCGTCAGTACGCCCGCTTCACCCCCTCCCGCCGGGTGCGGTTCGGCGGCAGCGCCATGGCCACCGCGCTGGAGAGCGACCCCATCTTCCGGCAGCGGGTGGCCGCCCGGTTGCGAGTCACCGACTCGGAGCTCGCGCAGGCCGTGGAGCGCGGTTCGCCGCCACCCGCCGCGGATCCGGCCGAGGTGGCCGCCGCGGCCTTCGTGCTGCGGCCCCCGGGCTGGGCCAAGCTGGTCGCCGCCGCCGGCGAGGAGGCGCAACGGGCGCAGGCCGAGCACGTCGAGCAGGAGCGCGAGCGGGAGCTGTCCCGGCTCCGCGAGGAGCTGGCGCAGGCCCGGGCCGCGGCCAGACACGAGGGCGAACGGCTCCGCGGCGAGGTGGAGTCGGCGCGCCGGGAGACCGACGCGGTGCGCCGCAAGCTGCGCAGCGCGCTGAGCGATGTGCGCCGCGGCGAGGCGGCGCTGCGCAAGGTGCAGTCGGAACTGGACGAGACGCGCGCGGAGTCGGCCGCGGCCAAGGCGCAGGCCGACGGCGAGGCGCGGCGGTTGCGGACCCGGCTCGCGGACGCTGAGGAGGCGCTGGAGGCGAGCCGCCGGGCGGTGCGGGAGGGGCGCAGCCTGACCGACATGCGGCTGCGGCTGCTGCTCGACACGGTGCTGGAGGCCGCGCAGGGACTCCGCCGCGAACTGGCGCTGCCGCCCGCCACCCTGCGGCCGGCCGAGACGGTGGAGGCGGTGACGCCCGGCGACGTGAGCCCGCAGGAGGTGGCGCGCCGGGCGCTGGCCGAGGACGATCCGGCGCTGCTCGACCAGTTGTTGGCGCTGCCGCAGGTGCACCTGGTGGTCGACGGCTACAACGTGACCAAGACCGGCTATCCGAGCATGCCGCTGGAGAAGCAGCGGCTGCGGCTGCTGGGCGGCCTCGCGGGGCTCGCCGCGCAGAGCGGCGCCGAGGTGACGTGCGTCTTCGACGGCGCGGAGCTGGCCGCGCCGGTGCTGCTCGCGCCACCGCGGGGCGTGCGGGTGCTGTTCAGCCGGCCGGGGCAGACCGCGGACGAGCTGATCCGGCGCCTGGTGCGGGCCGAACCGCCGGGCCGCCCGGTGGTGGTGGTGTCCGCCGACCGGGAGGTCGCCGACGGCGTCGCCCACGCCGGCGCCCGCCCCGTCGCCTCCGCACTCCTGCTCCGCCGCCTCTCGCGCGCATAGCGCTTCCCGCGCACCCCGCACCCCCAACGCCGCCCGCAGCGCCCGCCTGCGCCCCGGCTGTCCGCCGCGGGCGGCCTCGCGCGCCCGGCAGCGGCCGGTTCTCCTCGCCCTGCCGTGGACTCGCGCGCCCTCGCCGCGCCTCCTACGCGCCCCTGGGCACCTACGCGAGACCGCGCACCAGCCCGCCCCGCTGGCCCGCTCGGACCTCACGCCGTCCGGCAGCGGCCGACAGGGATTCCGGGCCCCGCCGGCGCGCGGTGCCGCTGGCGCGGGCCTGTGCCGCCGGTGGGCCGTCGCCGCGGCTTGTGCCGTCCGGCAGTGGCTGGTTGTCGTGGGACCCGCACTGGTGGCAGAGCCGGCACGAGGCCGCGCAGGAACCGGCCGCCCCGGCGGCCCGGGCGGAGTGCGAGGCCGCACCAGCGGCGCTGCGTCCGGGCACGCCCGAAACCCCCTACCGCGCCCGCTCAGGCCGCGCGCCAGCGCGTTGTGGTGGGGAGTGGGCGCGCGGGAAGCGCACTCGCGCCTGGGGGAGGATTCACCAGTCGTCGCGGGGGGCATCACTTTCGCGGCCGGCCGTCACAGGGCGTCCGCCGCGTCGGCGGATCGGCACGGAATCTTCGCGTGTGGTCACACAGGCGGTGTCCGTTGCGCGCCCATCTGCCGGATTGCGCGCGTTCCGCGCCCTTGCCACCGCTTGCGTCCTGCTTGCCACACCGTGTCATCCACACACCGTGGGGTGGCGATCGCTAGCCGTGTGAGGTAAGTAAAATATGCCCGCAGGGATTTGAACCGGCGAAACTCCGCTCGCTAGGGTCAGGGCTCGAACCTTCACGCGGTCGATCACCCACCCGGGGTGGCCGTGAGGTTACCGCCGAATCCGCGGTTGTGATGCGGAGCCGGGTTCGTCCCCCATCCCCGGCAGGCGGCTGAGGAAGAAGGAGCTCGCCTTCGTGGCGTCCCACCGTCGTCCCAAGCAGCCAAGCCGCGCCCGTGTGACGTTCTTCGGCGCCACCGCCGTCGCCACCGCAGCCCTCGCCTCCACCCACGCCGCACAGGCGGACCCGAACCCCACGCTGGAGGAGGTTCAGGAGGAGGTTGAGGAGCTCAACCACGAGGCCGAGGAGGCCATCGAGGAGTACAACGGCGTCAAGGAGGAGGAGCAGGAACTCCAGGACGAGGTCGAGGAGCTCCAGGACTCGGCGGCCCGCGGCCAGGAGGAGCTGAACGAACTGCGCGGCAGCCTCGGCTCCGTCGCCTCCTCGCAGTACCGCAACGGCGGCCTCGACCCTTCCGTGCAGCTCTTCCTCTCCGCCGATCCCGACGCCTATCTCGACCAGGCGTCCACCCTCGACCAGGTCAGCGGCCGGCAGGCCGAGACGCTGCGGTCGATCGAGGCGCAGCAGCGCACTCTCGACCAGCAGCGCGAGGAGGCCACCGAGAAGCTCGACGAGCTGGAGCAGCTGCGCGAGGAACTCGACGAGCAGAAGGACATCATCCAGGGCAGGTTGAACGACGCCCAGGAGCTCCTCAACCAGCTCACCGCCGAGGAGCAGGCGGAGCTGGAGGCGCAGCAGGAGCAGGAGGCCGCCGACGCCGCCGCGGCGGCCGGGGGACCGGTGGACCTGAGCGGTGCCTCCTCGTACGGCGCGGCCGCGCTGAGCGCCGCGCAGACCGCGCTGGGCGCCCCCTACGTCTGGGGCGCCACCGGACCCAGCTCCTTCGACTGCTCGGGCCTCACGTCCTGGGCCTACAGCCAGGCCGGCGTCTCGCTGCCGCGCATCTCCCAGGACCAGGCGTACGCCGGCGCCACGGTGAGCCGCGACCAACTCGCCCCCGGCGACCTGGTGTTCTTCTACGACGAGCTGAGCCACGTGGGCATCTACGCCGGCAATGGTCAGATGATCCACGCACCGCGGCCCGGCGGCGTGGTCGAGTACAGCTCGCTCGACGTGATGCCCTTCATGTGGGGAGTCCGCGTCGGCTGAACCGCCGCCCCTCACAAGCTCCCTGACGTCAGCTCAGTGTGCTGGCCCATCCAGGTGATTCCGGGGAGTCGCGCTTCGGCCTCGCGCCGGGTGTGACCTGCACCGCGGCGTCGCGCGTCGGTTCGCGCGCCGGTGGCCTCCCGTGCATCTGCCCGTCACGCGGTTAGATTCTGCTCCCCTCAGGACCCCACCGAAGGGAGCGCGGCCGACGTGGTCTGCCATCGACGTCCTCCGCAGGCCCAGGCGAACCGGGCGCTCGTGGCTCGGGTCACCGTCATCGCCGCGGCGGTGACCGCGGCGACCGCCGTGGCCGCCATGACCGCGGTGCCGGTGCTCGCCGACCCGGGCCGAGCCACCACACCGGAGGCGCCGCCGGCCGACAGCTCCGCCGCCGCGGCCGAGGTGGACCGGCTGTTGGCCAGCGCCGAACGGGCCGTCGAGGCGTACAACGGCACCGCCGAGCGGGTCGCGGAGCTCCAGGCCGAGGTGGCCCGCCGCCAGGAGCGGGTGGCGCGCGGCCAGGAGGCCGTCAACGAGCAGCGGCGTGCCCTCGGCACGGCCGCCGCCGCCCAGTACCGCGCCGGCGGCATCGACCCGTCGCTGGCCCTGATGCTCTCCGGGGACCCCGACGGCTACCTGGACCGCGCCACCACCCTGGACCGGATCAGCGACCGGCAGTCGGGACAGTTGCGCGAACTGCTGGCCGCCCAGCGCACGCTGGAGCGGCGGCGTGCGGAGGCCGAGGACGCGCTGGAGGAGTTGGCGGGCGAACGGGACCGGCTGGCCGACCGCAGGCGCGCCGCCGAGGAGCGGCTGGCGGAGGCCAGGGAGCACTACGAGCGGCTGTCCGCCGAGGAGCGCGCCGAGCGCCAGGCCCGCGAGGAGCGGCAACGGGCCGCGGCCGCCCTGAGCAGCCCGTCCCCGGTGCCCACCCCGGCCGCCGCCCGGACCGCCCCGCCGCCCGCCCCCGTGTCCTCTCGGGCCGCCGCGGCCGTCGCGGCCGCCCAGAGCGTCCTGGGCGCCCCCTACGGCTGGGGACAGGCGGGCCCCGACGCCTTCGACTGCTCGGGCCTGATCCAGTGGTCGTACGCCCAGGCCGGCGTCGCCCTGCCGCGCACCTCGCAGGGCCAGGCGGGCGCGGGACCGCACGTGTCGCTGGACCAGGCACAGCCGGGCGACATCGTCGTCTACCGGTCCGACGCCAGCCACGTCGGGATGTACGTCGGCGACGGCCAGATCGTGCACTCGCCCCACCCCGGCGCGACGGTGCGCTACGACCCGGTGGGCATCATGCCGGTCTCCGCGGTCGTCAGACCGTGAGGAGACGCACATCCGAACCCAATACAGGCTAAATCACGGCTAAATCAGGATGAAAGAGTTCTTGAACGCCCACTGAACCGCGTTTGTGGGGCTCTGACTGATCTCGGTGACCCCTGGCGGATCCGAGGCGCCTCCTGAGCGGATATGGTCAGGGCGATGCGTAAGACGTTGATCGTGACCAATGACTACCCGCCCCGCCCGGGAGGGATCCAGATCTTCCTGCACACGCTGGCGCAGCGCCTCGACCCTCGACAGGTCGTGGTGTACGTGTCGGACTGGACGCGGGACGACGAGACGCGGCGGGCCGCCGAGCGGTTCGACGCCGAGCAGCCCTTCCCGGTCATCCGGGACCGGGCCGGCATGCTGCTGCCCACCCCCCGGGTCGCCAAGCGGGCCGCCGAGCTCCTGAAGGAGCACGGCTGCACCGGCGTGTGGTTCGGTGCCGCCGCGCCGCTGGCGCTGATGGCACCCACGCTGCGCGCCGCGGGCGCCGAGCAACTGGTGGCCACCTCGCACGGGCACGAGTCCGGCTGGGCCGGCATGCCCGGCACCAAGCGCCTGCTGCGCCGGATCGGGGAGCACACCGACACCATCACCTACCTCGGCGAGTACCACCGGGAGAAGATCTCCCGGGTGCTCACGCCCGAGGCGGCCTCGCGGATGGTGCAGCTGACGCCCGGCGTGAACGAGAAGACGTTCCACCCGGACGCCGGCGGCAAGGCGCTCCGCGCCGAGCTCGGCCTGAGCGACCGGCCCGTGGTGGTGTGCGTCTCCCGGCTGGTGCCGCGCAAGGGCCAGGACACCCTGATCCGGTCCATGCCCCACATCCTCCGCGCCGAGCCGGACGCCGTGCTGATGATCGTCGGCGGCGGCCCGTACCGCGGGGCGCTGGAGAAGCTCGCCCACAAGACCGGGGTGGCCGACTCGGTGCGGTTCGCCGGCGAGGTGTCCTGGGAGGACCTGCCGGCCTACTACGGCGTCGGCGACGTCTTCGCCATGCCGTGCCGCACCCGGCTGGGCGGCCTCGACGTGGAGGGCCTGGGCATCGTCTACCTGGAGGCCTCCGCGACCGGTCTGCCGGTCGTCTGCGGCGACTCCGGCGGCGCGCCCGACGCGGTGATCGACGGCGAGACCGGCTGGGTCGTGCGCGGCTCGGGCGAGGCCGCGCCGGCCGAGACGGCCGAGCGGATCGTCGCGCTGCTCGCCGACCCGGAGCTGCGGCGGCGGATGGGCGAGCGCGGCCGGGCCTGGATCGAGGAGAACTGGCGCTGGGACCTGCTCGCGGAACGCCTCGACGGCCTGCTGTAGACCGCGGGTCCCGGCCGTCAGGCGTCGCCGGCTGGCCCGTCCCCGGGCGCGATAGCCTTCCCGGGACGGCCACGGGGTACGCCCGGCCCGCACCACATCTCCAAGGAGCCACGGCGATGGCCGAACACACCAGGTCGAGCACCACCATCGAAGCCACCCCCGCGGAGGTCATGGCGGTGATCGCCGACTTCGGCCGCTACCCCGAGTGGACGGGCGAGGTGAAGGAGGCCGAGGTGCTCTCCGCCGACGCGGCGGGCCGCGCCGAGCAGGTGCGGCTGCTGCTGGACGCCGGCGCGATCCGGGACGAGCACACGCTGGCCTACCAGTGGGCGGGTGACCAGGAGGTCAGCTGGACGCTGGTGCGTTCCAAGATGCTGCGGGCGCTGGACGGCAGCTACCGGCTGGACCCGGTGTCCGGTGGCAAGCACACCGAGGTCACCTACCAGCTGACCGTCGACGTGAAGATCCCGATGCTCGGCACGATCAAGCGGAAGGCCGAGAAGGTCATCATCGAACGGGCGCTGGACGGGCTGAAGAAGCGGGTGGAGAGCGCGGCCGGGGAGCGATGACCGCGGAGCCGCGCACGCTCTTCGTGACCGGACCCGGCGGCGACGGGAGCACCACCGTCGCGGCGGGCACCGCGCTCGCGGCGGCCCGCGCCGGGGCGGCCACGCTGCTGCTGACCACGGCGCCGCCGGCGCCGCTGGCCGCGCTGCTCGGCACCGCCCCACCGGTCTGGCCCGAGACCGTCGCGGTGCCGGAGGACGCCCGTGGGGCCGCGGGCGGCCACTCCGATGCGGAACGACCCGGTGCGGAACGACCCGGACGGGCGGCACGGCTGGACGTGGCGCGGGTGGACGCCGCCGCGGCGTTCCGCGCGGGCGTGCTGGAGCTGCAACGGCGGGTGCGGCCCGCGCTGGACGCGGCCGGTGCCGCCGCCCTGGACGACGACGAGCTCACCGACCTGCCGGGCTCGTGCGCGCTGGCCCTGCTGCGGTCGGTGCCCGCGGCGCACGCCGCCGGCCGCTGGGACCTGCTGGTCGTCGACCTGCCGTCGGCCACCGAGGCGTTGCGGCTGCTGGCCCTGCCCGAGCAACTGCGCCGCTACCTGCGCCGGCTGCTCCCGCCCGAGCGGCTCACGGCCCGCGGGCTGCGCCCGTTGCTGGCCCAGCTCACCGGCGTGCCGCTGCCGTTCCCCGACCTGTTCGCCGCCACCGACCGCTGGGACGCCGCGCTGGCCTCCGCGCAGCGGGTGATCGACGCGCCGGGCACCGCCGTGCGGCTGGTGGTCGACCCGGGCTCCGACCGTTCGGTGACCGTCGCGCGCGCCGCCCGCGCCGGGCTCGCCCTGCACGGCCTGGCGCTCGACGCCGTGATCGCCAACCGGATGCTCCCGGCCGGTTCCGCGGATCCCTGGCTCGCCGGCGCGGCCGACCGGCAGCGGACCGCGCTCGCCGGGCTGGTCCGGGCCGCCGGGCTCCTCGCACCGCACCCGGAGCCCCGCGAACTGCCGCATCTGGGCCGCGCACCGGGTCCTGCGGACCTCGGGGAGGTGCCTCCCCCAGGCCCTTGGGGCCTGGGTGGGGGCACCTCCCGGGCCGCCAGGGCCCGGGGGAGTACCCCCATGCCCGCCGCGCACCCGCACCGGGTGGCCGCGTCGCTGGACGACCGGCGCACCGCCGACGGCCTGCTGGTCTGGCGGCTGCCGCTGCCCGGCGCGGTGCGCGAGGAACTCGACCTGGTCCGCCGCGGGGACGAACTCATCGTCACCACGGGACCCTTCCGCCGGCTGCTGGCGCTGCCCGCCGTGCTCCGCCGGTGCACCGTGACCGGCGCCGCGCTGGAGGACGACGGCACCCTCGCGGTGCGCTTCGCCCCGGACCCGGCGCAGTGGCCGCGCGAGCCGGCCGGCGGCTGACCCCCCGGGAACCGGCTTCGATCTGACCGACCGGCCCGGCGTCCGGTACCGTCGGGAAGAGGCCGGGAGAGCGCCCGAGAGGGCCGTGGACGGCCTGGCAGACAGGTGCAGACAGGTCATGTCGCAGGAGGCCGCTGATGAGTGACGCCGAGGAGCAGCAGCCCGCCGGGCAGCAGCGCCGCACCGAGGGCGACGCCCCCGACGCCGACGCTGACGCCTGGGCCACCGCCACCGAGGAGGATCTCGCCGCCGAACAGGCGCGCCGCCGCGAGCGCTACGGCTCGCCACCGCCGGACCCGGCCGAGGAGTTGCGCCGCCTCGCCGACGCCGTGACCCAGCGGATCGCCCGCCTCCCCGGCGGCCTCGGGCTGGGCGCCGCGCCGCTCGCCGCCCAGGCCAGGGCCAGGATCGAGCCGGTGATCGAGCGCAACGCGGAGGTCTTCCAGCACCTGGCCGCGGCCGGGCAGGAGTTGCTCGCCGCCTACCGCTCCGCGGTCGAGGGCCAGGAGCGGACCTGGACCCGCGTCGATCGCCCCGACCGTCCCGAGCAGCCGCGGCCGGCCCGTGAAGCGGACGCGGAAGACCGGGACGTTCCGGACCACCGGGACGATTCGCGGGACGATTCCCCGGGGCAGGACGGCCCACACCGTATCGACCTGGACTGATCCGGAACGATGACCGCACGGTAGCCTCCGCTCCCTCCGGTACCGTGTTCAGCGGCGGGGAACCACTGACACGACTGAGGGACACATGGGACTGACCATCGGCGTCGACATCGGCGGCACGAAGATCGCGGCCGGCGTGGTCGACGAAGACGGCACCATCCTCGACACCTGCCAGGTGGCCACTCCGGGCACCCCCGAGGGCGTCGTCGAGGCCATCGCCGACGCGATCCGGGCCGTGGGCAGCGGAAGCTCCGCGGACGCGGTGGGCATAGGCGCGGCCGGCTACGTCGACGACAAGCGGGCCACGGTGCTCTTCGCGCCCAACATCCGTTGGCGGCATGAGGCGTTGAAGGACAAGATCGAACAGCGCGTCAGCCTCTCCGTGGTCGTCGAGAACGACGCCAACGCCGCCGCCTGGGGGGAGTACCGCTTCGGCGCCGGGGTGGGCCACGACGACGTCGTCTGCATCACGCTCGGCACCGGGCTCGGCGGCGGCATCATCATCGGCGGCCGGCTGCATCGCGGCCGGTTCGGCGTGGCCGGCGAGTTCGGTCACATCCGGGTCGTCCCCGACGGCCTGCTGTGCGGCTGCGGCAGCCAGGGCTGTTGGGAGCAGTACGCCTCGGGGCGGGCGCTGGTCCGGTACGCGCAGCAGCGGGCCACCGCCACCCCCGAGGCGGCCGAGACGCTGCTGGGCCTCGGCGACGGCACCCCCGAGGGCATCGAGGGCCGGCACGTGAGCACCGCCGCCCGGCAGGGCTGCCCGGTGGCCGTCGACTCCTTCCGCGAGCTGGCCCGTTGGGCCGGTGCGGGCCTGGCCGACCTCGCCTCGCTCTTCGACCCGTCAGCGTTCATCGTCGGCGGCGGCGTCTCGGACGAGGGGGACCTGGTGCTCGAACCCATCAGGAAGTCCTTCCGGCGCTGGCTGGTGGGCAGCAGGTACCGCCCGCACGCCCAGGTCGTCGCCGCGCAACTCGGCGGCCGGGCGGGCCTGGTGGGCGCGGCCGACCTGGCGCGTCAGGGCTGAGGGCGGGGAAGACCGGCGGATGGCCGCCCAGGTACGCCTGCTGAGCTACAACATCCGCTCCATGCGCGACGACGTGGCGGCGCTGGCCCGGGTGATCCGGGCCTGCGCTCCCGACGTGGTCTGCGTGCAGGAGGCCCCGCGGTTCGTCCGCTGGCGGCACGCCGCGGCCCGGCTGGCCCGCAGCACCGGCCTGACGTACGTGACCGGCGGCGCGCCCTCCTGCGGCACCATGATCCTGTCCACGCTGCGGGCGGCCGTGGAGCGCACCGAGGACGTCACCTTCCCGCTCACCCCGGGCCTGCACCGGCGGGGCCTGGCCACCGCCGTGCTGCGGTTCGGCCGGTCGGCCCGGCTGGGCGTGGTCAGCTGCCATCTGAGCCTGCAACGGGACGAGCGGTTCGCGCAGGGCGAGCTGCTGCTGGGCCGGCTGGCCGACCTGGGCGCCCCGCACGCGGTGGTCGCCGGCGACCTCAACGAGCGGCCGCGCGGGCGGATGTTCCGGCGGCTCACGGAGCAGCTCACCGACGGCTGGGTCGCGGCCCCGGCGGGCGGCGAGTTCACCTCGCCCGCCCACGCCCCGGTGCGCCGGATCGACGCGGTGCTCTGCACGCCGGGGGTGCGGGTGCTCAGCTGCGGCGTGCCCGCCGTGGCCGAGCTCCCCGGCATCCACCGGGACGACCTGCTCAGGGCCACCGACCACCTCCCGGTCCTCGCGGTCCTCCAGGTCCCCGACCAGGAGGACTAGCACGGTCGGCCGCGCCCCGGGCGCGCCGCCACGCGAGCCACCTCAACGCCGGGCCGCCGCGGTCGGGCCCCGGCACACCCGGCCCCACGCCGGGGCGGAGCCGGCCCGTCCCCGCGGGCCCACGCGACTCGCCCCGCCGGTCGACACCCGGGCCCTGCCCCCTGTCTCCTGCAGTCCGTTCGTATCCGACCCACACAAACCCTCCCGGCGGGTACCGGTCGCCTCGTCGTGAGGGCCGTGTTCCGGGACCACCCGCACTGGGTTCGCGGTACTGGGCGGGTGCGGGGGTCCGTCCGCCTGGGTCACCCGTGCGGGTGTGCGGTGCGGGCGTCCGGCTCGCAGGGGTGCCGCTGGTCGGCCCTGCGGGGTCCGTATGTTCCGGGGCCGCCCGCGCTGGGTTCGCGCTGCGGGGCGGGCGTCCGGGCCGGTAGGTATCGGGTCGGCCCGGTCGGGGCGGCGCGTGGCCGGTCGGGCCGGGCCGCGCGTGGCCGGGCGGTCGTGTCGTCTGACCCGCGGGAGCGG
>NZ_JBDPLU010000069.1:0-1101 GCF_039871525.1 Streptomyces sp. B6B3 | reverse complement strand
GGTGGGGCGACCGGGATCACGGGGGGCGACGGGTGCGGATCCGCCGGGCCGTTGTCGTGGAGGGGTGTGGTGATGAGGGCTGCGATGATCGCGACCACGGCGACGGCGGCGCCGGCCGTGGCGGCGGCGCTCACCAGTCGGCGGCGGGTGGCGCCCCGGTGGATCTCCTCGTAACAGCCGGGCGGCGGGTTCAGGTAGAGGGGTTCCGGCCGCAGGAGGGTGGCGAGCGGGTCGTCGCTCTCGTGGCGTGGCCGCTCTTCATCGGACGTGATCACGGCTTCTCCTGAGATCGGCGCGGAGCAGTTCTCGCGCGGCGTGGAGGTCGGACTTCACGGTTCCTTCCGCGCGCCCCGTCAGTGCGGACACCTCGCGAATCGGCAGGTCGGCGTAGTAGTACAGCAGCACCGGGATCCGCAGCCGGTCGGGCAGGGACTCGACGAGCTCCCGCACCGAGGAGTCGTCCACCTCGCCCGCCGCGCCCCGTTTCCGGTCGGCCTCAACGGTGGCACGGCGTAGTGCCGAGCGTTCGCGTTCCAGCCGACGCCAGTGGTCCCGGACGAGGTTGGCCGCGGTGACGTAGAGGTAGCCAACGGGCTCGTCGACCGCTCTCCAACGGCCCCAGAGCCGGGTGAAGGACTCGGAGGCGATCTCGTGGGCCGTCTCGTCGTCGTCGACCAGCCGACGCACCCAGCCGGCCAGCCGCGGATAGCAGGTGGCGAACAGCTCGGAGACTCTCCTGTCGCTGGACCGTTTCAACGCTCTCCCGCTTCGTAAGGGGCCCCGGTCCCCGGGTCCTGCTCCGGGAACCGGGGCCGCGAAGCCGTATGCCCCACATCAGAAGGTCAGGACGTCATTCAGACCACGTGGGCGTAGGCGATCACGTTGCTGAGATACGTGTCGTCACGCCGTTCGCCCCCGCAGGTGATGAGACGCAGCTCGGGCCGATCCACGTTTCCGTAGACCGCGTCCTCGGGGAAGTCCGCCTTGGCGACCGTCTGTACGTCGGTGACGACGAACTCGGCGACGTCGCCGTTCTCCAGGCGCGCCTCGATCCGGTCGCCGGGGCGCAGCCGCTCCAGGTCCCGGAAGACCCCGTCGCCG
>NZ_JBDPLU010000068.1:0-1110 GCF_039871525.1 Streptomyces sp. B6B3 | reverse complement strand
CCCGGGGGTTACACTGCGTGGCATGACCTCAGCACCTGGGAGCGTCAGGGCGAACGAGGCGCCCGACGAGCCGCCCAGCGGTCCGTTGACCATCGCGCAGATCGCCGAACACGTCGGGGTCTCGCTCGCCACCGTCTCCAAGGTCGTCAACGGCCGCTTCGACGTCGCCGCCGACACCCGCGAACAGGTCGAGAGCCTCATCCGCCGCCACGGCTACCGACGCCAGAAACGCGCCAGCCGCCCGGCCCCACTCCTGGAGATCGTCTTCCACGAGGTCCGCGGCGAATACGGCGTCGAGATCTTCAACGGCGTCCAACAAGTCGCCCGCGAACACCACCTGGGCGTCGTCATATCCGAACTCCAGGGCCGCCACACACCCGGCCGCGGCTGGGTCGAGGACGTCCTCGCCCGCCGACCCACCGGCGTCATCGCCGTCTACTCCAGCCTCACCGACGACCAGACCGACCAACTACGCGGCCGCGGCATCCCCCTGGTCCTCCTCGACCCCACCGGCGAAACCGGACACACCTCCCCCTCCGTCGCCGCCAGCAACTGGAACGGCGGCCTGTCCGCCACCCGCCACCTCCTCCACCTCGGCCACCAACGCATCGCCGTCATCACCGGCCCCGAAGGCCTCCTCGCCAGCCGCGCCCGCCTCGACGGACACCGCGCCGCCATGGACATGGCCGACACACCCATCGACCCCGAACTCATCCGCGTCGGCGCCTTCCAAATCACCGACGGCCTCACCCACACCCGCGAACTCCTACGACTGCCCAACCCACCCACCGCCATCTTCGCCTGCAACGACGGCATGGCCTACGGCGTCTACCAAGCCGCCGCCGAAGCCGGACTCCGCATCCCCCACGACCTCAGCGTCATCGGCTTCGACAACATGCCCCCCGCCTCCTGGATCATCCCCCCACTCACCACCATCGACCAACCACTCCAGAAAATGGGCACCACCGCCGCCACCATGGCCATCACCCTCGCCCGCGGCGAACAACCACCCCTCGAACACGTCGAACTCGCCACCCAACTCATCACCCGCGCCAGCACCGCCCCACCCCACCACCCACACCCCTGAACCCCACCGAGAACGGCCTGCCG
>NZ_JBDPLU010000067.1:0-1190 GCF_039871525.1 Streptomyces sp. B6B3 | reverse complement strand
ACAGGCCAACTACGCCGCCGCCAACGCCTACCTCGACGCCCTCGCACACCACCGCCACGCCACCGGCCTCCCCGCCACCTCCCTCGCCTGGGGCCTGTGGAACACACCCGACGGCATGAACACCTCGCTGGGGGAGGCCGACCGGGCCAGGCTGGCGCGTTCCCGGACGGGGATGCTCTCGGCCGAGGAGGGGCTGCGGCTCTTCGACGCGGCTCTGGGCGTGGACGACGCCGTGCTGGTGCCGATCCGGCTGGACCCCACGGCGTTGCCGGGGCAGGTGGGCACCGCGCCCGATCGCGCGCCGGGTGAGCGCACCTTCGCGGAGCGCCTCACCGGGCTGGGCAAGGCGACGGAGCGGCAGCGCGCGGTGCTGGACCTGGTGTGCGAGCAGTCGGCGGCGGTGCTGGGGCACGTGGACTCCCGCACGGTGGCTCCCGAGGAGACGTTCCAGGAGCTGGGGTTCGAGTCGCTGACCTCGGTGGAGTTGCGTAACCGCCTGGCGAGGGAGACGGGACTCCGGCTCCCGGCCGGTCTGCTGTTCGACCATCCGACGCCCCTCGCCCTGGCAGAGCACCTCGGCCGGCTCCTGCTGCCCGAACCGTCCGCGCCCACACCGCCGAAGCCCGAGCCGAGCCCGCCGACACGGCGCGGCGATCTCGACGAGGCGACCGACGACGAACTCTTCGACATGGTCGAGAACCTGGGGAACTCCTGATGGCAGACGGCAGCGGCACGAACAACGGCACCGAGCACAGGCTCCGCGACTACCTGAGGCGGGCGATCGCCGACGCCCAGGACGCCCGGCAGCGGCTGCGCGAGGCCGACGACCGGGTGCGCGAGCCGATCGCGGTCATCGGCATGGCCTGCCGCTTCCCCGGCGGCGTCACCACTCCGGAGGAGCTGTGGCGGCTCGTCGCCGCCGGCGAGGACGCGATCAGCGGTTTCCCCACCAACCGCGGCTGGGACCTCGACGCGCTGTACGACCCGGATCCCGACACGCCCGGCACCTGTTACGTGCGGGAGGGCGGATTCCTGCACGACGCGGGCGACTTCGACGCCGAGCTCTTCGGCATCTCGCCGCGCGAGGCACTGGCCATGGACCCGCAGCAACGGCTGCTGCTGGAGACCTCCTGGGAGGCCTTCGAAAGCGCCGGCATCGACCCCACCTCGCTACGCGGCAGCCGCACCGG
>NZ_JBDPLU010000066.1:0-1206 GCF_039871525.1 Streptomyces sp. B6B3 | reverse complement strand
GAGGGTTGGACGTTCGCGCAGGCCGCGACCATGCCCGTGGTCTACCTCACCGCCTACTACGGCCTGATCGACCTCGCCGCCCTCCGCCCCGGCCAGTCCATCCTCATCCACGCCGCGGCCGGCGGCGTCGGCACCGCCGCCGTCCAACTCGCCCACCACCTCGGCGCCGAGGTCTACGCCACCGCCAGCCCCGGCAAATGGCACGCCCTCCGCCAAGCCGGCCTCCCCGAGGACCACATCGCCTCCTCCCGCACCCTCGACTTCGAGGAGACGTTCCGGACCGAGCACGGACTCGACGTCGTACTCAACGCACTGGCCACGGAGTTCGTCGACGCCTCGCTGCGCCTCCTGCGCCCGGGCGGCCGGTTTCTGGAGATGGGCAAGACCAACCTCAGGGACGCGGACGAGGTGCACGCCGCCCATGAGGCCGTGGCGTACACGGCGTTCGATCTGGCCGAGGCCGGACCCCAACGCATCGCGCAGATGCTCACCGAGGTGCTGGACCTCTTCGACCAGGGCGCCCTCACCCTGCCCCCACTCACCGTCTGGGACGTCCGCAGCGCGCCCGAAGCCTTCCGCCACCTCAGCCAGGCGACGCTTCGCGGCAAAGCAGCCCTGACCATCCCCCGCCCACTCGACCCCGACGGCACCATCCTGATCACCGGCGCCACCGGCGCACTCGGAAAACTCATCACCCGCCACCTCGTCACCCACCACGGCGCCCGCCACCTCCTCCTCGTCGGACGACACGGCACCACCACCCCCGACACCCACCAGCACGTCACCGAACTCACCGAGCTCGGCGCCCACATCACCCTCGCCACCTGCGACATCACCAACCACCACGCACTCGCCGAACTCCTCACCACCGTGCCCACCGACCACCCGCTCACCGGCGTCATCCACGCCGCCGGCGTACTCGACGACGGCCTCCTCACCGCCCTCACCCCCGAACGGCTGCACACCGTCCTCGCCCCCAAGGCCGACGCCGCCTGGACACTCCACCAACTCACCCGCCACACCGACCTGACGATGTTCGTCCTCTTCTCCTCCGCCGCCGGCACCCTCGGCTCCCCCGGACAGGCCAACTACGCCGCCGCCAACGCCTACCTCGACGCCCTCGCACACCACCGCCACGCCACCGGCCTCCCCGCCACCTCCCTCGCCTGGGGCCTGTGGAACACACCCGACGGCATGAACACCTCG
>NZ_JBDPLU010000065.1:0-1363 GCF_039871525.1 Streptomyces sp. B6B3 | reverse complement strand
TTCGGGTGGTGTTCGATCGATTACCTGGTGTTTTCACAGGACGTTCGACAGGGTGGAGGTAGTGAGCCGAAACACCTCCGGGGGGTAGCACCATGAGCGTCATCACGCAGACCGACACCGCACAGACCCACTCACCGCCGTCCGTGCCGGGGTCGGTGGGCGAGGCGTCGGTGGGCGAGGCGTCGGTGGATGAGCTGGCGGCGTATCTGGCGGCGGTGCCGGTGGGGGCGGACACGGCGGGGATGTTGCCGTTGTTGCGGGCGGAGGAACTCGGTGCGGCGGGGCGGATCGACGCGTTGCGGGCGTTGGAGCGGCACGGGGAGTGGATCCAGGCTCTGCAGGTGCGGGTGTTGGCGGCGTTGGAGGCGGATCCGGTGCCGTTCGCGCCGGGGCACCGGGACGCGGAGGCTGATCTGGCGACGACGGTGGACGAGGTGGCCTGCGCGCTGCGCCTCTCGGCCGTGACGGCGTCGGCGCGGTTGGACGAGGCCCGCCGCCTGGTCGAGGTCTTCGACCGGACGCTGGGGCTGTTGGAGGACGGTCGGATCCACTACCAGCAGGCCCGGGCGGTCTGCGAGATCACCGCGAACTGCTCGGATGACGCCGCGCGGCGGGTGGAGTCCCTGGTCGCGCCCCTGCTGCCGCAGCAGTCCACCGCGGCGACCCGCAAAGCCCTGCACCGGGCGGTGATCAAGGCGGATCCGGACGGTGCGCAACAGCGGCATGAGCGGGCTCGGGAGGATCGGCGGGTGGCGTGTACCGCGGCGGAGGACGGCATGGCATGGTGGCGGGCTTTCCTCACCGCCTCCGACGCCGCCCGCGTGCACGCCGCCGTGGACACCCACGCGCAGACCATCGCGACCGAGGACGACCCGCGTTCGCTGGACCAGCGGCGTGCGGACGCGCTGGTGGATCTGGTCGCCAACCGTCCTGTCCCGTCCGAGGGGACATCCCCGGCTGGGCGCACCGCGCCCCTGGTCCAGATCACGGTCCCCTACGACACCCTGATCGGCGTCAGTGACGACCCCGGTGAGCTCAAGGGGTACGGGCCGGTGACCGCGGGGCAGGCCCGGGCGTTGGCCACGGCGCCGGGGTCGGTGTGGCGCCGGCTGCTCCTGGAGCCGAAGACCGGACTGCTGGTCAAGACCGATCCGACGACCTACCACCCCACCGCCGAGGTCGAACGGCACGTCATCGCCCGGGACGCGACGTGCCAGTTCCCGTCCTGTTCGATGCCGGCCCACCGCTGCGACATCGACCACATCCAGCCCTTCAACCACCAGGACCCGGACGCCGGCGGTCCCACCGAACCGGACAACCTGATGGCCCTGTGCCGACGCCACCACCGGGTCAAGCACCAGAC
>NZ_JBDPLU010000064.1:0-1664 GCF_039871525.1 Streptomyces sp. B6B3 | reverse complement strand
AGACATCTCACGTGCCTAAGAAGTCAAGCCGCGACGGCTGGAACTGCTGAGAAGGAGGTGAATGCGCGATGCTCGTCGAAGTGCTGCCGGGTTTGCAGGCAGTGGTAGAGCTGGCCGAGCAGCCGGTTGAACAGGTGCCGCTGGGCCTGGGCATGCCAGTCCCCGGTCTCGCGTCGGCGACGGTAGTGCGCGTCGGCTCCGGGCGAGTTGGTCAGCGCGGCGAAGGCCCAGAGGAAACCGGCGGTGATCAGCCGGTCGTTCTTGATGAAGCGGCGGCCGACGAACTTCTTCCTGCCCGAGGCGCGGGTGATGGGGGCCGAGCCGGCGTATGCCTTCAGCGCGCGGGCGTCGGCGAAGCGGTCGCGGTCGTCTCCGATCTCGGCGAGCACCCGGGCGCCGAGTTGGACGCCGAGGCCGGGGAAGCTGAGCAGGATCTCAGCGTCCGGGTGCCGGCGAAAAGACTCCTCCACCACCTCGGCCAGCTCCTCAGCCGCCCGGCAGGCGGCATCCAGCTGGACGATGAGTGCGGCGAGTTGGTGGCCCATGGCACCCTCGACGGCTTGAGGCTGGCGGGCGTAGTCGCCGCGGAAGATCTCCCGCAGGCGCCGGGCCTCGGCCTCGATGCCGCGGACGCGGCCGGCGCGTCGCAGCGCGGCCTGGAACTGCGGGAGCGAGAGCTTCGCCGCGCCAGCCGGGGTCGGTGCCGTGGCCAGGACGGCGCGGGCCTCGGAGCGGGCGAGGCCGTGCTGCTTGCCCTGGAAGGCGTCCAGAGCGGCCGGGTAGAACATCTTCAGCAGCGAACGGACCTGGTTGACCAGTTGCTGGCGGTGCCAGACGGCGTCCTGCTGGGCGCGGGCGAGCACGGTGATGGCGCGGGCCAGGTCACTGTCGGCGGGCAGGGGCCGGTGGGCGTCCATGTCGGTGCGCAGGATGTTCGCCAGGACCAGGGCGTCGCCGGGGTCGGACTTCTTGCGGGAGACGCTGTGCCGGTCGCGGTAGCGGGCGGCGGAGAGCGGGTTGACCGCGTAGATCGGGCGGCTTCCGGTGCGCAGCGCGGCGACCAGCAGGCCCTGACTGGTCTCGATGGCGACCGGTATCGGATCGTCTGGGGTGTCGCCGTGCTCGGCGAGCAGATCCAGCAGGACCCGGTAGCCGCCCGCATCGTCGGTGATCCGCCGCTTGGCCAGCAGCATGCCGGCCTGGTCGACGAGGGCGACATCGTGGTGGCGTTCGGCCCAGTCGATCCCGCAGTACACGTTCAATCCGTACTCCTTGCCTTGCGTGTTTGTGCAGGTGGCAAGCCTGTGTGGGCCACGCGGCGACCTAATTCCAGGACTCTCGGGTCCGCCATCTCACTAGCCGTTCGTGACGCCAGCGCGTCGCGGGGGCCCCTGTCTTGTGCAGAGCTCGAAGGCTCGGGAGGAAACGGGGGGTCACCCTGTGGCGGGCTCGCACCACGACGATCAACGTCCGGGCGGCCGGTATGGGTTTCGCGGCGGCCCGAAGACGCCGGTGGCAACCGCTCTCTCAGGAGGCCTCAGCGGGCCGGGAGAACTCAGGAGTCCATCCGGCGCCCACGCGGCCACCGCGAAACCCGTCTACATCAGTCAATCCAGCGGCCCCTGACGAGGTCGGCCTGGAACCGCCTACTCACGAATTAGGAG
>NZ_JBDPLU010000063.1:0-1665 GCF_039871525.1 Streptomyces sp. B6B3 | reverse complement strand
AGTAGCTGTTGTCTTTCCGGACTTGAGGACGGCGTTTTCGCTGTTCAGGCATAGGGTCTGTGATTCCGTGGGAGTGGTGGCCTGTCGTGTCGTCGCTCCCCGGGAGGTCGCGGATGCCGTCGGTTGTCGGTCTGCTGGAACAGCACGAGCTCGCAGCTCGCCGTCGAGTCGACGGGCTGCGCGAGGAGGCCGATCGCATCCAGGCCGAGCTGGCCGCAGCCGAGCAGGAATGGCAGGAGTGGGCGATCGCGCGCAGGCGGGTCGATACGGTGCTGGCACCGGACGTCAGCAGCACCGCCGCCACGGAGGTCGCCCTGGACCCGCGGGGTGCGGACGTACCGTCGGTGCCCCGGGATGCGGCGAAGCCGAAGTCGCAGGTGCCGGTGTGGCGTGAGGGCCTTTCCTGGGCGGTGCTGTCGGTGGACTACCAGCGGATCCAGCAGGCCCTCACAGAGCGTGTCCGGCTCGGTCGAGGGCCGGCCACCTGCCAGGAGATGGCCGTCTTGTTCGGCATGGACGTGGTGCCGGCGCGGGTGGAGGCGCTGCGGTCGAAGGCGAAACGCCTGGTCGCGCGTGGCTGGCTGGCCGAGCCGGCGCCGGGCCGGTTCACGACGGCCGCGGGCGCGGCCGGGCCAGGCGGCGGGTCATGAGCAGTGTCATCGACCAGTAGATCATCGCTTCGGCGCTGGTGGTGCGGCGTTCGAAGTCGCGCGCCAGGCGGCGGGTGCGCATCAGGTGGGCGAAGAACCGCTCGACGATCCACCGCTTGGGCAGCACCACGAACCCCTTCTGGCCGTCGCTACGCTTGACGATCGCCAGCACCAGCGCGAGCGCGGCCAGACAGTACTCCACGAGGCTGCCGGTGTAGCCGCCGTCGGCCCAGATGAGGGCCAGCAGGTGGTGCGCGTCGGCGACTTGTCGCAGCAGGACCTGCGCGGCGGTGCGGTCGCCGGTGTCCGCGGCAGTGACCATCACGCCCAGCAGCAGGCCGAGCGTGTCGACCACCACGTGCCGCTTGCGGCCGTTGACCAGCTTGCCGCCGTCGAAGCCGCGGCTGTCCGCACCGACGACCGCGTCCGCCCTGACGGACTGCGAGTCGATCACGCCGGCCGTGGGTTGCGCATCCCGTCCCGCTTTCTGCCGTACCCGATCACGCAGCCGGTCGTGGAACTCCCTGACCAGCACCTGGTCGCGCCAGCGGCGGAAGAATGCGTATGCCCGGTCCCATGGCGGGAAGTCCCCGGGCATCGCCCGCCACTTGATGCCGTTGTCGACCAGATAGCGGATCGCGTCGAGTATCGCCCGGTGGCAGTACGCCTCCGGCTGCCCGCCCCGGCCGCGCAGCCAGGCCGGCACCGGCAGCAGCGGCCGGACCACGGCCCACTCCGCGTCCGTCATGTCCGAGGGATACCGTCGAACACGTTCCGGGTGATCGGCCGCATTCCCGAACCGGTGAGCGACACAATCACACGTCGGGGCAGCCGGGTTGAACTCGACCGGCGCGAGCACGTACAACTGCGGCAACAGGGTCTCCTGGATCTCGGTTGGCTTCGCAACCCCGAGCTACCAAGAGGCCCTGTCTTCATGCCCGCCGCCAGCTGCGACCACCCGATCGAGACTCTCGTTCGACGCACAACCCTCACGATCGGAACGACAACAGCTACT
>NZ_JBDPLU010000062.1:0-1753 GCF_039871525.1 Streptomyces sp. B6B3 | reverse complement strand
GTGGCGAGCAGGGGTGACCACGACGTGGCGCACGCGCATCTGACCGCGCACGGGCTGGCCGAGTACTTCTGCGCGTTGGAGATCGGGTGGGGTGCGAAGTCCGAGGCGGTGCGGCGGATCGCGAGCACGCTGAACATCGGTCTGGACACCGTGGCGTTCGTGGACAACGACGCCCTGGAACGCGCCGAGGTGGCGGCGGCGTTACCCCAGGTGCGGACGTATCCGGCTCACCTCCTTGACGAGTTGGCGGGGTTGGCGGAGTTCCGGCCCGCGGTGGTCACCCACGACGCGCGGGCGCGTCGGCGGATGTACCAGGCGGAACGGGCGCGTACCGCGGCCGAGGAGGAGTTCGCCGGCACGCCGACCGAGTTCCTGCGCGGGCTGGGGCTGGTGATGACCGTCCGCCGGGCCGGTGAGGCGGACATCGCCCGCGCCCACGAGTTGACCGTGCGTACCCACCAGCTGAACACCACCGGGGTGACCTACGACGAACGGGACCTGCGGGAGCTGACCAGGTCACCGCGGCACGAGGTGCTCGTCGCCTCCCTGGAGGACCGTTACGGCCAGTACGGCACGATCGGGCTGGCCGTCACCGAACTCGACGCCACCCGGGCCGTGCTGGACCTGCTGCTGATGTCCTGCCGGGTGATGTCCCGCCGGGTCGGCTCGGTACTGCTGGACCACGTCATCCGCCGCGCCCTGGACCGCGGCCTGCGCCCGCATGCGAGGTTCGTGCCAAGGGACGTCAACCGGGTCATGCTCGTCACCCTCCGCTTCGCCGGGTTCGCACCCGTCGAGGAACCCGAGGACCAGGCAGGGCACGGGGGGCACGACGGGCGGATCCTGCTGGCCCGCGATCCCGCACTCCCGCCGCCACCGCCACCAGGACACGTCCGGCTGATCACCGAAGAGCCCGAGCCCACCGTGGCCGGGGCCGAAAACGAAACGGGGGCCTCGTCATGACCGGAACATCCGACAGCACCGACAGCACCCCTCCCCTCGGCGTCGTCGGCGTCGTCGGGGTCGTCGGCGCGGGCCAGATGGGCGTGGGCGTCGCCGCGTGCTTCGCCCGCGCCGGCCACCCCGTCACCGTCGTCGACCCGTCGGCGGACGCCCGCACCAGCGCGCCGAAGCGGCTGCGCCAGGGGCTGCGGCACGCCATGCTCAGCGGCGGTGAGAAGGTGGACCTCGCCGCCGTCGCCGCTCGGGTGCGGTGGACCGACGAGCTGGACGCCCTGGGCGCGGCCACGTTCGTCGTCGAATGCGCCGTGGAACGCCAGCCGGTGAAGGAGGACCTGTTCCGGCGGCTGGGCCGGTTGTGTCCGCCCGGGACGATCCTCGCGTCCTGCACCTCGGCCATTCCCATCGCCTCGCTCGCCGCGGTGACCGGCCACCAGGACCGGGTGCTGGGCACCCACTTCATGAACCCGGCCCCCGCCAAGCCCGCCGTCGAGGTGGTCAGGGCGGAGACCACCAGCGAGGAGACCCTCCGCCGGACCACCGACCTGCTGGTCTCCCTGGGCAAGTCCCCGATCGTGGTGTCCGACGGTCCGGGCTTCGTCACCAACCGGGTGCTGATGCTGACCGTCAACGAGGCCGCCACCGTCGTCCACCAGGGCACCGCCAGCCCCGCCACCGTCGACCGGATCTTCCGCGACTGCTTCGGCCACCCCACCGGGCCGCTGGCCACCGCCGACCTCATCGGCCTGGACACCATCGTCGACACCCTCAACGTCCTGCACGAACACACCTC
>NZ_JBDPLU010000061.1:0-1930 GCF_039871525.1 Streptomyces sp. B6B3 | reverse complement strand
TCAGCCCTTGATGGCGCCGATGAGCATGCCCTTCTTGAAGTGGCGTTGGACGAAGGGGGAGAGGATGGCGACGGGGAGGAGCGCGAGGATCATGACGGCGGTCTGGACGCTGATGCTGGGGACCTGGCCGGAGGCGATCATCTCGGACATGCCGGTGGGTCGTTCGCGGCGGACCACGATCTGGTAGAGGACGTTCTGCAGGGGGAGTTTGTCCTGTTCCTGGATGTAGATGAAGCCGGCGAACCAGCTGCCCCAGTAGCCCACCGCGTAGAACAGCGCGATCACGGCCAGTACCGCGCGGGAGAGTGGGAGGACGATCTGGAGCAGGATGCGGAACTCGCTGGCGCCGTCGATGCGGGCGGAGTCGATGAGTTCGGAGCCGATGTTCATGAAGAACGCGCGTAGGACGAGGATGTTGAAGACGTTGACGGCCATGGGCAGGACCAGCGCGCCGTAGGAGTTCATCAGCCCCAGCTCCTGGATGAGGAGGTAGGTGGGGATGATGCCGGCGCCGCCGAAGAACATCGTGCCCATCATGGTGATGAGGATGGGGCGGTGCCACAGGGAGCCCATCCGGGTGAGGCCGTAGGCGGCCAGGATGGATATCGCCATGGAGAAGGCGGTGCCGATGGTGGTGATGCCGATGGAGACCCACATGGCGCGGGCGACCTGTCCGCCGGCGAGGAGTTCGCGGTAGGCGTCCAGGGTGATGCCGTCGGGCCACACGACCAGGCCGCCGGTCTTGGAGATGGTCTCGGCGTCGGACAGGCTGGTGATCAGCACGATCCAGACGGGGAAGAGGATCGCCAGCAGCGCGATGCCCAGGATGACGCCCTTGGCGGTCAGCCCGACCCGGGTGGGAGGTTCCTCCCAGGCGGGGCGTTGCCGTTTGCCCTTCTCGTCGTCGTCCGTCATCAGGACGCTGGCCTCGGCGGCGTCGGTGTCCTTGGTGATGGTGGCGCTCATTGTTTCTTGTACACCCCCTGCTCGCCCATCGCGTGAGCGACTCGGTTGGCCGCGATCACCAGGGCGACGCTGAAGATGCCCTTGACGATGCCGATGGCCGCGGCGTAGCTGTAGTCGCCGTTCTCGATGCCGCGGTTCCAGATGTAGGAGTCCAACACTTCTGAGGCGCCGGGCCCGACCGCGGTGCGTTGGATCAGGAACTGTTCCATGCCGACGGTGAGGATGTTCCCGACCTGCAGGACCAGCAGCAGCGCGATGACGGGGCGCAGGGCGGGGAGGGTGACGTGCCACATCCGGCGCCAGCGGTGCGCGCCGTCCACGGCCGCCGATTCGTAGAGTTCCTGGTTGACGGTGGACAGTGCGGCGAGGAAGACGATGATGCCCCAGCCGGCGTCCTTCCAGATGACCTGGAAGGTGATCAGCCATTTGAAGAAGCCGGGGTCGGTCATCAGGTCGAAGCCGTCGCCCCAGCCGTTGTCCCGCATGGTCTGGGCGATCAGTCCGGCGCCGCCGAAGATCTGCTGGAAGACGGTGATCACCAGCACCCAGGAGAAGAAGTGCGGCAGGTAGAGGATGGCCTGGGACCAGGCCCGTACCTTGCTGTGGAGGAAGCTGTTGATCAGCAACGCCAGCGCGATCGGTACGGGGAAGAAGAAGAACAGCTGGAGCGAGGCGAACACCAGGGTGTTCTCCACGGCGTTCCAGAAGTCGTGGTCGTCGAGCATCCGCTCGAAGTTCTCCAGCCCGGTCCAGGCGCTGGCGGCCATCGAGTCGAAGAAGTTGTCCCCGAGGTAGGGCTCGTAGAACTGGAACGCGATCGCGTTCGCCGCGATCGGGATGTACGCGAAGACCGCCAGGAGGATCAGCACCGGCAGCGTCATCAGGATCAGCGGATAGTCCCGCCGCAGCTTGTGCCGGAACGTGATCCCACCACGCAGCCGAGGATCGTCACGACGACGACGGG
>NZ_JBDPLU010000060.1:0-2173 GCF_039871525.1 Streptomyces sp. B6B3 | reverse complement strand
CACCCCCCGCGAAACCCGCCACCCGCTGGTCCGTGGGCAGTTCGGCGGCGTCGGTGCTGCCCACATCCAGGGCGGTCCGGCCGAAGTACTGCTGGTAGTCGGCGACGTGGCGAGACCGCAGCTCGTCGTAGGACCTTCCCTCCACGGCCGTCAGCGGATCCAGGGCACGGCCGTTCTGGTCGCCGGTCAGGTCCTGGTAGCTCGTGTAGTTGGTGCCGATCGAGACCAGCAGCGTCACCGCGTCAGCACCGTTGACGATCAGCGTGCCGTCCTGGCTGGTCACCGAGCCGCCGGTGGCATGGGCGGCGGCCAGCGCGCGGAACCGCACCTGGCCGTCGATGCCCTCCATGTCCGCGGAGAGCCCGTCCAGGCCGATGGTCAACGGGTCGGGCGAATGGGCGTTGGTGGTTTGCGGGCTCTCGAAGGCGGCCGTGAAGGAGATCCGGCCGGCCGCGGAAGCCGTCAGGTGAACGGCGATGACCTGGTCGGCGGCGCTGGCGAAGGTCTCCCGGGTGTAGGTGACGCCGTCGCGGGTGAAACGGGTCAGGGCGACCGCCGTGGTGAGGTCGAGCTCCCGGCGGTAGTCACTGGCCGCCCCGCCGGAGGGGAAGGTCAACACCAGGTCGCCGACCGTCTGGTAGGCCAGTTCGCCCAGCGGGCTGCCCATGAAGCTGCTGTCGATCAGGCTCTGGGCCCCCGACCAGTCCTCCCGGAAGACCCGGTTCCTGATCTCCTCCAGGTTGGCCAGGCCGTCGGGGTTGGCCGGGTCGTACGGCCCGCCGGCCCACACGGTGTCCTCGTTCAACTGGAGCCGCTCGGCGTCCACGCCGCCGAAGACCATGGCCCCCAGCCGGCCGTTGCCGATCGGCAACGCCTCCAGCCACTCCCTCGCGGCGTCGGGGTACCACAGGCGCAGCTGATGCTCCTGTTGCGCGGTGGGACGGTCCGCCGCGGTCACATCACGGTCGGTGGCACGGGACTCGGCGGACCATCCCCCCGCGTGGGCGTTCGCGGCCGTGCCGGTGGCCGAACCAGCGGCCACCCCGGCGGCGGAGAGGGCCAGGAAGTTCCTGCGGTTCGCGTGCGGAGGCATCTGTTGGCTCCCATCGGGCGGCGCCACGGAGCGCCGGAACGTGCGGATGACGGATGGCGACGGCTCCCCACGGTCACGACGCCCCCAGCGCAGACCGACAACCCGATCTCGTGCGATATGTCGAACAACGGTCGATCCTTCAGACAGGAACTATAGACCGGCCTCCTGCGGAGACAACACCCGCCGGCCATCGTTTTTTCGATTCTGATTACGAACAAAAAGCTCCCGAGAGGTTGACGCGACGCTCGAACCTCCTATGCTCTATGCCTGACAGTCCGATCGATGTTCGCAATCTCGGACGTGATCGCGCCCTCGCCCGGACTGGACCGGCCTTGTCCTGCCCAACGGGCCCCGCACGACAGCACGCGCACCAGTCGTTCCGTCGTTCCGTTCCGGTGATAACCCGCCTGAGCCGCCAGGAGCCGTCCGCGCCTCGCCCACACCGTCGCCGCGCCGGCGAGCGGAGTACGTCATCCGCCGTCCCGCGCCTTTCCTGAGCACCTTCGAGCCGTGTGGGACCCGGGTGGCGGGGGCTGCCGCCCGGGTCCCACACACGGCCCGAGCCGCTCCCTCCCGGCGCACCATCCGCCGCTCAGGGCGCGGCTCGGCGCAACGAACCCGCCGTGCCGCGGCGTCAGGCAGCAGCGAACCGGTTCCCGACGAGACCGGTGCACTGCCGCGACACGGCGTTGGCGCCTCCCAGGGCCAGCCTCCTCCCCATCCCAGCCCCTGCGGCTGACCCTGGGCCGGCGCCCCGACCCGCGCCCGCCTCTCGTCACCCGGCCGCCACCCTCCCCCTGTCGGCGATGGCCTTCCTGGTGATCGCCAGCCCTTCGGTCCCAGTTTTTTCGACGAACCATTCGAATTTTCATGGGGACGGGACCAAGGGATGCGCGCGTGCCGCGGTCAGGATCCGCGGCGTCGCGCACACGTTCTACGAAAGCGGTTTCTGGCCCGGGGGTTACACTGCGTGGCATGACCTCAGCACCTGGGAGCGTCAGGGCGAACGAGGCGCCCGACGAGCCGCCCAGCGGTCCGTTGACCATCGCGCAGATCGCCGAACACGTCGGGGTCTCGCTC